>NZ_JACGVK010000120.1:0-191857 GCF_014077185.1 Colwellia sp. MB02u-10
ATTCACTTTTAGTATTAAGTGAGTTAACGCATAGAATGAAGCAAGTAATTTCGTCGGTTATCATGCTGATATTCGTGGATTACTAACTTATTTGTTAGCAGCGCCTACCTTACTCATTTCGTCGTTACTTTTTATTAAGCTACTTTTTATTAAGCCACCCATTACTTTTTATTAAGCCACCCATAATAACTTGTTTGTTTTTTCAACAATAAACTACACTTAATTTACCCTTTTCAAGTGTGGTGATTGTTATGCCCAAGCCTCGTTCACAACAAATTAGTTTATCTGATACGCCGTACTATCATATTTGCAGTCGAACCGTCCGCAAAGCCTTTTTATGTGGTGTTGATAAAGAAACCGGTGTCAGCTATGAGCATAGACGTAGTTGGATTGAAAAACGTATTTTTCAATTATCTCAGGTATTTGCTATTGATATTTGTGCTCACGCTGTCATGAATAATCACTTACATTTAGTACTTCATGTTGATAGTGAACAAGTTAATAACTGGACTACGCTAGATGTACTGTCTCGTTGGCATAAGTTGTTTAAAGGCACCATGTTGACCCGTAAATATCAGCGAGAGCAATCATTAACTACATTCGAAATGGAAATGGTTGAAGAAACAGCGCAGGTCTATAAACAGCGCTTAATCGATGTCAGTTGGTTTATGCGGGCATTAAACGAGCCTATTGCTCGACAAGCCAATAAAGAAGACAAATGTACTGGCCACTTTTGGGAAGGACGCTTCAAATCTCAAGCCCTGCTCGATGAAGGTGCATTACTCGCTTGTATGGCTTATGTAGATTTAAATCCAGTCCGTGCGAGCATTGCGCCAACACCGGAACAATCGAGTTTTACCAGTATTCAACTTCGTATCAAAGCAGCCATCATGGGAGAGCAACCGACAACGTTATTACCTTTTACTGGTAATGAACATCAAGTGAAAACCTCAGGTATCAGCTTTAGCTTGAAGGATTATTTAACCCTAGTAGATGAAACAGGTCGCGTAATAAAAGAAGACAAACGAGGCGCTATCGATACTAAAACTGCCAATATACTGTCAAGACTGCACATCAGCGATAAAAGTTGGCTAAAACTCACCACAAACTTTGAAGGTATATTCACTGGCGCGGTGGGCACCGCGGAGCATTTGTGTGAATTTACTGAACACGTGGGTTTAAAGCGAGCACACGGTAAAGCCAATGCTCAAGCTTGTTTGAATAGCGCTTAAACTTAACTACATGCTAAGACAGCAAGAAAAATACGGCTACTTTGGGGTAGCAAGTACCACTTGCCTGAAATCCACTCATTTAATCAAAATATATAAAAATCGATATACAAAGGCTTAGCATATGAAGTACATGCATTCTTGTTGACCAATGGATAGCCGTGTTTCAGAGCATTATTATTGCGTAGAATTATCATGGGTGGCATAGTTAATTTGCATAGTTAATTTATTCACGTCAAGGAATTATCATGGGTGGCATAGTTAATTCATAGTTAATTCCGTAGAATTATCATGGGTGGCATAGTTAATTGTTAGTATGACTCCCCACGTCAAGGAATTATCATGGGTGGCATAGTTAATTTTCATAGTTAATTTTCTGGTGGGAAATTCTGCTTTTGGTGTAAAACTCGCATTATTCTAATCGTATCACCATCGACCCAATAAGAAACAATCATTGATATTTCTGGAATGATTAGCACTCTTCCACGAAAAATATCTCTTTTAACACCCATTAGTGGGTGTTCTAGTAAGTTTTCAACTTTAGCTTCAATAGTTTGATCAGTTTTTTCTGCTGCACTTGGATTAAAATCAAAAAGAAATTCAAATATTTTTTCACGATCATTTAGTGATTCTTCTTCCCAAAAGATCATGATTTGTTTCTATTACGGATTTTATGTTTTTTTGCTTCCATTAATGATTTTGCTTCATCATGTACAATAAAATTAGCTTTTCCGTTATCAAACTTGTCAAATGCTGCATTTATTTGTTCCGATAACCATGCATCATGGCTCATAGTTTTTCTCTGTTCTTCTGCTAAACCTTCTGCAAGTTCTCGGCATGCGTCGCTAAGAGTACGGCCTTGGCTTTCAGCCATTAGTTGCGCCAAACGTTTCGTTTCTTCATCAATTCTAAATTGAATACGAGTGTCCATTATAAGTTACCTTAAATTAGCATTGTACTCACAAATGTTAGCACTGCAATTAATCCAAAGCAACTAACAACACGCTTAAACGGATCATGATCTTCCCCCGCTTTAACGGACTTTGATGGCAAAGCCAAAGCTGTTGTTTTGACAGATACAGGGCTTAAGCAATTTAAACGGTTATTTAATGCACTATTTGCAAAAAAATAAAGCATAGATTTTTGCTCGTATCGACTTTACATGGTGACAAAAATTGTTATTCTTTTATGCTGCTTTGGGTACAAAACGCCATGGAGCATTTATTTATCACCCATTAGCGCTGCGGTATCATCAAAGATGTTATTTTTAAAATAACATCTTCAGCGTTAACCGTGTCGCCATGCTCTGAAGAGGTAACTCTTTAAAAACGGGCCTTTGTTACTTAACCATTTCAAAGCAACACTTGGCTTTAAGATAAGGCCTTTACCATTTGACTAATTTGCTTAATGTCGCCAAGACGTATCGCGGTTAAACTGCGGGCTAATTGGGCTTTTAATGAGTGGTTATTTTTGAGTGCTGGACCAAAAATTGAGTCGATATTTAAAAAGGCTTCAACGACTTCTAGCACATTATCGCTAAGCAATTTAGGCATAGTAGCGAAGTTGCTCGCCATAGGGTCAACAATTTCTTTTCCTGCTTTTAATGCCGTGCAAATAAACTCAAACCAGCAAGCTAATGATAAAGAAAGCAACTGAGTAGGGCGTCCTAGGGCTAAGTTATCTGCAATAATAGGTAAAATTCTCATTTGCACTTTTTGTGAACCATCAAAGGCTATTTGCGCTAATAAATGACGAATATTAGGGTTTAAAAAACGCTGAATAATATCATTACTATAAATTTTTACATCTAACTCTTTTGGTGGTGTAAATGAGCCAATAATTTCCTCTGCAGCGAGTTTGGTAATAAATTGATAAAATTCTTCGTCGCTTGCAACATCAAATATGGTTTCAAAGCCGGCCAGTGAGCCGGCGTAGGCTAATGTTGAATGTAAGCAGTTGAGTAACCTTAATTTTGCTTGTTCAAAACCAGCGACGTCATCGGTAAATATAACGCCAACCTTTTCCCAATCAGGACGCTCACCTTGCCACTTATTATCGATAACCCATTGGCTAAACTCTTCTCTTTGTATCGGCCAGTTGTCTTGTAAACCCATGGCTTTTGATACGGCCTCAATGGTATAGCTTTCTGTTTTAGGGGTAATGCTATCAACCATGGCATTTGGAAAGGCAACATGGTTATTTATCCATGTTTGAAGCTTGCTATCAAATTGTCCGGCATAATCTACAACAGCACGGCGCAGTTTGTCACCATTGCTAGAGACGTTATCGCAACTCAGCACATTAAAGGCTTTAATATGGTTTAGTTTTCTTTGTTTAAGTGCTTCTACAATAAAACCAATAGCACTAATAGGCGTTGTCGGTTTTTCTAAGTCATGTTTAATATCGGGATGATTTAAATCTAAAGAGCCGTCTGAGGCTAAACAATAGCCTTTTTCGGTAATGGTTAAGGTAACCAGTTTTGTGCTTGCTGCAGACATACGAGCGAGAACGTCATCGCTTTGCTCGCTGGCAACTAACACTTGCTTTATTGCCCCGATAACTTGATAGCTAACTTTTTTATCTAAAATGGCTAAGGTATACAAATTATCTTGCTCGGCTAAAATATCTCGTGCGGTTGCACTGCGCAGCGAAACACCACAAATCCCCCAATGGCCACCGGACAAATTCATGGCATTTTCGGTATAAACAGCCTGATGAGCACGATGAAAAGCCCCAGGGCCAAGATGAACAATACCAATGTCGGTGTTTTCTCTATCGTATTTGGGTGTTGAAACTTTTTGATTATTCGCTATTTTGGATAAATTTAGTTGCTTCAGAAGTAAGTTCATATTGTGCTCTTATTTGATGGTTTTGTGGTGAGGGAGATCAACGCGATAAAAATGGATTAATCATAAAAGTTTTTATTCACCTTATTGAAAAATCGTAATATTTGACATTAGATTAATTTGACTACTTCTCAAGACCAAACTGACTAAAGCATAACTTTAGGTATAGAAACTATAAAAATAAAAAAGTCATTAACTAGCGTAATGACAGGTTAATGACTGAGTAGATGTTTTAAATGTAAACGCTTATAAGACTAATGCCTTATAAGCGTTTATGTTCTAAAGGTAGCGCGTACATCAAGCGTAATACAGTTATCTGCTTAGATGTAGCGCCATTTCTTACTTCTTAGAACCTGTAGCTAGCACCAAAGGTAATACGACGGTCAGTTATACCTTGAGCACACAACATAGCGCCTTCATTAACACAAGATTGTGTAATGTCTGACTCAGTTAAGTTAACGGCTTCAAGACCAATATTTAACTTCGCAGTCACGTCATAACTTACGCTAGCATTAAGTTGCCCTCTGTCATGGGTAGTAACAGGGAAACCTAATGTAGAGTTTAAGCTAGCACCTGCAGCAGTATCCTCTGTACGGAAGGTATCACGCCATGTATAACGTAATCTTGCTGAAAGACCAAACTTCTCATAGTACACGGCAACATTGTAAGCATTTTCTGAGAAGTCAAGTAGACCTCGTTCAGACTCATAGGTTACAAAGTTTGAGTCGTCATAAATACCTTGTATTGCATTAAGGATATCCGTTCCGCGTTTAGCCGAAGAATAAAAAGCTGAACCGCCTTTATATTCTTGGATAGTGTAGTTAGCCACAACACCAAATCCTGACGCCCAACCTAAGTCTTTCTCAAAGCTTGAAAGGTCATATTGGAAAGCCATTTCTATACCGGTTTGAGTGGTTGTTGCTGAATCATTAGATAGCGTTTCAACATCAACACATAAGCCAGTGGTATTTGGATCTCCTATCGCATTAGGTTGCACGGCTGGGTTATAGATACCACCACCAGCACATGTAGGACCTGGTTCACGCCAGCCAATGGCATCAGTTGAAGCACTTTCTAATTGAGTAACAAACAAGTTGCTACGATCTTTCTTGAAATAACCGATACTGACTACCGCCGCTTCGGCAAAATACCATTCCGCTGAAAGATCAAACGAGGTAACTTCTTCAGGCTCTAGGGCTGCGTTACCAATTTCTACTGACTGATTTTCGTTAGTACCAAATGAAACTGAAGTATTTAATTTGTCAAAACTAGGACGTAGAATATCTTTACCCCAGCCTAAGCGCAGAACAACATCATCGCTTACGTCTGCAACCAAATTCAAACGAGGTAGTGTGTAGCTATAATCACCCTTGTTTGTTGTTGGTGATGCAACACCATTGATGACTGTATTACCTCTTGATTCAATATCTGTTGATACATGGCGTACACCGAAGTTACCGCGGAACATTTCATACTCAAAGTTTGCTTGGGCATAAAGTGCATGCGTTTTTTCTTCGATACCAAAGATAGCGGTATCTGACGGTGTAAGGTCTGATAAGTCTTGCTTACCACCGTGTGCAATGATGGCTGCTTCTAATGTAGATATAACAAGGTCTGGATTATTGAAGGCAAGATCTGGGTTCACAATTAAGAAATTACGCAGTGCTAGTTCTCTGCCGTCAGCATCACCAAAGTGACTAGGGCCGGCAACAAGCAGCTCTGAAAACATAGCGCCATTTGGGCTATCGACCATTTTGCTGAAACCGCCAATACGATCAGATATGTTAACTGAGTCATGTTTGGTCATGTTATAGCGATAACCAAAATCAACAGAAGTCACCATATTATCATCTATAAAGTACGTAGAGTCGATACGGAATGCGTCTTCAGAGTTGTCTGTGGTGCTTCTACTAATATCGACCTGATCCAATACAACATTGTTAGGATCAAGTAAATTTGCCACTGTTGGTGCGAATGGCGATGCGAAATCGATACCGAATGCCAACGAGTCGCCCGTTAAATCATAAATAAAAGGTACGCTGTTATCATTACTAGAACCATCAAGTGGTGTTAGTGGATTAGGGTTAATAAAGTTTAATTGCGTGTTTAATGACGGTGTAACAGTATCAGAGCTTGCACTAGATAACTCGGCACTGACAAATAAGTGATCACCTTGCCACTCACCACCAAGTCTAAAGACTTGCGTGTCTGTTATACGTGCACCGGTATCACTATTAAAACGTAAATTTGGATCGTCATCATCAACAGCGATGTTTGGTTGAATGGTACCTCTGCTTGCCGCCTGAATACTACCTAGATTAACACCACCAAGTGAACCAAAATTTATTGTTTCAAACTCAGTAGGCAGGGTGTAGTTAAGTACACTACTCACACCAGAGCCTTGCACTCGCGTACTTTCTTGACGACGTTCTTGGTCGGTAATAACAGCATCGAAGAAAAACTTCATGTTGTCGTTTGGAGCAAATTCAAAGGTAGTGGCAATGTTGGTAGTTTCGTATTCAAAATTTTCTAATTCCTGATTTAGAAATTGAATACCAAGAAAGTCGAAATCTTGAGCAACAGGTCTTTTAGTTGCCTGATCTTCTAGGCTTCCGCTTCTATAAACGTCCGCGTTACGGTTTTCAACAAGGCTGCCGTCACGGTCGACACGAGGGCGGAATGAAGTCGCTTCTTGTTTAGCGTAGCTACCACTAATAATGAAACCAAACTTACCTGAATCTAGTTCCCAGTTATCGCCGTATGCACCTGACATTCTTGGTTGAACACCATCAGTGGTCAGGCTACTGTCTTCACCTTGTACACGAAGAGATCCCAATGTTTCTGTCAATTCAAGCGGACGAATAGTACGTAAATTTATAGTACCACCAATAGAGCCTTCGGTAGTTTTAGCTTCTGGAGATTTAGTGATTTCAACGCCTGCAATAATGGCAGCCGAAAGATCTTCAAAATTCATACCACTGCGTCCAGAGCCTGAACCTACAGTGGAGGCACCGTTAATTTCAACACGGTTAGCGTTACTACCACGGATTTGTACACCGGTACCAATACCCGCTGTTCTGGTAATTTGAATGCCGGTAACGTTCTCCAGCACCTCTGCAAGATTCTGATCAGGTAGCTTACCTATATCTGTAGCCATTATTATTTCGACTAAATTAGCCGTATCACGTTTTTCTGCAAGTGCTGTGGTTAGAGAGCTTCGCATGCCAGTGACCTGAATGACTTCAACTGCTTTTTTTGCTTCTGCTTCTGTCTCTACTTCTTGTGCATTTACCGCCGCTGCAAAATTCAGCGAGGTAGCTGAAAGAACCGCTAAGGTTATTTTAGATAATTTTTGTCTCATAGATTTCCCCTGTGTAGTTTTTTTGCAATATATTTTGTAAATATTCCAAAAACCACATCTGTAATTAATAAAAGTTGACCCCAAAGAATTGAAACTCCCTAAAAGTAAAATACTTAATACCCATAAAGAATCTGAACAGATAATTACAATAAAAACAGAAAAGGTCAACCCCTTGGTTATACAAAATAAATAATAAAATCCATTTTTACACTTACCAATAGGGGCGATTGACTTTACCACCATGTTATTTTTAATGCGTTAATGATTTATGATATTGATTTAAATGATTAATTTTTATTATGTGTATTTTCATTGAATAATATCAATGTTTGTATTGAAGCGATATTTATTTCAATATAATATAATTTTTCATCCTTTATTGGCTTTAATAGTCTAAATTATCTAGGGATAATGGCTTTAGGATTAACTGATATGACAAATTGGTTGACCAACTGGATATATATCAATAGTCTTGTACTACCTAATCATATAATAAGCATGAAAATGATGATATTTAACCAATACGTGATGAAAAGGGTAAAGGCCACATTGTTTGGCGTTACTTGTGCGCTAGCAGCATCGGCTGTAAATGCTTCGACTGTAAGCGGCGCTAGTCTTAACAATGCTCAACAGATATATGCTGAGGCAATAGTTAAGTTTGCTGAGCTAAACACTAAATATTATGACCGCGATGTGCCATTCGGATTACTTTTAGACGGTGAGCTTGGTGTTAAAAAAGATCGTATCACTGACTTAAAGCAAGGTTTAGCCACTCACTACACAATAATAGCACCTTGGGTTATGGCAGGTTTTACGCCCGCTATTGCACTAACAGATATGTCCTTTTGGGTCATCCTCACTGCTGGGAACAACGACAATGAATAACATTAAGAAGCTTTTTAAGTCGCTACTGCCGGGAATATTTTTATTTGGCTTTACCGTCGGTACTGGCAGCGTTACCGCTATGGCAAAAGCTGGAGCAGACTATGGCATGTCGTTGCTATGGACCATCTTTATTTCTTGTGCCATTACCTATTTTTTGATTCACCTGTTTGGCAAATTTACCTTGGTAACAGGCCTTACTGCTCTACAATCTTTTAGAAAGCATATCCATCCAGCGGTAGCGATATTTTTTATCGTAGCGCTTACTACTCAGATATGCGGCAGTGTTATTGGTGTGATGGGAATTTTAGCCGATGTTTGTTATGAATGGTCGAAAAACTTTATTGATGGCGGTATATCGCCGCTTTATTTCGCTCTATTTTTTATCACCTTTGTCTATCTGATTTTTTTGATTGGCAGAACAGAAGTATTTGAAAAGGTGTTGGCCATTTTTGTCGCCATTATGTCGGTTTGTTTTTTAATTAATTTTATTATTTTGATGCCTCCTGCTATGGAAATTTTGCAAGGTATGGTTCCCAATGTTCCCGATACTGGCGCAGATAAAAATGCATTTTTGGTGATCGCGTCCATGGTAGGTACCACGGTTTTTTCTGGGCTATTTATCCTAAGAACCATACTCGTAAAAGAAGCCGGTTGGACCTTGGCCGACTTAAAGGCCCAAAATAGAGATGCGCTGTTCTCAGCCTTTCTCATGTTTATCGTCAGTACCTCAATTATGGCGGCTGCTGCAGGGTCTTTGTTTGTTCAAGGGATCACTTTAGTTAATGTGACGCAAATGATTTACCTACTAGAACCTTTAGCGGGCTCAGCTGCCGTCGCTATTTTTACCATAGGACTGATAGCTGCAGGCGTGTCTTCACAATTTCCTAATGTAGCCTTACTGCCATGGCTGCTAGATGACTTTCATCAGCGAAAGCCCAATTTAAAGAGACCAAGCTATCGAATAATGGCTTTGCTGATCTCTTCTTTAGGTTTAATTGTACCGATTTTTAACGCCAAACCTATTGCAATAATGGTTGGCTCTCAGGCTTTTGGCGCTTTGTTGCTGCCTGCGACTGTGGCCTGCATTTTCTATATAGGTAATATAAAAAGCCTAATGGGAGTGCATAAATTTTCAAAGATCACCAATGTTATATTGTCGATGATATTCGTCTTTGCTTTGGTCATGAGTTACATGAGCTACAACGGCATTATTTCAACATTACAGGCGCTCTAGATCGGCGCTTTAGGCAGGCGCTTTGTTGTGCCAAAAATGGCGATACCTTATTAGCCAGCACCCCCATCAGTAGGGGATAACTCGCTGGCAGATGTATTTACTTTTATCAGTAAGTGCTGAGACAAATTTTTGATGGAATCATAACGATGAATAAAATAATTAAGTTTACGGCTAACCGTGTTTGGCGAACCTATCAAGGTGGCAAGTTGCTAGATACGATTGAAGGCAAAGAAAGCCCTCAAGACTCAAGCTTTCCAGAAGATTGGATTGGCTCTACAGTGCAAGCTCGTAATATCGGGCGAGAGCATATCTCGGAAGGTTTGGCTATGGTAACCGATGAGGCAGGGCAGTCAGTTCCCTTTCGTGATTTACTGCAAACAAATCAAGGGTATTTTTTGGGGAAAAATGACGACACCATGCGTTCGATGGATGACATTCCATTGGTCAAGTATTTGGATAGTTCCACCCGATTACATTTTCAGGCCCATCCAACTCGAGAGTTTGCTGAAAAGCGCCTTGGTTTACCCCGCGGCAAAACCGAAGCTTATGTGATCCTTGAAACGCGTGCTGAGGTTAGTGAACCATATATTTACGCAGGGTTTCAACGCTCTCCTAGTCGAGAGCAGCTTAAAAAATGGATAGAAACCCAAGATATTGCATCAATAGAAAGCTGTTTTGATCGTATTCCAGTTAAAACCGGTGATGTATTTCTACTGCCCGGCGGGCGTCCTCACGCTTTAGGCGAAGGTATTCTTATGTTAGAGATTATGGAGCCTTCAGATTTAGCCGTAAGATTTGAATTTGAGCGTTGTGGCTACGTGATACCTGAACAAGCAAGATTCATGGGTAGGGATATAGAAACTGCATTAGACGTATTTAATTTAGACCCCGTTCCTCCCGAAAAAATAGATGCAGAATTTCGCTGCAAACCTAAAACCCTCTCTAGTGATGAGCATGGCAATAGTCTTGAAGAACTGATCGGTGCAGACGATACATCTTGTTTCACCGTAAAAAGAACATCAGTTAATAGCAGCGTTAAGCGTAAAGAAGAGGCCTTTTTCTATGGCATTGTGACTTGTGGTTCGGGAACATTGCTTATTGGAGACGAAGTTACCCAGCTCAAGCAGTGGGATCGCTTTTTTTGCCCGGCAGGCGTTAGCGAATTTGAGTACCAAACAGATTCGGGCATGTCTATTCTGGAGTGTTATCCGGGCAATAGTTGATGGACTCTGCATTGATGAAATCAAAGAACTGGCTGTTGAGTCAGCTAATAGGCTAGCCAAGAAACTTTCAAATGATAACGGCAACTGAAATATGTTGAATAAATATTAATAACGTAAAACGTAATAAATGGAGACTTTATAATGCGTGAAGCTTGGAGATGGTTTGGTCCTAATGACCCAGTAACCATTGCTGATATTAGGCAAACGGGCGCTACAGATATTGTTAGCGCTTTACACACAATACCTACCGGTGAAGTTTGGCCTTTAGCAGGTATTCAGGCTCATAAAAATTTGATTGAAAAAGATAATAACCTGCAATCTTCTTTAATTTGGTCTGTTGTTGAAAGTATTCCTGTACATGAAGATATCAAGTTAGGCCGCGAAAATAACCAAGCTTATGTTGATGCTTGGATTGTATCAATGGAAAACCTAGCAAAATTTGGTATTAAAACTATTTGTTATAATTTTATGCCGGTAATTGATTGGACTCGTACTGATTTAAAATTTCAATTACCTAATGGCGGTTATGCCCTAAGATTTGACCAACAAAAATTTGCCGCTTTTGACTTGTTTATTTTACAACGTGAAAAGGCTGAAGATGATTATTCTGCAGCAGAAATAAAGCAAGCAAGAGTCGTATTTTTAGCTATGTCTGAAGATGAAAAAAACTTATTAACCAATAATATTATCGCGGGTTTGCCGGGCAAAATGACAGAGGCTTATACCATAGATAACTTTCGTAGTATGTTGGCAAATTATAAAGACATCAGTAAAGATATTTTAAGAAAAAATTTATTCTCTTTTTTATCACAAGTATTACCTAAGGCCGAACAATTGGGCATTAAGTTAGCGATTCATCCCGATGATCCGCCAAGGGATATGTTAGGTTTACCGCGCATTATTTGTACCTCAGAAGATTTAGAACTGCTGTTCTCTGCATTACCAAGTCCAGCAAACGGCATTACCTTATGTGCAGGAACCTACGGTAGTCGTCCCGATAATAATTTACCTGAAATGGCTAAACAATATGGTTCGCGTATTCATTTTGCTCACTTGCGAGGTGTTAGTAGAGATAAAAATGAACAACGCTCATTTTATGAGGCTGAGCACCTGTCCAGTGATGTTGATATGGTAGGGATAATTTCGGCCTTATTAAAAGAAGAAAAAAAGCGTGTTGAAAGCCAAAATAATGATGAAATATTTATTAGGCCGGATCACGGCCATCAAATTTTAGACGACATCAATAAAAAGGGTAATCCTGGATATTCTTGTATTGGTCGCTTGAAAGGTTTAGCCGAAATTAGAGGCGTTATTAAAGCACTCAGTAGCATTAATTAAATTGATCGATTATTGCTTGGAATATTTTGTACTGCGCTAATTTGTACTGTGATAAATAATTTAGCATAAAAATAACTAGGCTCAAATTATGCTGCTTACATAAAGTGACTTTAATTTTTTCTGTAACTCTGTAACTCTGCACTTTGAAGTGAACTCAGATATACCCACTCACTTCAAAATGCAGTTTCAGCGCTAAGCTAGGTAATTAGGTCAGGCGCAATACTAAGATAATGTCTATTCCTTATTTAGTGTTCAGCATTCAGATATAACCGGTAATAGTCACTACATTAAGGCTAGCTTATTAGGCTTATATTAAACTTACATGACCATTATTGGTCAATATTTAACTTGTCATCACTGCCGCTAAAAAACTCATTCTTTATTACCAATAATGATTTTATTGGTTGAATAAATTCATTTTTAATAAATCAATTTAACAGCAGTCCCATTTGTAATCAATAGGATTTTATTTTTTTAGTTGATCTAAAACAAAGGGTTAGGGTAGTCAGTGTTATGTAGCTAGTTGATGGGTAAAGCTATGGAAACCCCTTTTATGAATATTATCAACACTAATACAAGTAATTATTATCAAGGCCCTAAATATGTTATTACCAAGAGTTCGGTATTGTCTTATTACCAATACCCATTTATTGGTTGACACTTGGTGGGGGTTTGGTTAGTATTTGATTATTCATTATTGTTTCGAGTGTTTCTAAACAATAAGTCTGTAATAAGACAGTATAGATACGAGATAAATATGACGTATTGATACCAAAATTATTAATGGCTTGAATACTAGATTGGGTGTTTGGTTTATACACTAGACCTTAATCTAAGGCTTAGATATTTAGCCTAATTTACTCAAATAAAATAGCATGCCCGCCTAGCAAGGTGAGTTATGTTCGCACTCAGATAAACAATCACCAATAATTTTAGGAGTTAGATATGACAAAACCTATCATAGGTTTCATCGGCCTTGGCCTTATGGGCGGCAACATGGTTGAAAACCTGCAAACACGCGGCTTTCAAGTTAACGTAATGGATCTTAATAAAGAGGCTGTTGCAAAAGTTGTTGCTCGCGGTAATGCTACTGAAGTGAGTTCAGGTAAAGAATTAGCTGAAAAAAGTGACATTGTAATGCTTGCTCTTACCA
The DNA here is from genome assembly GCF_014077185.1 of Colwellia sp. MB02u-10. NCBI lineage: Bacteria > Pseudomonadati > Pseudomonadota > Gammaproteobacteria > Alteromonadales > Colwelliaceae > Colwellia > Colwellia sp. MB02u-10. Next base: position 13,270 of record NZ_JACGVK010000120.1, read on the forward strand.
CTTCAACAGTTGTTGAATTAGTCGTTTATGCCGAAGATGGCATCTTAGCAGGGATGAGTGAAGGCAAAACATTAATTGACTTCGGTACTTCTATTCCAGACTCTACTCGTAAGATCGGTCTTGCTCTTGCTGCTAAAGGCGCAGGCATGATTGATGCTCCATTAGGCCGTACTCCTGCACACGCTAAAGATGGTTTATTAAACATCATGGCTGCTGGTGATATTGATACTTTCAACAAAGTTAAGCCAGTGCTTGACGAGCAAGGCGAGAACGTATTTTACCTTGGCGCACTTGGTGCAGGTCACACAACTAAGTTAATTAATAACTTCATTGGTATGACTACGGTCGCTGCTATGTCACAAGCATTTGCTGTTGCAAAAGCGGCGGGTGTTGATGGTCAACAATTGTTTGACATTATGTCTGCAGGTCCATCTAACTCTCCATTCATGCAGTTCACTAAGTTCTATGCGGTAGACGGCGAAGAAAAATTAGGTTTCTCTGTGGCTAACGCAAACAAAGATCTTGGTTACTTCAACCAAATGGTTGCTGATTTAGGTGGCGAGTCTTTAATTGCTCAAGGTACGTCTGCTAACTTACAAGCGGCTGTTGATGCGGGTCTTGGTCAACATGATGTGCCAGTAATTTTCGACTACTTTAATACTACACTAGCGAAGTAATTCGCCTGTAACTTCATACTAAAGGGACTAATTAGTCTCTTTAGTATGTCTTTAGTATGGTTATGCTATTAGTAATACAGCCGAACTACAACCGCGGTATAGCAAGGTTTAATAAGTGATAAGTATTGACTAGATAGTTTGAATTAAGGCCTCTTTTTGAAGAGGCCTTTTATATTTAGCATGATGTAGATTACAATTAATTAAATTTCAGTAGCGTTGGGAATTGAATACAGTCCGCGTTTTTCACTATTTTTTTGTTTGATTTCTTCTAAAGCCCTTAACTCTACTGCATCAAATAATGCGTTTATTAAGCGATTAAAATGACTATGCATAGCAAGTCTTGCTTGGGTAGCATCTCCTAACTTTAACGCCTGATAAATAGCTTTATGTTCAGCAAGGGTTTTTGAATTATCTTTACTACAAACACTGTCATAATCTTTAATAATTTCAGGTGTTGAAGAGCGTAACTTCCAAAGATTTTGTGCTGATAAAATCATCGCGCTATTGCGAGTGGCGTTAGCAATGATTTGATGAAATTCTTTATCCGCTGCTGCTATATACTGGCTATTTTCCATATCAACTAAGGTTTGATGCAAGCGAGTTAATTCATCTTCGGTGATCATTGTTGCAGCCATAGCGGCCACTTCACCTTCAATTAATGCTCGTGCTTGAGTCACCTCAAAAGCGTTGACTTGATTTTGTAAACCAATTAATTGGTTAACCGGTTTTAAAACATAAACGCCTGAGCCTGTTTTTACTTCAATTTTTTCACGAACTTCTAAAGCTATTATCGCCTCTCGAATCGTAGGTCTACTCACCTTAAATGTTTCTGCTAATTCTCTTTCTGGTGGTAAGCGACTACCGGGGGGATAAATTCCAGAATCAATTAAAGCTTCTATTTTATCTACAATACCCCAAAAAAGTCTGCGGTTGCTGCCCATATTATTTCCTTAGCTAAATGTAAAATAATGATATCTATAATAATGACATCTATAACTAATCATATCGTTTTATCTCGCTCATGGCAAAACTATTAAACGCTAGCTTACGAGGTAACTAATATTTTGGTCTAGACGTAAAAGTAATTTAGGCTTACCATTTTTTGATGGTAAATTAACTCACAACATTACCAATTTGACTTATTTTGGTAATGTAATTTGGTTGACAATCGCTATGGGTTTCAGTTAAATTAAATTGATGAGGATTTAAAGGCCATGTGGTGTCTGTTTATTGCTTCAGAAATGACACTCAATAGCACTCAAAGGTTAAAAGTAAAATCTAAGTAAAGCATTTATGTTAGCTCGGCTCAGTTTAATGAAGACAAAATATGTTGGCGTTATTTAATTTTTATGATTAAAACTGTCAAATTTCAAATTTCAAACTTTATATTTCATAGGTTATTTTATGCAGAAAACTAAATTATCACCCTACTTACTATGTAGTCTCAGCATAACATTTTGCTTAATGTTAACCGCAAACCAATTAGTGGCTAAAGAATGGTTGGTTGACGATCAAATAGCGTATAAAAAGGCCATAGAAAAAGTCCAACCGGGTGACAACATAGTGTTATCTAATGGTAGATGGAATAACTTTGAAATTCTTTTTAAGGGCGAAGGAAGAAAACAACAACCGATCACACTAAGCGCAGAAACTAAAGGAAAGGTTTTCCTTACGGGCCAGTCAAATTTACGTTTAGCTGGAAAATATTTAGTTGTTTCTGGACTTGTTTTCAAAAGTGGCTACACACCAAGCAGTGAAGTGATTTCGTTTAGAGAAAATAAAAATACATTAGCCTTTCATTCGCGTGTAACAGAAGTTGTTATTGATAATTTTAGTAATCCAGACCGTTTTGAATCAGATTATTGGGTAGGTATTTACGGTCAATATAACCGCTTTGATCATAATCATTTAGTCGGTAAACGCAATAAAGGCGTTACCCTAGCGGTAAGACTTACAACTGAAGATAGCCAAGAAAACTATCATAGAATTGATCATAATTATTTTGGTCCACGCCCTATATTTGGTTCAAATGGTGGTGAAACATTACGCATAGGCACAAGTCATCATTCATTAACTAATTCTTTTACTACCGTAGAAAATAACTACTTCGACCGTTGTAACGGTGAAGTTGAAATTGTCTCTGTTAAGTCAGGTAAAAATAAAATTGTTAATAATACCTTTTTTGAGTCGCGCGGTACGTTAACGCTTCGCCATGGTAATGGTAATCTTATTGAAAACAATGTGTTTTTTGGTAATGGTGTTGATCATACCGGCGGTATTAGAGTCATAAACCGTGATCAAACAGTACGTAATAATTATTTAGAAGGCTTAACAGGATACCGTTTTGGTAGCGGTTTAACTATTATGAATGGCGTGCCAAATTCTAGTATTAATCGTTATCATCAGGTTGTTAATGCGCAAATTGAAAATAATACTCTGATTAATATTGACCATGTGCATTTAGCGGCAGGTAGTGACGCTGAACGTTCAGCCGTCCCTAAAGATAGTGTCATTAAAAATAATTTATTTTTTAATGACACTAATAAAGCACCGTTTTCAGTATTTGACGATATTAGCGGTATTACCTTTTCAAATAATATTTCGAATAAGCTGACCGATAATAAAATTGCTTCAGGTATTACAGAAAAAAATCTAGTGTTACAGCGAGCTGCCAATGGTTTGTTATATCCAATTTCTGACACTAAGGGTATCGGTGTATCAAAAAACCTTCAGCCAACAGAAAAAAATCAAACAGGTACCACATGGTATGCCAAAGCAGAGCCAGACGTTGCATTTGAGTCAGGAAAAACAACCCCAGTTAAAGCCGGTGGTGAATATTTATATCAAGCGATTGGGCAAGCAGAGCCAGGCGATATCTTAATATTAGAAGATGGCAATTACACCATAGATAAAATTGTTAAGCTGGATAAAACAGTGTCGATTAAAGCTAAGAATCGTCATAAAGTTACATTAGAGTTTGGTCGTTCAACCTTATTTGAAATAAATAATGGTGGCAGTTTAAGTATTGATGGTGTGGTGGTTAGTGGCAAAAATAGTGCTGACTATTCAGGTAATACTTTTGTGAGAACGGCTAAGTGGGGCATGTTTAAAAATTACCGTTTTGCGATGAAAAACAGTGTGATTAAAGACTTAAATGTTAACCACTCTTTCCACTTTTTAGATTCAGGCAGTCGAGCATTTGCACAGTCTATTGATATTGAAAATAATGTTTTTGAAAATATTACCGGTGATATTTTTAGATTAAACAAAGAAATTGATGATTTAGGTATTTATAACGTTGAGTACCTCAATGTCGTTAATAACACCTTTAGCAACGTTAAGGGTATGTTAGTTAACTTATATCGTGGAGGTTCAGACGAAAGTACCTTTGGCCCTCATCTATTGTTAAAAGACAATACGATTAACAATGTAGGTAATGGTAAACGCAATAAATCTAAGTCGGCAATCATTTTACATGGTGTTCAAGTGTCTACCATCGACAGTAATAGCTTTGTGAATAGCGGATTAATTACTATTGAACATACCGTGGGTGAGCCTATAACGGTGGTTAAAAATAACACCTTTAACAAAACTGCAGCGCCTAGTGTGAAAGAGTTACATGCTAAAGGTCCACATACCGCTGTGCTATTAAATAACAAGCAATTTTAATAAGAGCTCTTTATGAATTTTTTTAATAAAACCTTATGTTTTTTCTCCGACTTGCCATTATCTAAAAGATGGTTAGCCATTATCACTATGGTTATTACCTCTTTCGTAGGGGGTAATCAAATAGCGATGGCAAAAACCAGTCCTAATCTGGTGATAACCACTAGCGATGTAGAAAATATGCGCAGTGCTATAAAAAAAGAGGGGAAATTTAAACGTACCTTTATTGCCAATAAAGCATCGGTCGACAAACAAATTTCAGAGGCTATCACAGTACCCATGCCAAAAGATGGTGGTGGTGGTTATACTCATGAGCGCCATAAGAAAAACTATAAATTAATGTACGATGCGGGCATTATTTATCAATTAACCCAAGATGGAGTCTACGCTGACTATGTACGTGACATGTTGCTTGCTTACGCTGAACTTTATCCTACCTTGCCTTTACATCCAAAAAGAAAAATGGGTAAACAAAACCCAGGTAAACTATTTTGGCAAAGCTTGAATGAAGCTATGTGGCTGGTGTATACCAGTCAAGCTTATGATTTGGTTTTATCTTCATTAAGTACCGAAGAAAAAGCAACCATTGAAAAAGGCTTATTTCGCCCTATAGTCAAGTTTTTATCAGTCGACTCTCCTGAAACCTTCAATAAAGTACATAACCACGGCACATGGACAACCGTTGCGGTCGGCATGACAGGTTATGTGCTGGGTGAGTTAGATTGGGTAGAACAAGCACTTTATGGGTTAGATAAATCAGGTAAAGGCGGATTTTTAATACAGTTAGATGAGCTGTTCTCACCACAAGGTTATTACAACGAAGGCCCGTATTATCAACGTTTTGCGTTATTGCCATTTATTACCTTTGCTAAAGCTATTCAAACCAATCAACCTGAGCGGGAAATATTTGAATATCGCGATGGTATTGTCTTAAAAGCTATCGATACGACAATTCAGTTAAGCTATAACAAATTGTTTTTCCCTATTAATGATGCCATTAAAAGTAAAGGTATTGACACGATTGAATTAGTCAACGGTGTGGCCATTGCTTATGGTTTAACGGCTGGTGCTAGCTTGCTTGATATTGCTAAACAACAGGATCAAATTCTATTAACGGGCGATGGTTTAAAAGTGGCTCAAGCGCTTGATAAAAAACTAGAGCAACCTTATCAGTTTGATTCAGTGGCCTTTGGTGATGGTAATGACGGCAAGCAAGGTGCGTTAGTTATCATGCGTCAAAATGTCGGTGGTGAACAAGCCGTGCTATTCAAACCTGCTGCGCAGGGCTTAGGGCATGGTCATTTTGATAAACTAACGTGGCAGTTTTACGATAAAGGTGAGGAAATTGTTTCTGACTATGGCGCTGCTCGATTTTTAAATGTTGAAGCAAAGTTTGGTGGTCGTTATTTGCCTGAAAACAGTACTTGGGCAAAACAAACGATAGCGCACAACACCGTTGTTGTAGATGAGAAAACGCACTTTAATGCCAATGTTAAAATGGGTAATTCGCATCATCCTGAACTATTGTTTTTTGAAAAAAATGACCATGTCATTATCAGTTCAGCGAAAATTGACAGTGCATACAAAGGGGTATCGTTAAAGCGAACGATGGCACTGATCAATCTTCCAGGTCAAGAGCAGTCATTGGTTGTCGATGTGTTTGATGTTCAGTCAAAGAAAAAACATCAGTACGATTTACCTACACACTATAAAGGTCATTTAATTAGCACTAATTTTGAGCTAGATACACAATTAACGAGTTTACCGGTATTAGGTAAAGAAAACGGTTACCAACATTTATGGTTGAAAGCACAAGCACAGCCTAAAGCGGGTTTATCGCAAATTACCTGGTTAAATGATAATGGACGATTTTACACTAGCTCTTCGATTATGGATGGTGATTCGTCATTAATTTTCAGCCAAATTGGTGCGAACGATCCTTTGTTTAATCTACGAAATGAAAATGCCTTTATCAACCGTGCAACAAAGTCTAAAAATCACACTTTTGTTAGCGTGTTAGAGCCACATGGTGAATATAATCCATCAAAAGAGTTTACTGTTTCGGCGGTCAGCACAATTGAAAAGCTATCACATAAAAAAATTAATAACATAGATGTAGTCGCCATTAGTTTTGAAGGAAATAAACGTTATTTATTAGCCTTTAATTCAACTGAAAGCTTTAAAAGTAATCAATCAAACACATTTTCATTTGACGGCTCGACATATCAATTTGATGGCCGTTTTAAATTGTTCGAAATTAAAGAATAGGGTTCAATTATGAGTCAGAGTAAAATTTTTACATCGGTAGATGAAGCAGAGATCGAAGACATAGGCGGCGGTTTAAAACGTCAAATGTTGGGTTATAACCATGAGTTAATGGCAGTTAAAATTTGGTTTGCAAAAGGGGCTATTGGCTACAATCATGCTCATCGGCACTCACAAGTAACTTATGTTGTTGAAGGCGAGTTTCACTTTAACATTGATGGTGTAACCAAAATATTAAAGCCAGGGGATAGCTGTATGATACCACCCCATGCAGACCATGGTGCTACCTGTCATACCGGCGGAATTTTAATTGATACTTTCAGCCCTGCACGGGAAGATTTTGTTGAAGAAGGTGCTTTTGATCATATTCACAATAAGGAAAATAGCTAATGAAGCTTAAAAATCTCCGTTGGTGGGTTATTACGTTAATCGCACTAGCTACCGTTATTAACTATATTGATCGATCTGCGCTTGCCGTGCTATGGCCAGACATAGTCGAAGATTTATTTCCTGATGAATCAGCTTTTGAGCGGAAACAAATATATGCAAATATTTCCATGGTTTTCATTTTATCTTATGCCTTTGGTCAGGCAATTTTTGGCAAGATATTTGACTGGATAGGCACTCGTCTAGGCTTTGTGTTATCTATTGGTGTTTGGTCTCTTGCAACGGCTGCTCACGCATTTGCACAGGGTGTACTTAGTTTTAGTATTTTCCGCGCCATATTAGGTGTAGCAGAAGCTGGAAATTGGCCGGGTGCGGCTAAAAGTAATGCAGACTGGTTCCCAACAAAAGAACGTGCCTTAGCACAAGGTATTTTCAACTCTGGGGCTGCCATTGGCGGTATCATTGCTATTCCTTTAGTTGCTTATCTGACGGTTTATTTTAGTTGGCAAATGGTATTTGTTGTTATTGGTTTGGTTGGTTTGCTGTGGCTTATTCCTTGGATTATATTGGTCAAGGCACCACCTAAATCACATCCTTGGATCACCGATGAAGAACGTGCATATATCTTAACCGGCCAACGAAACATTGATATTGATGAATCTGCAACGGAAGAAGAATATAACCCAAGTACGGGTGAATTACTTTCACGTAAAGAAAGTTGGGGGGTAATTATTGCTTCTGCGGCTATTGACCCTATCTGGTGGTTGTTCGTTTTTTGGATCCCTATTTATCTTAATGAAGTTTACGGCATGGACGTTAAAGCTATTGGTATTTACGGATGGGTGCCCTATGTAGGTGCTATGTTTGGTGCTTGGTTTGGTGGTCTTCTTGCACAAAATCGTATAAAGGCAGGCTGGAATATTGATAAAACACGTAAATTAACCATTACTTTAGGTTGTTTGATTATGTTGCCAGCACTATTAGCGATGGCAAGCCCTGGTGGACCGACTACAGCGGTAATGATTATGGCGGTTATTTTATTTGGTTTCCAAACCGTGATCAGTAATCTTCAAACCTTACCGAGTGACCTTTTTGGCAAAAAATCTGTCGGTACACTTGCCGGGTTTTCTGGCATGGCAGCGAAATTTGGCGCATTAGGTTTAACCGCGTTAGTCCCTTTTTTAACGGCTGATGGTAACTACACTCCTGCTTTTGTTATCGGTGCGTCTTTAGCGATTATTGCGATGGCTGCGGTTTGGATTCTTATTCCCAAAATTGAACCATTGAAACCTAAAGCTTAAGAGCTAAGTCATCCGGTAACTTGTTACCGGATAAATTTTAATTAAAATTAATAAGGCTATGTAAATGAAGAACATTTATTTATTCGGCGAATGTATGATTGAATTGATGCCTGCGGCACAAGATCAGTCATCTACTATGATGAAACAATCGTTTGCCGGGGATGTTTTTAACACAGCTGTTTACCTAAAACGCACTTTTGCTAGCGTGAAAGTGCATTTAGTCACTGCTGTGGGTCAAGACCCATTTAGCCTTGATATGATCCAATACTTTGAGAATGAAAATATTGGCTCTGACTTTGTGTTTAAATCAGCAACAAAAATTCCAGGTTTATACTCTATTAAACTTGATGATCAAGGTGAACGTAGTTTCACTTATTGGCGAGAAAATTCGGCTGCTCGTCAAGTTATGCAACACATTGATGATGAAGTGATTAGTCAATTAGCAAAAGGGGATATGTTTTTTTTCTCCGGTATTTCTTTGGCCGTTATTGAGCCAAGTGCTAGAGCAGCATTCTGGCTTTTAATTGATAAATTAAAAGCGGCAGGAGTACAAATTGTATTTGACCCTAATTATCGTCCTCGTATGTGGAGTGGTGCCAAAGAAGCGCAAGCGCAGTTTGAATTAGCCTTACAAAAATCAGATTTATCTCTGCCTGGTGTTGATGATTTTCAGCAATTATTTGGCATGACCACCGTTGAAGAAGTTAATCAATACTGTCAGCAATTTGGCTTAACTGAATTAATCATAAAAAATGGCGAGCAAGGCATTTTAGTTGTCGTTGACGGCGAAAGCTCTGAATTTGCGATTAGTCCGGTAGAAAATGTGGTTGATACGACGTCTGCGGGTGATTCATTTAATGGCGTTTACCTGGGTGCTCGTATTGAGGGTTACTCAGTAACTGACTCAATCTCCTTAGCATCAAAAGCCGCTGGGTTTGTTATACAACATAGAGGTGCTATTGCACCAGCAGATGAGTTTAATCGGTTTATTAAAACTCAACTCGCATTAGTCTAAAAATTTAATAAGGATCATTCATGAAATCATTTTCCACCCTGATGGGAAAGCAGACTCTGCTACCCATAATTCAAGCAGATAATGTTGAACAAGGCCTTAACATTGCTAAGGCTATGGCCGCCGCAGGTATTGGTTTAGTTGAAGTGGTACTGAGAACGCCAGCATCACTTGATATTTTAAAAGCCATTAAGCAAGAACTACCCGACTTAAAAGTAGGTGCGGGTACTGTGCTTGACGCTAATGTTTTAAAGCAAGCACTCGACGCGGGTAGCGATTTTATTATTACGCCAGCAATATCAAGTCAATTACTCACTGACTTAGCTCAGTGCACTGTTCCGGTACTTCCTGGAGTATCTAATACGGCAGATATACTTTTAGCCAAGGAATTTGGTTACCAAGAGCTGAAATTATTTCCGGCTTCATTATCTGGAGGTGCTCCGTTTTTAAAGGCTATGGGGTCAGTTTTTAAAGGCATATCTTTTTGCCCAACCGGTGGAGTTAAGCAGAGTAATCAAGATGAATACTTAGCATTAAGCAATGTTTTTGCGGTTGGCGGAACTTGGATTGCTGAGCCTAAGTGGGTAGAGTTGGGGCAATGGTCGAAGATCACCGATGCTTGTCGAACTGCCCAAGGCCTTAATTAATATGAAGAGTTTATCAGATCTCGTCAATAGCGGTTTTGTCTTCGGCGAAGATGTTAGTGTGCTTTTTGATTATGCCAAAAAAAATAAGTTTGCCTACCCGGCGGTTAATGTCATTGGTACTAACTCTATTAATGCGGCGCTAGAAGCGGCAAGTAAAATAAACTCACCTATTATTATTCAATTATCATATTCGGGTGCGGCTTTTTTTATTGGTAAAGGGCATAAGCTTTCGCCAATGGATGCGGCTATTGAAGGCGGTGTTATCGCGGCAAGATACATTAAAGCTGTGGCTAAATTTTATGATATTCCTGTGATCATTAATACTGACCATGCATCCAAAAAGCTCTTACCTTGGATTGACGGCTTATTAGCGCACAGCGAAGCACATTTTAAAGCAACGGGTGAGCCATTATTTAGTTCGCACATGATTGATTTGTCGGAGCAAACATTAGTAGAGAATATTGAAGTTTGTGCTCGTTATCTTAAACGAATGACGACAATCGGTATGACCTTAGAAATTGAGCTGGGTTGTACCGGCGGCGAAGAAGACGGTGTTGATAATACCGGCCTTGATGCCTCATTACTTTATACCCAACCCGAAGACGTTGCTTATGCTTTTGAGCACTTAAGTCGCGTGAGTAATTTATTCACCATAGCGGCTTCATTTGGTAATGTGCATGGCGTTTATAAGCCAGGTAATGTGCAATTAACGCCTAAGATATTGAAAAACTCTCAAGCCTTTGTCGCCGAAAAATATGGTTTGGGACATAACGCGCTGAACTTTGTTTTTCACGGTGGCTCAGGCTCTGCGCCAGCAGAAATTACTGAAGCTATTGGTTATGGCGTGATAAAAATGAATATTGATACCGATACACAGTGGGCGAGCTGGAAAGGGGTTGCTGACTATTATCAAGACAATAAAGCTTATCTGCAAAGCCAAATAGGCAATCCAATGGGTGACGACAGCCCAAACAAAAAATATTACGACCCACGTGTCTGGTTACGTAAAGTTGAGCTGTCGATGGCTGAACGTTTAATGCTTTCATTTAAAGAACTTAATTGCCTTAATAGATATAAGGAAGATGTATGAAACGTTTAATTCACTGTTTAGAAAATGATAAAGTTGATGTTGATCTCATGCTATTGATTGATACAATTTTAACCGCCTGTAAAGAAATTTCATTCAGAGTAGGGCAAGGTGCGTTGTCAAATGTACTGGGCTCTACCTTAGATGAGAATATTCAGGGTGAAACGCAAAAAAAATTAGACATCATCAGTAATCAGTTACTTAAAGATATGTTGTTAGCCAGTGGCCGAGTAAGAACGATTGCCTCTGAAGAAGAAGACTCGGTTGTAGCGGCAACCGAAGGTGCGCCTTATATTGTCGCCTTTGACCCCCTTGATGGCTCTTCTAATATAGATATCAATGGTCAAATAGGGACAATATTTACCATCTATCGCGCAAAAGATGATGTACCTGCAAAAAGCGAATTACAATTTGCCCAAAAAGGAACAGAGCAAGTGTGTGCGGGCTATGTGTTATATGGTCCCTCGACAATGTTGGCGCTGACCACTGGCGGTCCGTCGCGTTTATATACCTTAGATAGAACACAGGGCTGTTATTTACTGACCACAGCACAAATGGAAATACCGACACAGACAGAAGAGTTTGCGGTCAATATGTCAAACTTTACTCAGTGGTCATCGGGCTTTACCGATTACATTAATGATTTACTGTTAGGCAATGAAGGCCCTCGTGCTAAAAAATATAACATGCGTTGGAATGGCGCTATGGTGGGTGATGTACATCGTGTTTTGTCTCGTGGCGGTATTTTTTGCTACCCCAGCGACACTAGAAATGCTCAGCAACCCGCTAAATTACGTTTGTTGTATGAAGCAAATCCCTTAGCCATGCTGGTTGAAAATGCTCAGGGTAAAGCCTTTACCGAGCAAGAGCGTATCTTAACAATCACACCATCGCATATTCATCAACGTGTTGCCGTGATTATGGGCTCAACGCAAGAAGTTGATCAATGTTTAGGGTATTTAAAAGCAACTCACTGATCATTTATGATGGGTTGTTCTTATAAACAGCGCTGATATCTTCAGCTTGCGCTATCAGGTGACCCTGTAGTCAGTCTCATCTTTTTACATTAGGATATAACGGGTATGTTACCAAGCACCCCTGAGTGGAAGTCACTCGTCAATCATTATAATAAAAACGTGTCGGTACAAATGCGCGATTTATTTACGCAAGATATTGAGCGCTTTAATAATTTTTCACTTTCTGCCGCGGGAATAATGCTCGATTATTCTAAGAACCGTGTGACTGATGAAACCATGCATTTATTAATGAATTTGGCACAGTCATCCGGTGTAGTTGATAAGCGTGCCCAGATGTTTAATGGCGCAGCGATTAATACCACTGAAAATCGTCCGGTATTGCATACGGCGCTGCGTAACTTTTCAGGCAAAGCTGTTTATGTTGATGGTGTCGATGTCATGCCACAAATACAGACAACGCTGGCTAAGTTAGAAGTTTTTGTTAATGATATTTCCTCAGGTAAAAAAGTAGGCTATACCGGTAAAGCGTTTACGGATGTTATCAGTATTGGTATTGGTGGATCTTTTCTTGGGCCTAAAATAATGTCAGAGGCACTAAAACCTTATCAACAAAGCCAGTTAAAAGTGCATTTTATTGCTAACGTTGACGGCTGCCATATTCATGATGTGCTGTCTAAAGTCAATCCTGAAACGACGCTCTTTATCACGTCATCTAAAACATTAACCACCCAAGAAACCCTGCGTAATACACTGACAGCACGTGATTGGTTTATTGCCACCGCCACCGCAGAAAATGTTAAGCATCACTTTGCCTGTGTTTCTTCTAATGTTCAGGCCGCACAAGCATTAGGCATAGAGAAAGACAATATTTTTCCGATGTGGGATTGGGTAGGCGGGCGCTATTCGGTCTGGTCTGCGATTGGTTTACCCTTGGCATTAGCGATAGGCTTTAAACACTACCGTGAATTTTTACAAGGCGCGTTTGAAATGGATGAACATTTCACTAAGGCGCCGCTAGAAAAAAACATCCCGGTTATTCTGGCTTTATTAGGTATTTGGTACCGAAATTTTTATGGTGCGCAATCACAAGTATTATTACCTTATTATCATTATTTACGGGGCTTACCGGCTTATATTCAACAGCTAGATATGGAAAGTAACGGTAAATCTATTTCACTTGATAATAAGTCTATGTCTTATGATACTGGCCCGATAATTTGGGGCAGCGAAGGGACCAACGGTCAGCACTCGTTTCATCAACTTATTCATCAAAGTAAAACCCCTATCCCTGTTGATTTTTTGATGCCGTTATTTCCCTTTCATGACATGGGTAATCATCACGACATGCTCGCGTCTAACTGTTTTGGTCAAAGTCAGGCATTAATGGCGGGGCAAAGTCTCGAAGAAGTGAAAGCGGCAATGAAAAAAGCCAATTGTGATGTATCAGAGATTCAAAAACTGTCTACGCATAAGGTCATGGAGGGCAATAAACCCAGTAATACACTTTTATTTGAAAAGTTAACACCTAAGGTACTTGGCAGTTTAATTGCCATGTATGAGCATAAAGTGTTTGTCCAAGGTGTTATTTGGAAAGTAAACTCTTTTGACCAGTGGGGTGTTGAATTAGGTAAGTCGCTGGGTAATAAAGTCTTAACAAAAATAACCGACCCTACTGAAACGTTAGATATGGATGGTTCAACGAATTCACTTATTAAGCTTTATAGAGCTCGCTAGTCTGTATAAGTTAATGAGCCTGTAACAAAATCTGTTATAGGCGCAATTAAATCAATAATTTGCTGATGAGCTTTGTTGTTTTCTTAGTATTAATACTATTGAGAAAAGCCATCATGCTTGCCATGGTATTAACATTTTTACAGGGATATTATTATCAATCATAGGCAGAATTTATAATGATCTGGTTATGACGTTTGCGCGCTACATACACTATATACATCTGTTACTTGCTCAGGTATATTCTCATTATCTTCGTTTTTAAATACACCTTTAAATATCCCTTTAAAGACATTGTTTTTTAAACATATTTTTTAGAGATTATCCAAGTGAAAGAAAAAGCTACTTCTTTTGATATCGCCTATCAAGCCGGTGTTTCTCAGTCAACAGTTTCTAGAGCACTACGCAATAGTCCTTTAGTTAATGCAGAAACTCGACAAAAAATTCAGGCTATTGCTAAAGCATTAAATTACAAAGTAGATAAAAATGCCAGCAACTTACGCTCACAGCATTGTGACACTATTGCCTTGTTATTATTTGAAGACCCCACCAATGACAATTCAGCGATTAATCCCTTTTTCCTTTCTATGTTAGGTAGCATAACGAGAGCTTGCGCACATAAAGGTTATGATTTATTAGTCTCTTTTCAACAATCGAGTAATGACTGGCACGCAGATTTTGAAGACAGTAATAAAGCAGACGGCCTGATATTATTGGGCTATGGCGATTACGTTGATTATGAAGAAAAGTTAATTAAATTGAGCGAACAAGGAACACACTTTGTGCGCTGGGGTGCAGAAGTTAAAAATTTACCTGTGGTCTCTATAGGTTGTGATAATTTTCTTGGTGGCAAAGAAATTACTGAGCACGTGATCAAGCAAGGCAGAAAACACTTTGCTTTTTTAGGCAGTGCCTCTAGTCATGCGCCTGAATTTTTCGATCGCTATAAAGGCCATTGCCAAGCACTAGAGGATAATAGCTTAGTAGTGAACACTAACATGCAGTTTAATGCCTTTTACACGGAAGAGGCAGGTTACAAAGCGGCTTGTGAATTGATAGCAAGTGGGCAAGAATTTGATGCAATTTGTGCGGCTAGCGATTTAATTGCCATTGGCGCGATGAGAGCACTTAAAGAACGTGATATCAACATACCTGAGCAAGTGGCTGTTGTTGGCTTTGATGATATTGCCATTGCTAGCTTTACCTTTCCACCTTTAACAACGGTTAAGCAAGATACTCAAATAGCCGGTGAGCTATTAGTAAACACCTTACTTGACTCAATTAATGGTAAAGAGACTTCAACGACCTTAATAACGCCAGAATTAGTGATTAGAAAATCCTCTGGCTATTAACTACTGGGTATTAACTACTAGCATAAAGCTTAGTAGTTAATATCCATAACGCTGCGCTTAAATGGTTAGTCAGCATTTCGGCTTGCTACTTTATCCTCTGTACCATCTTTGACAAAATAGACCGACAGAGCCGCTAATATCATTGAGACACCCGCCATCATTATAATGTAAACCGCTTGGTTATCAAAAACGGCGGTTAATATCCAGCCAGCAAAAATACCTGAAACAATTTGAGGCGCAGCAATGGTGAAGTTAAATATTCCCATATAAACGCCTGTTTGTTTCACGGGTAATGAGCCGGCTAAAATGGCGTATGGCATGGCTAGTATTGCCGCCCAAGCAATACCAATACCTACCATAGGTAAGAACAAGTCTACTGCGCCTTGTGGCACTTCAATTTGAGTGATCCCTAAGTTGACCATGATTAACTCAGGATTTTGCATCAGCATAATACTTAAGTAACCTATACCACCGGCAAGTAACGAGACCGAGTATGTTAGCTTACGACCAATTTTACTGGCTACTTTAGCCATAAATAATGAGGCTATCGCGGCAAAAAAAGAGTAAGCAGCGAAAATGATGCCCACCCAATCTCCAGCGCTGCCTTTTGCGTTAGCAATATGTGTAGGTATGGTACCGATAGACGCTAAATAATCTGGGTCAAACCATTTGGCCTCAATACCCCAAATATGCTGAGCGATAGCTGGCATGGTATAAACCCACATAATAAATAATGCAAACCAAGAGAAAAATTGTACCAAGGCTAATTGCTTCATGGTACTTGGCATGGTTTTCATTAGGCCAAAAAATTCAACCAATTTATCGCTAAGAGTCTGCTCAGTATCGCTTTGTTCTAATGGGGCTAAGCCACGAGTGCCCGGGGCATATTCTTTGGTTCTAAACACTGTCCACAATACTGAGCCTAGCATGACTGAGGCGCCAATATAAAAGGCCCAAATAACGGAAGGGGCAACTGACCCTGCGCTGCTAGCAGTGTTTTCTAGGCCAACAACATTGGTCAGCACGAAGGGCAATATGGAGCCAAAAACGGCACCAATATTAATTAAAAAAGATTGGATTGAATAGCCAATATTACGCTGCTCAGCGGGCACCATGTCAGATACCAAAGCGCGGAACGGCTGAAAGGCTAAATTGAACGACGCATCCATTAAGGCTAGCATCATAGCGCCAAAAAATAAGGGCGTAATAAAGCTGGCTAAGGTCGCTGAATTTGGCATTAATAGCATGCCAATAGCCGCCGCAAATCCGCCTGCTAAAATGTAAGGGTTACGTCGACCTAGGCGATTCCAGGTTTTGTCTGATGCGGCGCCTACTATGGGTTGAATTAACAAGCCCATAATGGGCGCGACTAACCAAAATAACGATAAAGAGTGTAGATCAGCCCCTAAGTCTGAAAGTATTCGGCTGGCATTGGCATTTTGTAAAGCAAAGCCAAACTGCACGCCTAAAAAACCAAAACTTACGTTCCATATTTGCCAAAAATTAAGGCGGGGTTTTTGATGAGCGGTAGGGGTGTTTTTATTTTTATGTTCATGTTCATTGATACTTTTATTAGTATCGGCATCAGTTGTGGTCATGTAGCGGACTCTTATAATTAATGATTTTAGCGAGTTTAATAATCTAAATATACTCATAATAACGCTGAACAGCTATCTCCTACATACGTATTCAGCGGTATAATAAAGCGGTGTTTTTTGTATGAACGTTACCATTTAGTTGTATTTTACTTAATTATCTATGCTGAGTGTTAATGGTTGGTGTTGCCAATTAAATTTCACTGTTAGTGTCTTTTCTGTTTTATGCCAATAAACCTCAGACTCAGCTGTATTAGGGCCTATTTTCAATTTTTCACCTGCAAGCGTGATGTTTTTAGGCATAGTAAGCCAATGATGAATGATTAAAGAAATTTGCCTGTTTTCTGGCATGTTAGGGTAACCTTCACCGCTGCGATTAAAGGAAAATACGATATTTTTTTCTCCTGAGTCATGCTTGTTGAGATTATTCTGCTTGGCGCTAAAATGTAATATTTCATACTGTTTTTTTGATAATGACTGGAAGCTTTTACCATCATCTTCATACATTTCTCCGGCACTACGCTTAACTGAATCATCGGCGTAATAATGTAGCCTTAGCTGGCTGCTATCGTAATCTTGGGTTGATTGAATATCGTCAATCATGGGAATAAACGCACCCGCGCGAACCAATACAGGCAGCGTTTCTAGGTTAGTGGCTAAAGAAATGGTCTGCTCGCCTTGATACTTTTTATCGGTGAAGTAATCAAACCAAACGCCTTTGGGTAAAGGTATTGATACTGATTTTACGCCAGCATCTACAATGGGTGTTACTAAAAAAGCATCGCCCCAAAAATAACTGGTTGCATTGTCCATTAAGCTTAGGCTTCTTTCATTTTCAAGCTTATCTTTAAGCTCATTTTCAGACTTATCTTTAAGCGCGCCATCACGCTTATATACGGTCGTTTCATTAAGCTCATTAGCAAAAAATAGCGGGCGCATTAAGGGCATACCCGTGGTGCTATTTTGATAGGCTAAGGTGTAATTGTAAGGTAGTAAGTTATATCTAAGCTTGATAAATTTTCGCAAAATATCTTGGGTTTCTTTATCATGAAATACGACTTCTGGCGCTATATTATCTTGTGCATGTGGACGGTATATAGGTTGAAATACACCGTATTGTAACCAGCGAATATATAGCTCTTTATTAAAAGTTTCACCGCCAGCAAAGCCGCCTAAATCTGAATGGGTATAAGCCATGCCTAACACACCCATTTGTAGGCTAAGCTCTACTTGGGGTTTTAATCCGCCCCAAGCGCGACTGACATCACCAGTCCATGGGATCATGCCATAGCGTTGTGAACCGGCAAAACCTGAACGCATCAAAATAAATGGCCGCTCGTTGGGCGCTAAGCTGAGCTGATTTTCAAAAACCATTTTAGCCCACTGATGACCATACACATTATGAATAGCATCGCCATTGACCACGTTACCGTCGCTTAAGGTATGTAAAATGTCACTAGGGTGAACCTCTGGCTCACCTAAATCACCCCACCAACCCGTTACGCCTTGCTGATATAAGGTTTTATATATGCTATTGAACCAGGTTTTTCCTTTATCGCTAAAGACATCGACTAAGCCGGTATTGCCAAAGTAAAAGTCAAAACGCTTGGCATTATCGTCAGTGTTTTTCGCTAAAGCCTGACTTTTTTCGGCATCAGCCCATTTTTTCGAGCTGGTCAGTACAAACGGCTCGGTAATTAGTATGGTGTTCACGCCTTGCGCTTTAATGTCACTGATCATTTTTGTTGGGGTGGGAAAGGCGGCTTTATCCCATGCTAAGTTACCCATGTGGCCTTTAATGTCTTTACCAAACCAGTATAAATCGAGTATTAACGCATCAAGAGGAAAGTCTAAGTCGATAAATTTATTAACCGTATCTCGTACTTCTTGTTCAGTGCGATAACCAAAACGCGAGGCGTAGTTACCTAGCGCCCAGCGTGGCGGCATGGGTTGCTTACCGGTAACATCAACATAATTATTGATAAGTTCAGGGTAAGTCTTGCCAGCAAAAACCAGATAAGACATACGACCTGATACCGCTTCAAATTGCATAATGTTTTGTTCTGACTTGCCTAAATCCATCCAACCTTTTGCTGAGTTATCAAATAACAAAATGTATTTATTACTCGAGAATACGGCAGGTAAACTGAAATTCATTTGGTTTGATTGGGTTTCATAACCGTAATGTGCGCGATTATATAACGGCATACGATGACCACGCCTGTCCATACCTAATACACGTTCACCTCCACCTAATAGCTTTTCGTTTTCACTTAACTTAAAACGAAAGCCTTGCACATTATACGCTTGATTATCTTCTGCCGCCGTAGTTAGAAAAAATCCAGCTTCTTCTGAAACTAACAATTTTTCGCCTTGATAATAGCTAATGCTAAAAGGCGATTTATTAATGACTGCGTTAATTTTTCCAGCAGAGAGTATCAGTTGCTGTGGATTTTCGCTGACCAAAAATTTTTGCTTTAGGGCCTGTTCTTTAATGGCATATGAAGGTAAAAATGCGGCATTATTGCGTTTATTTTTATATTGATAATGTGCTTCAATCGCATAGTCGCTATAGGCACTTAAGGTCAAGGGTCCTAGTGTTGTGGTGATCACTAAGCTTTGATCTTTTAGTTGATGGTTTAGGTAGCTATTTTTATCGCTGGCCATGGTTTGGACCGCGAATAAGAGTACAAATAGACAAGTACTTTTTATCAGTAAAAGTGAACGCAAGATAAAGCCCTTTATTGAATTTTTTATCTAATAACCAAGATAATAACCTGACTCAAGCTAACACAGCACTTTGAATACGTATGCAAGCTTGTGTTAGTTATATTATGTTATTAGTCATCACTAGGTTAATAGGCAAAGACATGGTTTTATATCGGGCTATATTTCAGCTCGTAAAGTTTAGCTCGTAAGTTTTAGCTGATCACTTTATGTCGAGCAGGTCGGGTATAAGTCAGGGTAAATATTCCCCCCACAAGTGACTACATACGTATGCAAAATTAAGGAAAATCAATGCATACGTATGCAAAGGCTATTCCCCACCAAATGAATTGCGTATTCTTATGCTGTAATAATAAAGAGAGAATTCAAGAGCAAGTAATAACCCTATTTTTAGTGTCTTAAATGAATTCAAAATACAGCCTGGAGTTTTATAATGAGTGAACAAATGTGGTGGCGTGGTGCAGTAATTTATCAAATTTATCCGCGCAGCTTCTATGATAGTAATCAAGATGGTATCGGTGATTTACCTGGCATAATCAGTAAGTTAGATTACATTGCTAGTTTAGGCGTTGATGCTATTTGGATCTCGCCATTTTTTAAATCACCCATGAAAGACTTTGGCTATGATATTAGTGATTATCGTGATGTTGATGCTATTTTTGGTACTTTAGCCGATTTTGATGAATTAATTGCTAAAGCACATGAACGCAATATTAAAATCATGATAGATCAAGTGTTGAGCCATACATCAGATCAGCATCAATGGTTTATTGATAGCCGTGAAGACCAAAGCAATGATAAATCTGACTGGTATGTTTGGGCTGATGCTAAAGAAGACGGTACCGCGCCTAATAATTGGTTATCTATTTTTGGTGGTAGCGGTTGGACATGGGAGCCTCGTCGTCAGCAATATTATTTGCATAACTTTTTAACTAGCCAGCCAGATCTTAATTTTCATCAGCCAAAAGTGCGAAAAGCTGTGCTTGATAATGTTGAATTTTGGTTAAAGCGCGGTGTGGATGGTTTTAGGCTAGATGCGATAAACTTCTGTTTTCATGATGCTCAACTGCGTGACAATCCGGCTAAACCAAAAGCATTAAGACAAAGTATCGGCTTTGATGAAAAAAATCCTTATGCTTATCAATATCATTATTTTAATAACACCCAAGATGAAAACTTAGTTTTTATTGAATCTATTCGAACCTTATTAGATCAATACCCTGGCACCGTCACTTTAGGTGAAATATCTTCAGAAGACTCATTAAAAACCATGGCAGAATATACCCAAGGTGATCATAGATTACATATGGGCTACAGTTTTGATTTACTGACCGATGAATTTTCCGCGACTTACATTAAGCAAGTTGTACAAACGCTTGAAGAACGTGTGTCTGATGGTTGGCCTTGTTGGGCGATTTCAAATCATGACGTGCAACGGGTGATCAGTCGTTGGGGAAAAAGCCAAAATGCAGCGCAAAATGCTGATTTAGCTAAAATGCTATTCGCCATGATTTCCTCTTTACGCGGGAGTGTCTGTAGTTTTCAAGGGGAAGAGCTTGGTTTAACTGAAGCTGACATTGCTTTTGAAGATATTCAAGACCCTTACGGTATTACTTTTTGGCCGCAATTTAAAGGCCGCGATGGTTGTCGTACGCCGCATCCATGGCAACATGATGAAATTAATGCCGGTTTTAGCCAAGCTAAGCCTTGGTTACCTGTGGCGGTTGAACATCAAGAAAAATCGGTGAATTTACAAGACGGTTCAGCAGACTCAGTGCTCAATAGTTATCGTCATTTTACCCAGTGGCGTAAACAACACAGTGCATTGCTTTATGGTGATATTGCTTTTGTTGATTCGCCAGAGCCGATACTGGCTTTTATCCGACAAGATAGCGTTGAAAAACTCTTGGTGTGTTTTAATTTTAGTGATCAAACTCAAGCGTTCTCACTTGATTTATTCAGCGATGAACTCTTAGCGCTAAGCGATCATAACTTAACAACCGCTCAGGTTATTAAGGGCAAAACTGTTGACGGTAAAACGCTTGATAGCAAAATAATATTACCTGCTTTTGGCTGTTTTTATGCTTCGTTATAACGTGATATAGAGAATATAAATGATGATAAAATTGTTATCCCTTTGCAGTTTATGCGCGCTAACCTTAGTGGTTAATGTAAAAGTATATGCTGGCGAAGTCAGTGAAAAATTTACGGCAAAAGCAGTTAAATTAGCGCCTTATCAACAACGAGACTTTCAGGATGAAATTTTTTACTTTGTCTTACCTGACAGATTTTATAATGGCGATAAAAGTAATGATTTAGGCGCAGCAGCAAATGATACTAAACGTGCTATATCACGTGGTGGCTTTGATAAAAAAAATAAAGGTATGTATCACGGTGGTGATTTAGCCGGGCTTACAGAGAAATTACCTTACCTTGATAATATGGGCATAAGCGCTATTTGGCTAACACCGGTATTACGCAATCAAGCGGTGCAAAACGGCAGTTCAGGTTATCACGGTTATTGGATTGTAGACTTTAGTGAGATAGACCCACACTTAGGCACGAATGCAGCATTAAAAAACTTTATTGATAAAGCCCACGAGCGCAATATTAAAGTATTTTTCGATATTATTACCAACCACACAGCTGATGTTATTAAGTATAAAGAATGTCACAGCAGTGATGGCTTAACTTGGCTGCTTGAAGATAAAAACTGCCCGTTTAAGTCACTAGCACAACTTGCACAAGGTGATACCTACACACCCTTTATTCCAACAGGTAGTGAAAACCTGAAAACACCGGCATGGCTTAATAGTGTTGATGTTTACCATAATCAAGGTGATTCTAATTGGGTAGGTGAAAGCGCCATTCGTGGTGACTTTGCCGGTCTTGATGATATTGATACCAATAGTGATAAAGTGGTTAAAGGCATGATTGATATTTACACCGCCATTATTGATGAGTTTAAACCTGACGGCTTTCGTATTGATACGGTAAAACACGTTAATATGGCATTTTGGCAAACGTTTTCACCTGCGTTGATCGCACATGCCAAAACACAAGGTATTGATAACTTTTTTATGTATGGCGAAGTCTATAGCTTTGAGCCTGAGCTGCTAAGCCCTTTTACCGTAGAGGGAAAGCTGCAATCAGTTTTAGATTTTGCGCTACAAGGTGCACTTCAACAAACCTTGGTTGAGCAAAAAGGCACTGATGTGCTCGCTAAATTATTTGCTCAAGATTATTTATACCAAACGTCGCATCAGGATATTGAAAATACTAATGCAAACCAACTGGTTAACTTTACTGGTAATCACGACATGGGGCGCTTTGCTTATACCTTAAAAGAAAGTGACTATAACTATAGCGAAGCAGAGCAAATTCAACGAAATTTGTTAGCCCACGCCCTGTTGTATTTTAGTCGTGGTGTGCCGGTTATTTATTATGGTGATGAGCAAGGTTTTGTTGGCGATGGTGGTGATCAAGCTTCACGCCAAGACATGATGCCATCTCAAGTGGTGAGTTATAATGATGATGATTTACTGGCAAGCAATCATACGACTGCAGATGATAATTTTGATACCAGCCACTTGTTTTACCAGAGCTTTGCTCAGTATGGTGAGTTATACCAGCAATACCCGGCGTTACGTTTTGGCAAACAAAGTACGGTATACGCGCAAAGTAAACCCGGTATTTTTGCTATTACGCGCTCACATACCTTTTCGTTAAATGAACAAGAAAAAGAGCAAAATTTACTGATTGTTTTTAATACCGCCGATCAGGTTAAAGCACTTAAGGTACTTGATAGCGGTATTTATAACGATAAGGATGCGAAGCTGCTTTATTTATCCGCCGAGAGCCAAGGCGATGATAAAATAGCCCCGTTAAGCTTTGCTATTTATCAGTTGCCATAACCGACTATCAGGTTAGCAACTTTTATCTTAACCTTTTACTGACCTTACTTACGATACCTTAGACAGCCGATAACTAAACCGACGGTTGTTTATGCCTTTAAACAGGTATGCATTAACAAGGCAGGTATCTAAATGATTAACGCTACAATAGGGATCACGATATTCGTGGTTCTCATCTCACAATCCAATTAGCGGTTCAATTCGGCGATTATAGTGCTGTTATTTATGTTTTCAGTATTTTCACTATCATCTTGAACACAGCTTATTAAAATTCTTTTTGATAATCGCGTTACACTTCTTAACAAGACGAATACGTTTTTTCGGGTATTATTATTTTTTCTTCTTCAGTATTTAATCCACTCTTTACAACACAATAAATATTTTATTCCCCATAATTTCTGAGAACTAACATGACATTAAAAAAATCAATACTTGCCGCTGCCATCACATTGGCAACGTTTAACAGCTATTCAGCTTCTTTTCAGTTACACGAAACCAGTGCTTCTGGCTTAGGTCGTGCATTTGCTGGTGATTCAGTTATCGCTGACGACGCAGCTGTTTTAGCGCGCAACCCAGCAGCTATGGCCTTATTCGACAAAGCTTCTTTTTCATTAGCGGCCACGTATATCGATCCCGGTGTCAATATTGAAGGTATGGATGCACCCGATATGCTTGGCGCAGACTACGATGTTAGTCAACTTGACCAAGATGGTGTGGTACCAATCGCTATTATTCCAGCCATGTATTTTATTAACCCGGTCAATGATACTTTTGCTTATGGTATTGGCATTAATTCAAATTTTGGCCTTAAAAGTGAGTACGACAACGATTATGCTGCTGGCTCGATTGGTGGTAAAACCGACCTGAAAACGGTCAACGCTAATATCAGTGGCTCATACCGTGTCAATGCACAGCTTAGTCTAGGTTTAGGGATGAACTTAGTCTACGGTGAGGCTGAATTAATTAGGCATGCAGGTAGCGTGTTAAAAGACGGGGTTACCATTCCTGGCGTTGGTACCCTTGTTGCACCAGTACCAACCAGTACTGAAGTTGTTAACATGGCAGGTGATGATTTTGGTTATGGTTGGAATGCCGGTGTTGTTTATGAAATCAATGCTGATCACCGATTTGCACTTTCTTATCGTAGTAAAGTAGAGCTTGCATTTGAAGGCGAATTTTCTGGACTTGCAGTGCCTGAAACCGCTGCTAGCTTATCGGTAGATATGCCAGCAGTGACAGAGTTTTCAGGTTTTCATCAAGTTACACCGCAATGGGCTACACATTACAGCATTATGTATACGCAATGGTCGAGTTTTGAAAAACTTGAAGCGTATGCCGGCAATGAACTAGCGTTTGAAAAGCAAGAGAATTTTGAAGATAGCTATCGCTTTGCTTTAGGCGCCACCTATGATGTTAATCCAGTACTCGCGTTAAGAATGGGTGTTGCGTTTGACCAATCTGCGGCTGAAGACTATCGTTCAATTTCAATACCTGATAGTGACCGGTTATGGTACAGCGCTGGCGCTACATATCAGTTAAGTAGCACTGAGAGCATCGATTTTGGTCTTTCATATATTAACGGCGATAATGTCGTGGTCACTGAAGAAGATGCTTTATTAGGTCAATTACCCGAATCACTCAGTGCATTTGTTGGTAACAAAGACTGGAGCTTTAGCTCAGAAGGTAATGCCTTGCTGTTGGCCGTGCAGTACAACAAAAGCTTTTAAAGTGATAAGGTGTTTTGCGCAGTTAATTAAACATTCACCTTATTTACCGGTAGTTTAAAGAGCTTTTTTAGCTTTTTATCAGCTAAAGAGTTATTCATTTAAAACCAATCGTGTACACGATTGGTTTTTTTATGCTTAAGGTAAGACTGCTTTATTGATGGTGGTTCTAACCTTTGACGCTGGTATTATTAAAATAGCTTTATGTTTTTGTGGTATTACTTTGATTTAAAATAAAATATTAATAACAATTGGACGTTGTCCTCAAATATTCGCTGTTTTGGCTAAACGTTAGGTCTTATTTATTTACATTATGTCGACTTAATAACAGCAGCTTACACATTAATGTAATGCTATACTTTTGACAATAACACGATATTTCAGTGACAAGTATTCTATATTTAAGAGGTTTTTATGGCACAACAAGGTTCTGGCGGTAATGTTTTAGCAGCGATATGCAGTTTTTTTATTCCAGGTTTAGGCCAATTGGTGCAAGGGCGTTTACTGCCCGCTATTTTGTTTTTTGTTTTCGCCAGTATTTTCTGGGCACTTTCATGGTTAATCTTCCCGATTGCCTTCGCACTTATTACGCACTTGTGGGCAATTATTGACGCGGCAAAATTCTCCAGCGGTAACAGATTTTGAAAACATTAAAAATGCAAAGTCGAGCAGTATCAAGCTTATACTTGGTTGTTATTGCCCTAGTGTTACTGGTTGGCTGTCAATCGGCTTATTATTCTGCCATGGAAAAAGTGGGTGTGCATAAGCGCGATATTATGCTAGATCGGGTTGAAAACGCTCAAGGCGCTCAAGAGGATGCTCAGCAACAGTTCCAATCTGCATTAGAGCAGCTGTCTCAATTGATCAATTATGACGGTGGTGATTTGACCACGCAATATGAGTTGGTCAATGACCAATATCAAGCCAGTAAAGCTTCGGCTGAAGAAGTGGCTTCTCGTATTGATGCTATTGAAAGCGTTGCCGATGCGCTGTTTGCTGAATGGAATGAAGAAATTCAACAATATTCAAGTAATAGCTTGAAGCAAAAAAGCCAGCAAAAACTGAGAAAAACCGAGCGTAATTACCAAAGTTTAATTAAGTCGATGTACCGAGCTAAAGACGGAATGGCACCTGTGTTATCAGCCTTAAAAGATAATAGTTTATATCTCAAGCATAATTTAAATGCGCAGGCTATTGGCGCCTTACAAGGCGAGTATAAAACCATTAAACGCGATGTCGAATCTTTAGTGTCAGAAATGAGTAAAGCGATAGCGCAATCACAGCAATTCATCAACTTGTTAAAAGCAGAATAGCTTGTGAAGCTTTTTATTTTACCGACCATGGTACTCACATTGCGATAGTTTTTTTGTCTTTTTATTATATATAATTAATCATGTAAAACAGGAGCATAAGCAAACTACTTTGTGTATAGCTCTGTGTTATTTCTTCAACGTATAGGAATCCAACATGGGTCGTTATTTTAAACGCCTTAGTCAAATTTTAGTTATTACCTTTATTCTCCTTTATGGTCTCATTTGGTTACTCTCACCGATTATAATACGTTATGCTCTCAATACTTATGGATTGCCCAAGCCTCTATTGCTAACTTCTGCATCTAGTCTTCGCTATAACCCATTTACAGCGCATTTAACTATTAGTCATTTAGAAGTGAAAACTAATCAGCAAAGCAGCGCACTTAAACTGCAAAGTCTGGACGCAGAATTACATTTACATCAGTTATTGTTTGATAAAATTTATGTTGCCGAATTTATGGTCAATGGCCTATTTATTCCTGTCACGGTCAATGAGTCGTCACTCAATGTTGCTGGCATTGAATTACGTAGCGAAAATTCACCGCCGTTAGCAACAGAAGTAGAAACAGAGCAAGCAAGCACTGATTTTCCTTATCAAATTATTATCCCTGAATTTACCTTGACCGATGCACACATCGAATTAGTGCATTTTTCACAAAAACATAACATTCAATTAGATTCATTTTCTTTACAGAACATTTTACTTGCACAAAATGAACAAGAGATTAAATTAAATTTAGTCAGCCATTTAAATGGCGCACTAATAGAAGTTGCTTTAGATGGTCGTTTGTTGAAACAACAAGGCCAAATTAGTATAGATTTGAATGCGAAAAATATTGCCTTAAGTTCAGCAAAAACTTTTTTGCCTAGTTCCATATCAGCATTTGATGGCAAAGTAAGTTATGCCAGTAAAATGGATATTGTCATCAGCAATGAGCAAACATCAGTCAATACCAGTGACCTCATAGCCTCAGTTGATTACCTGCATGTTGAACAAAATAATATTGCTATAGCTATTAAGCGTCAAAAAATTCAGGTGAAAGATTTAGCGGTATTATTACAGCCGAATAAACCCATCAATGTTAATGTCATGTTGAATTATGTTATTGAAGGGCTTGCTGCAAAATCGAAAGAGAATAATGCGCTCTTAGCTGAAATATCAAATTTATCAGCTAATAATATTGCCCTTCAATACCAGCAAAACATGGCTAAAGTAACGATTGAAAATGTGCAGGTGGCTAACGGTGAATTTTCAAAAAACATCCAACAAAATATGCCAGCATTAGCCGCCTTTAATCGCTTGTCGGTAAATGATATCGAGTATACGCCTGAGCTTATCGCCGTTAATAACATCACTTTATCTGGACTTGTGGCTAATGTTTTATTAGATAAAGAAAAGCAATTGGCGACACTGGTTGCGCTTGCTAATAAGGAAGATAAAAAAACATCGGGCACTGAAAAAGAAAGTAAAACGGCTGATAATGAGCTTGTTACACAAGAGCTGGTAGTTGATGAGACTAATAAACCTGTTAAGCCTATATTTAGACTAGGGCAGTTTAGCTTGCTCGATGGCGCACAGATAGACTTTAAAGATACAAGTGTTACGCCGTATTATGAGCGCAACGTAAACATTACTCATTTACTTTTGTCAGATGTTGATAGTGGCAAGCCTGAGCAGGAAGTTGTGCTTAATATACAAGGAAAAAGCGATAAATATGCTAGTTTTGACCTAAAAGGGCGAGGCTTACCCTTTGCTCCCCAGCAGAAGTTCACGCTAGATGCTGTGGTTAAAGAGGTGAGTTTACCGGGTATTTCTAGCTATATTAAAGAGGCTTTACAATACGAGATTGAAAGTGGCCAACTTGATATAACGCTAAAAGCCGCCTTGACGGGTAAGCAACTGAATGGCGATATTGATTTATTACTTCGAGGTATAGAGTTCACTTCAGCGGATGATCATGAAAGAGGTGTGATAAAAGAGCAATTTAGTGTGCCGTTTAATGTTGCTTTGGGTATGTTAAAAGATTCTGATGGTAATGTAGCCTTGTCGCTACCACTCACTGGCGATACGAGTTCACCTTCATTTGGCTTGTCAGGCTTGTTAACCTTACTGGTTAAACAGGCGACAATGTCAGCGGCAAAAGATTATTTAATCACCACGTTTGTACCTTATGCCAGTGTGATGAAAGTTGCCATGGCAGCCGGTGAATTTGCCCTTAAACTAAGAATCAACGACTTAAATTATCCGGCCAGTGCAACTGAATTGAATACGGAACAACTAGAATTTAGTCGCCAAATGTCTGTGATGCTTGCCGATAGAGACAAGGTTAATGTTAAGCTTTGTGCTGTAGCAACCGCGAGCGATATTGCATTGACTGATGCTTCACAAGCGCATCAGTCAGAAAATATAGCGCGCTTAAATCTACTATCGCAACAACGTGTGGAGATATTTAAAGCGTATATGGTTGAGCAATTAAAAGTTCCTTCAGCACGGCTTTTGTTTTGTACGCCACAAATAGACACTTCAAAGGGGGCTAAACCACGTATAAAATTTGTTATTTAGGTTATTTACTTACTTGCTTAATAAGTAGTTTACTTAATTAATCAAATGAGTCTAACCTTAGTGTTTTTAAAAAAGTAGGGCTGTTATTTTATAACAGCATCAAGCATCAAGAGATAGCAAGAGATGCCATAGTTAGCCTATGCTTAGTTTCTTTGCATACAACACCAGTATAAGGTAAGACCAGCTTAAATTGATACGACAATAACTGCTACAACAGTTGCTGCAACAGAGCGAAATTTCTTGTACTTGTGTGTTAAAAATTCGGCTATTACGCCGAATTTTTTGCTTTTAATTAATGCTTACGATTGACTTGTGGCTTTAGTTAAACTTTGAAAAAGTTTTTCAGCTTGTACTCTTTCACTAAATATTGATGTGTTATCTAAGCTTTTTTTAAGTACGGTTAATGCTTCTTTGTTACGTTCAAGCTTGGTCAATGTGAAGGCTAAATGATAAGTAATGCTTGGGTTGTTTGAGTCCATAGCATAAGCATTTCGTAGTAGATTTAAGGCTAAGTCATAATCGCCTTGTTGTGCGATGATCCAAGCATAAGTATCTGAAAAGGCGGCTGACGTCGAGTTAATCTCAACGGCTTGCTTTGCGTAAAACCTGGCTTCTTCCAAATCTTCAAATTGTAAAATACTGGCTAAATTATTTAATATCGCTGCCTGATTTTCTAGCGATTTAACGCTAACCAGTTTTTCGTAGTGCGGCTTAGCGGCTAATAAATTGACATTATTTAAATAATGATCAGCAAGTAAATTGCGCGCTAAATGGTAGTCAGGAAAATCTTCCAGCAGTGCAGTTACCAGCTTAATAAATTCATCATTTTTTATATTTAGCTGCGCGAGTTGATAGAGTTTAATTAATGCTTGGGTATTTTTCTTATCAAGTATTAAGGTTTTAAAGTAATACGCTTGAGCGGGGAGAAATTGTTGTTGGGCATAATAATAATGGCCACGAAGTAGTGCCGTAAGACTATTTTTTGGATATTGCTGTTCAATGTTATTCAAAAGCTTGTTGCTTACAGCATAATCTTGCAAAATTAAATTTATATTAACCAGCGCAAATTCAATGTTAAGTTTATCAGTTGAGTTACCCTCTAGGGTAGAAATAGCTTGCTCAAGACTCACCTTACTTGCGACTAACATATTTGCTTTAGCTTGAAGTTCGGCTAAGGCATAAAAGTCTGGTGAAGATTTTGCCAAACTAGATAAGATATCTATTTGCTTGTTACTGTTTTCTTGATCTTTTAAGGCTAAGTAAACTTGCGCTTTTAAGCGTACATATTTAGGATTTAAAAAAATTAACTTGGTTAATTGATCCAATAAACTCATCGCCTCTATGTTCTTTTGCTGGCTAATATAAATATACAGCAAAGTCTCCAATGCAGAGATATTGCTTTGTTCTTTTTGTAACAGCTCAACAAGTGTTGCAATGGCGGGGTCAACTTCGCCCAAATCTCGATTGATTTTTGCTTGCAATATTAATACCTGACCTGCATTGGGGGTGCGTGTTAATAAGTCATGACAAATAGTTAACGCTGGCGCGAGTTGATTCACTAAGGCAAGGGCAGAAGCTTTATTGAAAAGGCTGGTGTAATCATTGGGTTTTATCACTAAAATTTGTTCGATAATCGTTAATGCTTCAAGCCATTTGTTTTGTGCTAAAAGCAGTGTAGATTTCAATTTTAAGTAATCACTATTGTTTACATCAGTTATCAGTAAGTTATCTGCAATAAGTATTGCAGCAGCAAAATTTTTATTTTCTTTTAAAATTAGCGCTTTGGTGATCAGTAATTTTGGATGTGCATCTAGGTTTAGCGCACTATCAAGTAACGCTAAAGCGCTAGTTGATTGGTTAAGACGAGTTAACAATAGTGCTTCTGCACTAAGATAGTCAGCTGTTTTTTGAAAGTGAACAGGCAAATTATTTAACATTTGTTCAGCTTTAAAGAGTTTATTTTTTTTCAGGTATATTTCAACTAACTGCAGTGATAATTTTAGATCATTTTTAATTAACGCCGGCTTATTTTCAAGTGTCGTTTGTGCTTTAGACCACTGCCCTTGGCTTATATAAATAGACACCAGTAAATTAATGGCAAATAGGTCGTCTGAATTATCCTTTAGATAAGCTTGCAGTTGTGTTTGTGCGAGCTCAAAATCCCCTTTGACATAAGCACTGACACTAGCGACATAGAGCAACGACTGATTACTTTGCTTGTCTTCATCACTCAGTAAAGATAAGCGATTGCTGATGTCGTCTAAAATTAAGCGAGACTCTGCTTCTTGGTGGTTATTTGATAGCAGTCGGCTTTTTAGTAATAGTGCGAAGGGGTCTTCAGGGCTATTTTTTAGTACTAAATTAATAATGGTTAAGGCATCATTTATACGATTTTCACCGGTATATACATTAGCAAGTGTACGCTGAATAAAGGGGTCCAATGGGGCAAGCTGATAAGCTTTTTCCAATGCGACTAAGGCCTGCTTATATTCAAATTTGGCTATGTGTAATTGCCCTTGCAAATACCAATTTTTTGCATCTTCAGGAAATAAAGATAACAGGTGCGTTATTTTTTCACTTGCTTGTAGGTGTTTTTTTTGCGCTAAAAAATGAGTTGAGAGGCTTTGCAGCACCTTAATATTATCAGGCGCTATCACATAGGCTTGTTGTAAATATAAGTTGGTTTTTTCTATTTCGTCTAAAGCACTATAGGCATTAGCAGCTAATAATAACCATTGTAAGTGGTTATTATTATTTAATTTTCCTAAATTGTTTAATGCAACCACTTGTTGGTATTGTTTAGATAACATCAATGCGTTAGCTAACTCATTTAATATTAAATTGATGTCGGCACCATTGCTTAACGCTTCTTGATATAAGCTTGCGCTGTCAGTGTAATGATGCTGTTGTAGTAGTATTTTTGCCATTAATAATTGGCTGGGTAAGTTATCAGGCGTATTCTTTAAAGCATTTTTTAGATGTATATAAGCTGCTTCTATTTCACTGGCATTAAATGCGATGTGGGCTTTTTCATAGTCATAGCTGGCATAACTAAAAGGAATGACCATCATTGACAATATTAAAACGGTATAGCGCATAGTACCTCGGGTTTCTTTAAAAGTAGTGTTGATATTGAAAATTTTTATAATAGAATTTTTATTAAAAATAATACGCGAGCAGAAATGAAAAAAAGATGGCCAAAGCCATCATTTTTATTGTTCAGGCTTAAGTGCGGCGTTTACCAAAACGTGCTAAGCAGATTAACGCGATTAAAAACATTACTATCGTATTAGGCTCAGGTACTTGCGCTGGATCACTAGCTGATTTGCTGAAAGAAACACCAGATAGCTTCATTCCATCATTACCTTCCCATGCTGTATTGCCACCAAAGACTGAATTTAATGCCCCAATTAACCACACAGTTGAATACTGGTCTTTAGTATCACCATGAAAATTTGAGTAATAACCACTAGCATTTTTGACTTGAGCATAATCTGACTTTAGGGTATGTCCACTTGCTAACCCAGCCCAAGTTTTGTTATTTAAACTGTTAGAATTAGTAAACAATGCACTATCTAACGCTGCTACACTGACTTGGGTTTGGCTTGCACTTTTTGCTATCCAGCTATAGCTTGCACTTACTAATGATACCTCTTCAGAAAAAGACAACAGAAAGAAGTCATAGTCTTTATAACCACAAGTACCAAAATTATCTGCAGAATGGCTGTATGTACCACAGTAATTACTATGTTCGTCTTTATTTTGCATAGACCAACCACCACTAAATTTATCGAAATCGACAGCGCGTTTAATTGCACTGTCTTGATTACGATCGGTTGATAAGTTAGCGGTATCAGACCAGCCAGAGACATTAATAGTTACGCCATCGACATTAACATCAAACTGATTAAAGTTATTTCCTGTTTTAATGACGTTACCAAAACCTGCGGTTGTGGTGCTTGCTAATGCAGGCCCAGAGAGTAATAACAATCCTGCCATCATTAGCGTTGTGAACGAATACCTCATTAATCTACCCTTATAATTCTTTATTAAATGTATATTAATATTTTCGACATATATAACGCGTTATGCAAAAAACAGGCCGATATACTTTATTCTTTATTTACAGCTAGTTATGTTTATATTTTTTTTGAACTGTAAAACAAGCTGACAATATTTTAAGGTATTTATACTTATTACTCGCATTTCACTGCTTTTAACTTTAATCTATTAAAAAATAACAGTTATTATGGTGTGATGTGAAGATAAGTTGGTCGAGAATTTGGTGCTTAGTTACTTTTGAAGTTTTACGTTTGTTTACCACTAAGCGCGGTTTATTGGCGTTATCAGCCTTTGCCACAATCTGGTTTATTATCTTGTATTATTTTGTTGGCTCAGCGTCTGCAATGGTTATTTCGCCTTCATTTGAAAGCATGGCGTCGCAACTGTTTGGTGCTCTGGGGCTAACGGCGCTTTTAGATTGGCCGGTCGCTGAGTACGCTATTTATTGGTTGGTGGCGGTATATTTTTTCCCAAGCTTTGCTTTATTGGTCTGTAGCGATCAGTTTTGTTCAGATAAGCATCGTGGCACATTAAGGTTTATCACCCTAAGAACAACCCGAGCCGAGTTAATATTAGGGCGTTATTTAGGTCAGCTGCTTATTATAGCGATATTAATATTGCTGACCTCAATAGCGACAACCCTATTAGCCAGTATGCGAGATGTAACACTTTTATCGGCTAGCCTACAGATAGGTGCTAAATTATTTTTAGAATTATTAATTGTTGTTATGCCGTTTATTGCTTTAATGTCATTGCTTAATACCTTGGTTAATTCAGCGCGACTTGCGATAGTTGCCGCCACATTATTTTTTGCCTTAGGTCCTTTGGTGCTTGCTTTTATTCAATATCAATTTGGCCAAGTTTTTTATCTAAACTGGCTATTTCCAGGTGATCAAATAAGCAGTATTTTATCGCAAAATAACATGGCCACTAGTCAATATTTATTACCTTTAATACAGACCGCTTTGTTACTGATGACCAGCCATTGGCTGATGAAGAGGGCATCACTATGAGTTTAATTATCGATGTTCAACAAGTTACGAAACGATATGGAGATAAAACAGCCCTAAACAAGGTCGAGTTTGCTTTAGAAAAAGGGGCGCCAGTGGCTTTAGTGGGTCCTAATGGTGCAGGTAAAACCACTTTGTTTAGCTTGTTATGTGGCTATATTCAGCCTTCATCAGGCAAAATTAGTATATTGGGACATGCCCCTGGAAATTCAGCGCTGTTTGGGCGTTTGTCAGCCTTACCCCAGGACGCGCAATTAGACCCTAGGTTTACGATTGCGATGCAACTAAACTTTTATGCTCGCTTACAAGGTATGAGCAACAAGTTTGCTCAAAAAGATACGGCTAGGGTTTTAGATATGGTAGGTTTGTCAGATGCGTTAAATAGCCTACCCAGTGAGTTATCGCACGGTATGCGAAAACGCGCAACCATAGCGCAAGCCTTATTAGGTAGCCCTGAAATTGTCATGTTAGATGAAGCAACGGCTGGGCTTGACCCTGCTAATGCTAAAGAGGTACGCGCTATTGTTAGTGAACATGCCAGCGACGTTAACTTTATTTTAAGCTCTCATGATCTTAGTGAACTTGAGCGATTATGTGATCAGGTACTTTATCTCGATAATGGTCACTTAAAACAGCATCAAACGCTGGGTAATAATGACAGTGCTGGATTTTTAACGCTGAGAATGAAACAGATTTATCCAGAAATTATACCCTTAATATTACAAATTCCGGGCGTTAGCCAGGTGACTATGACACAAGATAAAGAATACTTACTTACCATCAGTAATGAGCAAGGTAAGCTAAGTATTGAAATGAACTTATTAACAGCCTTAGCAAGTAATAATTGGTCTTATACTCACCTTATTAATGGCAAAACACTTGAAAACCAATTGTTTTAACTAAAAAATATCTGAACTTTTTTGATGGGAATATCACTGTTTTGCTACTCACTTACCTCGCTAAGAGCAAATAGATAAAGACTATTGCCTGCGTTATAGATTTCAACAATATGTCCATATCGCTGTCGGTGATTAAGCCAACGCCGGATGCAGCCGTCGAGAATAACGCTTCTTGGCGGTGCGATCCTACTTTGCTCTACCTTCATCATCCATGCCTTTTAGCTCATCTTTTATTAATTTGCATCTTTAAGAGGAGCGGGTATATATTCTCCCTCTAAGCTCGCTGGTATTTGGCCGTTAGATAAATGATTAAGCCAGCTTAAATATCTCTCATAAGACATAGGTTTAGCATAGTAATAACCTTGACCAATGTCGCAACCAAAACAGCGTAAAGTTTCTTCATCTAAGCTGCTATTGATACCTTCTGCAACCACTTCTAAGCCTAGGCCTTTTGCCATTTTCACTGCAGCTTCCGCAATAACTTTACGTTTATTATTGCTACAAACATTTTCAACAAATTCTCGGTCTATTTTTAACTCTTGGAACGGCAACTGATTAATTTGCGACATGGAAGCATAGCCAGTACCAAAGTCGTCAAGGCTAATAGTAATACCTAATTTAATAAGGCTTTCTATGGTTTCTATTGCGATGTTATTTTGTGCAAAAGAAACAGATTCTGTTAATTCGAAAATGATTTTTTCTGCCTTAATATCACTGCGATTAATTATCTTGGTGATGTCATCAATAAAATTTGCTTGAATAAGGTCTTTACCACTGATGTTGATAGACACCATGTGGTTTAGACCTGTATTTTGGGTTAGCGCTGCTTGTTGACTCAAGGCTGTTTCTA
Source organism: Colwellia sp. MB02u-10 (assembly GCF_014077185.1). Lineage (NCBI taxonomy): Bacteria > Pseudomonadati > Pseudomonadota > Gammaproteobacteria > Alteromonadales > Colwelliaceae > Colwellia > Colwellia sp. MB02u-10. Next base: position 49,029 of record NZ_JACGVK010000120.1, read on the forward strand.
CTACCCATAAGGTTAATGAAGGTATTAAACCAAAGTCTTCCGCGACAGGAATAAAAATATCAGGTGAAACATGACCAAGCGTTGGATGGTGCCAGCGAATTAAACATTCACTACCACAGACTTTATTGGTTTTTAAATCGATCTGTGGTTGATGAAACAACTCAAACCCTTGCGTTGTTATTGCTTGTTGTAGGTCAATGGCTAACTGTATTGATGAAGGACTACTTTGGTTATCTTTTTGCGTAAAGTAAGTCCATTTATTTTGCGTTAACTCAGCTTTATTTGCGGCAATTGACGCGTTATTGATCATACTTGTACTTGAGCTATCATGAGCAGAAAATTTTGCTAAACCAACATACGCGGATAATGGCAGTTTAAGATCTTTAATATAAAAAACATCACGAACGGCTTGCTGAATTGAGTTAATAAATAGTGCTATATCTTGCTCGTTAAGTGAATTGTCAATGACGATAGCCAAGCTGCTATTTTCGAGATAGCAGAGTTTTTCAAATTGCTCAGTGATATTAAGTACAGCATCATTAAACCTGAACAATGAAGATAATTTTAGATAGACTTTTTGAAAGAATTGGATGCATATTTGTTCATTGATATAGAGTTCGATACGGTGAAATTGCTCGGGTTTGATCACTATTACGGTAAAGTTTTGCTTACCTTCTGCTATAAGCTGACTGATTTTATGGTCTAAATTTGTTTGTCTCGGTAAATGGTTACTTTGGTGGTAAGCAACCATAGTTAGTTTTTCTTGCTCATTGCGGCGAATACGCTCAGCTAAGGCAAATGCCATAAAGGTGACTTCAATCATGATGGCAAATAGGAATGCATTGCCCGTTAAAAAGCTATATTCAAGTTGATTAAGCAGCACTAGAGGTTGAATAATAGCGCCAGCTAATAAGGGCAACCAGGACAAAAAGTAAAAACGTGCCCATAAAAAATCTCGTTTCAGGCGGTTAAGGATTAGGAAGAGTACGACAATATAAAATAGTGGCTGCAGAGAGAAAAAAAGTTTAGCTTGGGTTAATTCGTCGAGCGAAAGAGAATATAGCCCTAATGAACTGATAACAATAGTAAATATAAGTGAATATTTGTAAGCCCAATGTTTTAAACGGTCATAACGTAAAAAATAAAGCGTAAATAACAGTAAAAAAATAATCAGTAAAAAATGTGTAAAGATAATATATTTATTGAGTAACTGCATTACTTGGTCGGAGAAAAGAAAATATCCATAACCTGTTAATGAAGACAGTAATGCAAAAGCAGATAATAAGTAACCAATATACAATAAATAAACTTTATCTTTGTCAGCAAAAAATAATACTAAGTTATATATTGCCATGATGAGTAATATGCCGATAAATGCGCCATATATTAATTGAGATAGCAGTACTCTTTGCTCGAAGTCTTGTGGGGTAAATAACAGCAGAGGTATATTAGGAGGACCAGAGTTTTTCACTTTTATTAGGTATTCACTATGGCCGAATTGATTCAGCTGTAGTCTTGCATAAGGGTAAATATTTTGGCTTAACTCTTTTGATTTGGCACGTTTCTGGTAAATTTTTTCTGGCGCTGTTAAGGCATTTAGTTGATAAACGATAAAAGTATCAAGCATACTATGTTCGGCCATCAATATTAGTTGCTTGTTGCCACTACCTTGAATAAAGCTTTTTTGCGCGCTAGTAGTTATTGATGTTTTATCAATAGGATAATGCAGAAATAGTTTTATCCAATAACTTTGCTGTGCTAATGCATAAGGAATATTATTTAATTTACTAGCGATAAAATCAGTATTACTTAAGATATTATTAAGGTCAGTATTGTTAGTTTTATCAATGTAATAGCTACTATTAATCGTAAAGTCACTATTTAATTCGTTGATATTTTTTTGGTCAATGTTATGAACAAGGCCAGCAAAACTGACGACAATAGCAAGTAAAATGATGGCAATTAAAGCGGTGGAAATTCTCTTGCTGAATTCGGAAAATATCAAGAAATACATACTCATCTAAGTGAATGATAATTCAACATGTTGGCCTTGCAGTTAAGTTTCAAGACTCACCACATTTTTGTTACGGCAGACATTATTTCGCTCAACAGCTTGTAGTCTAATGCTTAGCTTATGCTTGTTAGATATTTTTACTAGATTATATTACCTTGTTATACAGAACAATTGCACGTCAAAGGTGCCACATTGTACAAATAACTAAAAAGTACAACTAACGCTATAATCGGTAAAAACAATCAGTAAAAAGCTCGACAGTTCAATAGTCGCTAAAAAATTTAATATTTTTATTACCAGCAATGTAACAGAAATATGACTATTAAGTCACTATTTTAGTATTAATGAAGTTATTTTTTAATAAAATTCAACAACTAAGCCATAAATTAAAATTGTCAAAGATAAAGCTTTGGGTGGTCTATTTTATAAATAAAATAAAATCAAACGTAAACAAATAATCAGCCATTTTGGAAATAGTGAACATAAAATTGGGTATAGTTAGCATTGCCTCAGCAACAAAAAGTGAATAATTTAAATAACGCCTTAATATTAGCTAATAGCGCTTAGTTGACCAATATCTAACCAAAAGAGTAGCCAATAGCTAATGTCTTTCATGCACACAGACAAGTTATAAAAGTGAATTATTGAAATCTCAGCTATTGTATCTGCATAGACTGCTCTGAGGTAGTTATTGCATTTAGAGGAAGGGTGTCTTTGTGATCTTAACAGACACAGCTAATCTTGTGACAACAGATTGGATGCTTGTTATATTATAACGCTCTTTGATGATTAAACTGATTCTGATTAATCTATATACGTCAACTTAATATAGCGAAAAAAAAGTTACTTAGTGTTTTTTTAGGTACCCAACATTCTCTGCTTTCAAATGCCAAAGCTTTTTAAAATTAGCTGCTGAAACGGCAAACGGAAAAATAGTACATAAAGCGTTACTTCTTAAGTTTGCAGTTCACTGCTAACTGGCGAGATATAGCTAAAGTTCGTTGCTAAGGTAACCTGTAATTTATGAGGAATAAAAAACATGTGCGGTCGGTTCAATATGACATTTGATAAGGGTGTTAAAAAACTTTATACCAGCTTAAAAATTAACAAGGTAATTGATAAGCCTATTGATAGCCGTTGTGTAAAAGCGGCGGATACCATTTCCATTATCAGGAATGTAGGTGAACAACGGCGTGTTGAAAACGCTACTTGGTGGTTATTGTTAGACCAAACGGTAAATGGTTTTAAACCGTCTAAATTTACTTCATTTAATACACGATATGATAAGTTAAATACCCCAAAAAGTGCAGGTTATCAAGCCTACCGTAGTTCACGGTGTGTTATTGCGGTTAAAGGTTTTGGTGAAACTGAATTTGTGAATAAAAAACCTATACATTATTACGATATGGCAGCAGAGTCAGGTGGCTTAATACTTGGGGGGTTGTGCCGTGAATGGAAGCATCAAACAACAGGTGAAATAAAACTTAGCTGCTCGGTTATCACCTTGCCACCACACCCAAAGCTGATGAAAATTCACAGCAAAGCAATGCCGCTAATCCTACCGCAAGAATCACTATTAGTAGATAGGTGGCTAAATACTCAATTTAATGAGGTTGAGCAATTTGAACACTTGCTACAACCCCATATTCCACAAAATCTTATTGCTCACCAGATTGATAAACCTATGACTTATAAAACGATTTCCGAGTCACAGTTTATTAACCATGATTGATTCTATAGGGTGGCCGTAACGCTCAATTTAATACTCTTTTTGATACAAAAGCTGAGATTTCAGCAGATGTAGGTAAGGAACGAACATTACCTATTGTTGACGTTGATAAGCTATTGCAAACTTAGCACAAAAAGTAGATGTTCAAACATGAACAGACTAGGATTATTGGCTTTGGTAGCAAAGTAGGGCTGATCTATCATAGTTGGTCTTAGTCATGATGTGAAATATGAACTTAGCGTTAAGTTTTATAATAACAAAACCTTAAAATTTCATAGGCTGCTCGGGTTTTGATAAAGTCATCTGCGCAGCCGCCTTTATCAGGGTGATTAATGAAAACTTTTTTTTGGTAAGCCTGACGTATCTTAGACCAATCCACACCTTGATTTAGTCCTAACGTCGTCAGGGCATCGCCAACCTTATCTACCGCCTGATATCTTTGCCAAAAACTAGCAAAAAGTGATTCAACCTCTTCAACAGTGATGTTATTCAAATTAGACCAGTTTAAATAGTAGTGGGCCAGATCATTATCGCGCGTGGTCAGGGAATTTTTAACGCCAGCGCAATGTGGCATCAGACAAATTTCTAAAGGAAAAATTGTCAGTGAAAAACCCTCTGTTTGAATATCATGTTGAATTTGATACAGCGCATTCATAACAAAAAAATTCTTTTGGAAAATGGCTATCTGAGGAGCGACATCCGTTAGAATAAGCGAAAGAAAGTCTTGTTCACAAAGCTTCACCAAATCAAGCAGCGAGCAGGAACTTTTCTGCTCTCTTAAATATCTCAGTATCGAAATAATTAAAGGATTGGTCATAGATTTCAGTTCCCTTTTTATTTATTGCACACACATTACTGTCAGCTGGCACAGTACAAGCTAGCGTTTACTGGTTAGAGTCAAGAGCATCTTGCTCGCTCTTAAGCAAACCATAGCAATAATGAGGATGTCAGGTCAAAATAGTACTAACTATTAAGCTTTTCAGCTCAGCCAAAATATCCTTTATTAGCGAATAGAAGACCATTTTATGAAGATATAAAACAGCGCTTAATAGACTTTTTAGAGACGAAAGCTGAACATTACAGAATATAGACATGAAAGATCAATCAATAGATACAAATTTATTAGCTAGAAATTATTTGATATATACTTTCTAATGACATGCTTTATTTAAACGATAAAAAAATTTGAGTAAAACTCAAAGAAAGGAATCGCATGTGCCTTTATTTACTCCCTGTTTATTCTTTAGTTATTCTTTAGTTAAAAAATCAACTCGCCGCTTGAATCCGTTTTATCTGGTTGCTTACATCAGATAAATTTCCTGTTTTAAGCCAAATTTTTGCGCCATTACTTTTTGCTGTTACTGCTAGTGTGTCGCCTAACGGTAAACGCATCCAGCTATGCTTTTGCAGTAAATCATTTTGTGCTTGTAATTCCCCGGCTAATACTAATACCTCTGCACCTTCAGGAACCGATAAACTCATTTTTGTATTCGGTTCAAAATAATAAACCGACACTTCTTCATGTTTGTCTTTGTATAACGGGGTAATAGATACGCCAAATGTTTGCGAAGGAATCGCTGACATTTTATTGATCTGTAGGCGAACATGCGTTCTATCTTCAGGTTGAAACTGCCACAATTTTACAAAAATAATACAGCCGTTATCAGAGCGCGGCGTATGACTAGATTGTGGAGGATTTCGAACATAAGAGCCGATAGGGAAATCTCCACTTTCATCTTGAAATACACCGTCAAGTACCACAAACTCTTCGCCGCCCGTATGAACATGAGGAGAAAATTTACTGCCTTTTGCGTATCGCACTATGCTGGTTGCTCTAGCAACCTCGCCACCCACTCTATCTAGAGGTCTTCTTTCAACGCCCGGCATAGGTGAGGCTAACCAGTCTAATGAGGCACTATGAACAACGGCTTTTTGCGTAAAATCATCAAAAATTCCCATAAATAAATCCTAGTTAAAAAATAGTAAAGGAGAGCGAGTCGTTAATGCCATTAAAGCGGTTAAACCACTCGCGATATAGTTTTATTTAAGGCTTGGTCGGTCTTGAATCTTTGCACGCCATGCAAGTAAATGTGTGTATTGACTTGGTACGGTTAGTTTACCAAAATCAGCAAAAGCAAGACCTGCGAATAAGGTAATATCAGCCATCGTAAATTCGTCACCGGCGACAAAAGGCGCGTTACTTAATACCGTATTAAAATATTTAAAACCGGCCAGTACATTTTTAGCTTGTTTATTGCCCCAGGCTTTATTTTGGTCTATTTCAAGATCGGGTCCTAAACCATCAGTTGCATGATGAAAATAAGTAGCGGCAGCGTCAAGTACCATAAATTCAGCTCTGCGTTGCATCATGCTAATAACAGCACGCTCTTTAGCAGACGTTCCTGTTAATGAAATGCCGGCAAAGGTGTGATCGATATATTCAATAATAGCTGAACATTCAGAAATATAAGTACCATCATCTAATTCGAGTACTGGAACACCCGCAGCTGGATTTTTTACTAGGAAAGCATCACTTCTATGCTCAGCGTTCATTACGTCAACAGGAACAAAAGTAACCAGGTCTAGCGCATTTTTTTCAGCCAAAGCCATTCGAACACGAAGTGGATTAGGAAAACCTTCAACATCATATATTTTCATTTTATTTCCAATTAATTAATGAGTTTATTTAAATAAGTATTATTCTATTTACCATCAACTTACTTAGTTTTTTTATCTAACAACCAAGCTATCTATCTATTGATAGGTAGCTTGGTTGTTTTTATATCAATTGTCAAATGTTAACTTGTAGCTAAATGTAGCTGCTAACGCGTTGTAAAATGACTTGCTTTTAAATTAAACGCCAGTTAATATTTATCTATCAGTAGGTAGGTCGTAGGTGTTAATGAATGAGGTGCTAATGAATAAAAAGTGCGTAATTATTGTTGGTGGTGGATTAGCTGGTTTGTATACAGCGTTTCAGTTAGAACAGTTAAATATTCCCTATGTGCTTTTTGAAGCGAAAGATGTTTTTGGTGGGCGTATTCATAGCGAACAGCCTAAGGTAAATAATGATGAGTCGTTATTTCATGATCTTGGCCCAACATGGATATTTCCACATCATTATCGTATGAAAGCATTAGCGGCTAATTTGCAGCAAAATTTATTTCATCAATATATTACTGGTGCGGTTGTTTATCATGAACATACGAATATAGCCCCTAAAATCATTAAAAATGGTCAAGGGCCTTTATTGCATCGTTTAGAAGGGGGTTTATATAAACTCATTTTGGCTTTACAAGCTAAGTTATCAAAAAGTAATTACCAGCTTAGTTCTCAAGTGGATAGTTTACTAAAGGTCAATGATACTTGGCAAGTAACAGTGAAAAATACAAAAGATGCTTCGGTCGTTATTCACGAAACCGACAATTTAATATTAGCCTTACCACCCAGACTTATTCATGAATACTTAACGCCTGCTCATTGGGCGAGTGAAGCGTTAACAAAAGCGTTATTGGCTGTACCCACTTGGATGGCAAACCAAGCAAAGTTTATAGCGACTTATAATAAACCTTTTTGGCGAGACAGTGGCTTGGCAGGACAAGCATTTAGTCGCGTTGGACCTATGATGGAAATTCATGATGCTTCAGCCGCAGATCAGCAAGGTTTTGCATTATTTGGTTTTATCGGACTTTCATCCCAAGCCATAAAAAGTGTCTCTATTGAAGATTTAAAAGCCCAGTGCATTAATCAGCTTAAGTTATTGTTTGGCGAAGCAGCCCAGCACTATGAACAGTGTTATTTAAAAAGTTGGGGCAACGATGTCCATGTGGCCACAGATAAAGACAGAACAGAGCCACCGGCGCATCCTGACTTTCATATAAAGCGATTTTCTCAGGAGTTATCGTCATTAAATTTATATTTGGCAGCGAGTGAGTTTTCTGAGCAAGACGCTGGTTACCTTGAAGGCGCGATTAACGCCGCTGATACAGCGATTAGTTTATTGAAAAAAGAACTCTTGTTTAAAAGTTACTAAAAACGAACAAGCACCTTAGTGGTATCCATTTAGCGAAATGATTAAGTATTTGAATAAAATGACTTAGTCATTGATAATAGCCGAGATTATTGAGTAACTAACATTAGCAGTAACCTTGTCTGCTTATATCGCTAATATGGGCATTAAAGCTACTCAATAACTTTATTATTTACTTAACCTCTCAGATAGCATTTATTTATGAATAAAAAATCTCAAATACTCACATTAGCTGAAAACAAAGTTAGGTCTGGCGGCTACGGTAATTTTAGCTTTAGAGAGCTTGCCGATGAAATAGGCATTAAAAGCTCAAGTGTGCATTACTATTTTCGCACCAAAGCTGATTTAGCTGCAGAATTAGCCCATCAGTATACCGATGTATTTTTAGCATCACTAAATGATGAGAAAGCAAAGCAACAAGAGAGTAGCGCGATTAAGCTCTATATTAATATGTTCAAAGCGGCATTGGAAAAAGATAACCAAATGTGCTTATGTGGTTTATTAGGCGCACAGTTAGACGCCTTGCCAGAGCAAGTGAAAAGTGAAATTAAACGTTTTTTTGAATTGAATATAAACTGGTTACAACAAAGATATATTGAAGAAAAAGACATGACAGCAGCAAGTGCCAAAGCTAAAGCTATTCAGTTATTAGCCTCTTTGGAGGGCATGATGATTTTATCTAAAGTATTAGATGATAAAACGGCTTTTGATAATATTCAAGATTATATTTAACCGCGTATTCTTACAAACTATGCTGTTTAGGCGAAGTTGTTAGGCAATATTTACCTAAGCTATGTGTCATTGTTGTGCCATTTTTTTGGAATGGTTATCGCATTACGCCATATTAGAAAAACACCTACATCTCATTTTTTATGTCCGATCACATTGGTCCACTCACATAAGTCCGTGAATAGCCTAGACGAAGCTAGACCTATATAAAATTAATCCCAAAAATAAGATGTTCAGGCGAAAGAAAGATTATTCAGTCTATGCTTGTGTAAACACATTTGACAGTCGCAGACAGTGAGTCACTTAAGTTACTCAAACACACAGCTAATAGTTGGCTAAGTTTGGTTTAGTTAAACAATTTTAGCCAACGATAACTTAGCCTGCTATTTAGGCGTTGAGCAATATAAGGACGCAGATATGAAAACAGATAAAGTTGCTGATAATTCCAGCGATATAGAAGGGGCAACGGTTGTTATTACGCATAGAGTGCGTGAATGCAAGCATGCTGATTACGAAAGCTGGTCTAATGAAATAGCGCCGATTTGCAAAGCCTCAAAAGGGAATCTGGACTGGCATATCGTCCGTCCAATTTCTGGACTAACCGGAACCTACACGATCATTATACGATTTGACACTCGATCACATTTACAAGACTGGATGGAGTCGCCGACTCGCTCTCGTCTGATTGAAAAGGTTCAACCGTTATTAGTCACTGGCGATGACTTTTTTATCAGTAGTGGGCTAGATTTCTGGTTTACCCCAGAAAGCGCTAAAGCTAAAGTACCCGTACGCTGGAAACAGTGCCTAGTGACATGGTCTGCCATTTATCCTTTAGTGCTTGGTGTGCCGATAGTCATTGCACCCGTGCTGCGACTATTACACTTTCCCGATAATCATTTTATAACTACGCTTGCAGTAACAGGAGCCATAGTTTTTCTCATGGTTTATTGGATCATGCCCAATTACACACGATTTATCCAGCGATGGCTATTCAGTTGAGACATATTTATAGCCCCACAACAAGGTGCATATGACAGCTTTTTTTCCACTTTTCTTTGGCAAATCCAAAGCTAAAGCGGGATTTTTTTACTACTAAGAGAGATTTTTTTGTTGGAATTTAAAATATTAGGTCTTTTTATCATTACAGCCTTAACTGAAATTATGGGTTGTTATTTACCGTATCTTTGGTTGCGTGAAGATAAGTCAATTTGGTTGTTGGTTCCAGCTGCGCTAAGCTTGGCCACATTTTCGTGGTTGCTTTCTCTGCATCCTGAGGCTGCTGGTAGAGTTTATGCGGCCTATGGTGGTGTTTATATTTTTATGGCTATTTTATGGTTGTGGGTTATAGAAGGAATTCGCCCAACAGCATGGGATTTAGTGGGGTCGGCAGTAGCACTTTTGGGTATGGCTATTATTATGTTTGCCCCCCGCACTACATAACAATTAAAAAATGTAAACTGTGCGGCTTTTTCAGTGGTGATATAGCGAGAAAGGCTTCACGTCATTAGGGCGTCTAAAAAAGGTTTAGCCCAGATCCAACCACCAGAAAAAACGTTTTAGAGACTAAACGCAATCCAAAAGTGACTACGGCGTTGGCTTTACACAGGCTAAAATATCACCATTAAGTAATTAACGTTATTTAGTATTTAATTTTCTATAGAGATAACAACCTGACGATTAATCACTATGGTTAAATTTTTTTAAATTTGTGAAGACTTAAAAACTCTTCTACTTTTATAAGTCTGTTATAAGTCTGTTATAAGTATTCATTTTTTTAAAAATGAAAAATTTACAAGTGAGATAAACATGTCAAAAAAATTAGATAGTGATATCCCTCAAGAAGCATTTGACTGGTACGACGAATATGCTCATGGAGGAATGGATCGCAGAGCCTTTATGGCAAAATTAGGTACTTTGGTTGCTGTTGGTTATTCAATGGCCTTATTAACATCGACACTGCTGCCTAATTATGTCTTAGCCGAACAAGTCTCTTTTAATGACGCTGATATAAAAGCAACCTATGAGACCTTTGATTCCCCAAAGGGCTACGGCAAAGGCGCTGGCTATTTAGTCACTCCAACCAATAAAACAGGCACTTTACCCGTTGTTTTAGTTATTCATGAAAATAGGGGCCTGAACCCATACGTAAAAGATGTAGCTCGTCGACTGGCTAAAGCGGGTTATCTTGCTTTTGCTCCAGATGCTCTGTTTACACTAGGAGGGTATCCTGGCAATGACGATGAGGGTAGAGCAATGCAAAAAAGTATGGAGCGTTCTAAAATACAACAAGATTTTGTTGCGGCGGCAAAATTCATTAAGAAGCATCACAGAAGTAACGGTAAACTCGGTGCTGTTGGATTTTGTTTTGGCGGCTACATAGTTAATTATTTAGCCGCGGTTGAGTCTGATCTCATTATTGCTGGAGTACCTTTTTATGGCACACCTGCAAAAAGTGAGTTAAGGAAAAACATTAAGGCTTCGTTACTTATTCAGCTTGGTGAACTTGATGAAAGAGTTAACAAATATTGGCCTGAATATGAGAACGACTTAAAAAAGGTAGGAGCCCCTTATCAAATGCACATGTATAAAAATGCTCAACATGGTTTTCATAATGACTCTACTGGGCGGTATGATAAAGAAAATGCAGACCTTGCATGGGATCGTACATTAGCATTTTTTGCTGAAAAATTAGTTTAAAAAATGCTTAGTTCGAGGTTACACAAGTAAGGGATAATTATAGCTTAGATAATTTAACAGCATAATCGACCTCTACATCAAGATAACATCAGCTATTATTCTGCTTACAATGATGGGTTAAATGCGTTATATCTATAGGCTAGTGATGGTAAAATATTATGTTTTTAAATTTAACTATTGGGTAACTGAAATAAAAATGATAAAAGTACTTATTGAGCGTGTACTCGCTGACGATATGGAAAGCACATACGATTCTGAAATTCGCAAAAGTTTAACTGCAATAATGACGGCAAAAGGTTATATTTCTGGCGCATCATACCGCAATAGTAATAATCCTAATATGAGAACAATTATCACCAACTGGGATAATGTGGCTTGTTGGAATCGTTGGCATAAGTCAAAAACACGTCGTGAAGTTAATAAGGCGATTATTTTAATGCTAAATCAAGACGAAAAAATTAACGTATTAATATCGCAGTCATAATTTTTCTGCTAATGTCTGCAAAGCGCTCAAGTGAGCCATTATTTGGACGATTTTGAACGCTAAAAAACGACCGCTTTATGGCCAATAGTTATGGTTAATTCTGCCTCAAAAAGGCGGCGAAACCGCCTCAGGTTTTTAGGCACTTAAAATAGGCATTAAGTTTCTGTGCTTTCTGATATAGATAAAGCATGGTCTATTTCAACGCCTAAATATTCAATGGTACTTTCTAAATTTGAATGTCTAAGCAATAACTGGCTCGCTGCTAAAATTTTTGCTTGAGCGTAAATTAGTGATGCTTTAGCTCTTCACAGAGATATATTTTATATTAGGTTATATCTAAGCCCATAGTGGACAACCAGTATTTAACTATATTTGTATAATAGTGATAGCAGATATGTTTTCCTAATTTCTGTTGACCAACAGCTTTACCTTTATGCCAAATAGAGATTATTTAATCCTATTGACGTGCTAAATAGATCGCAAAGATGAAAAGGTGAGGTTTATAAATAGGGATGCTCATTATTTAATGTTGTATTTAAAGGTGTTGCTATTAATATATGGCATCTTGGGGCAACTCTAATTTGTTTATTCCTGCATCTTCAAGTAGTTTCGGTATAGAAAAATATAAAATATAAAAAATATAGTCATAGAGCAGAAAATGCAATGCATGTGAAGAAAGAGCAGCGTTGGGTTGGTTTCAAAAATTATTTTTTGCGAACTGTTCTAATAAAAATTATTCAATCATGGTTTCGGAGCCAATAACAATGTCAGAAATAAATAAGTATTCAAAAACGGTCACTTTAGACGAATCACAACCTGCTTCACAAGCCATGCTTTATGCGATTGGTTTGACAGAAGAGGACATGAAAAAAGCACAAGTGGGTATCGTTTCTACAGGATGGGAAGGCAACCCCTGCAACATGCACTTAAATGAACTTGCTAAAGAAGTAAAGAAAAGTGTCATTGCTGCTGATTTGGTGGGATTAATCTTTCACACTATAGGGGTGAGTGATGGCATTTCAAACGGAACGGCAGGCATGAAATATTCCTTAGTTTCTCGTGATGTCATTGCCGATTCTATTGAAACGGTTGCGGGTGCTCAATATTATGATGCTATGGTGGCGATCGTTGGCTGTGATAAAAACATGCCAGGAGCAATGATGGCCTTGGCGCGTGTTAATCGTCCAGGAATATTGGTTTATGGCGGCTCTGTTAAAGCGGGGAAATGGAAAGGTGAAGACTTAAATATTGTCTCTGCTTTCGAAGCTTATGGAAAAAAATTACAGGGCGTTATCTCTGATGAAGACTATAAAGGTGTGATTCAAAATGCGATCCCAGGAGCAGGCGCTTGTGGTGGAATGTACACCGCAAATACTATGTCTTCAGCGATTGAGGCTTTAGGGATGAGCCTGCCTTATTCTTCGTCTAATCTAGCGGTGAGTGATGAGAAAAAGGTAGAAGTGACCAAAGTGGGTGATGCCATTAAAAATCTACTGGAAAAAGACATAAAACCACAAGATATTATGACCAAAAAAGCGTTTGAAAATGCTTTAAGAATGATCATGGTTTTAGGCGGCTCTACTAACGCAACTTTGCATATGATCGCTATGGCGCGAGCCTGTGGTGTTGATTTAGGTTTAGATGATTTCCAAGCTATGGCTGACAAAACGCCATTGCTGGCAAACTTAAAGCCCTCAGGTGAATACTTAATGCAAGACTTACATGCCATAGGTGGAATACCTGCGGTAATGAAGTATTTATTGGCTGAAGGTTTGTTGCATGGCGACTGTTTGACCGTTACAGGGCAAACCATTGCAGAAAACTTAGCTGATTTACCTGGCCTGCCAGCAGTTCAAGATATCATTAGACCTTTAAGTAACCCATTAAAAGCAACGGGTCACTTACAAATTCTTTATGGAAACTTGGCTTCTGAAGGCTCAGTTGCCAAAATTACAGGCAAAGAAGGCGAAGTATTCGAAGGTCCAGCAAGAGTTTATGAAGATGAATTCGCCGCAATAAAAGGCATTGAAGACGAAGTACAAAAAGGAGAGGTTATCGTTATCCGTTATTCTGGGCCCAAGGGAGCGCCTGGAATGCCTGAAATGCTAAAACCAACGTCAGCAGTAATGGGTGCGGGTCTTGGCAAAGACGTAGCACTAATCACTGATGGTAGGTTCTCTGGAGGTTCTCACGGCTTTGTTGTTGGGCACGTTACCCCTGAAGCTTCAGAAGGTGGATTGATTGCTTTGGTGCAAAATGGCGATATTATCCGCATTGATGCGGTGACGAACAAATTGGAATTGAAAGTAGACGAGGCTGAAATTTCCAAGCGTAAAGCCGCATGGATAAAGCCGGCTTATAGAGCTACCAATGGTGTATTACGAAAGTATATTGCCACGGTAAAATCTGCGTCGCTAGGGTGTGTTACCGACGAAATAGACTAATAGAGCCCGTTTCAGAGCCCGCTTTGATTTTGCATTTTTTTGTGATGCTATCAAAGCGGTCAAAGGTTAGAGATTAAGTTTCCAGCGAAAAATATTCCGACACTGTAGGTGACTGTTTAGTCGACACACTAGCTTGTGTACTGCTCGCGCTGCGTTTGCCTGAATGCAAAAGCACCTCAGTCTGTCTAGTTTTAACCACTAAATAGTCAAGATAAACCATAGGGTAGGCGGTGTCTGAAGGTTTGATTTGCTATTGAATAACTTGCCTGATAACTGCATTGATTATACTAGATATCAATGTGGCTAAAATATCATCCTCATACATTGCTTTGTAATACCAATCGGTTTAATCGTATCAGTGCTATTATCAATGGCGGCAATAACTTTGTTACAGGTACTTTCTACTGTGGGCCAAATATCATCAGGGTCATGTTCAACTTGTCATCATTGGGGAAATGTTGCGAAAACTCCTCTTGAGCAGACTGTCACTTCGGCATCACAGTTAAATAATATAGCCCGAGAGCGGGTAGTGCCTTGATCAATTGATAGAATCTAGTCAGTCATGCAAAATTCAGTGACATTATTGAACGATGTTAAAAACTGTTAATTTATGTTCGTTAATGTTCATTTTTGTTCGTCAAGTATGTTTTATCTATTATTTACAACAGGATAAATAATATTATCAGCTAAATTTATTTGCTAATGTCATTTCTCCTGTCAGAATAGTGACTAATTCTTACGTTAACTGAAGTTTTGATTGAAATTAATATCGCTGCTTTAATCCAAACGAATCAAATAATCCAAAAGTATAAATTAAATGAACCAACAACAACGCCAAGCGTTAATTATTGAAAAGATTCAAGAGCATGGTTTTGTAACCATTGACGAGCTGGTTGAACATTTTAAAGTAACACCACAAACGGTGCGCCGTGATCTTAATCAACTTGCTAAAGCACAGAAAATTTCACGTCATCATGGTGGTGCGGGTACTGAATCGAGTACGGTGAACACTGATTATCAAACACGAAAGATTACCGATCTTCACTCAAAAGAAAAAATTGCTGCTGAGTTGGTGCAAATGATTCCTAATGGCGCATCGCTTTTTATTAATATTGGTACCACAATCGAAACTATTGCTCGAGCGTTACTAAACCATAAAGGTTTGCAGGTTGTAACCAATAATTTAAATGTTGCTTCAATACTTGGTGCTAAAGAAGACTTTACAGTAGTTATTGCCGGTGGCGAAGTTAGACACAGAGACGGTGGTGTTATGGGGGAGGCCACAGAAGACTTCATTAAAAAATTCCGGATGGATTTTGGTATTATTGGTATTAGTGGTATCGATTTAGATGGTTCATTATTGGATTTTGATTATAGAGAAGTCAGGGTAGCTCAAGCTATTATCGAGAATTCACGGCAAGTACTGTTAGCGGCTGATCAATCAAAATTTGGTCGCAACGCTATGGTACGCTTAGGTAACATTAGCCAAGTAGATCATTTCTTTACTGATGCGACACCACCGGATGAAATAAAACAAATTCTTGTCGACCATCAAGTGACTTTGCACTTAGTATAGTTTTGCATTTAATTTTATACTACCTGAGATCATTAATTAGGGTATAAACTTTTCCATTAAGTGTTGTCAAAATAAGAAAATTTTTTAACAGGGGTCTTTGTTAGTTGACCTGAGAAATATTCAACAACTATTTTAATGATTAACTACTAAGGAAGTTTTTTCTGCAATTTATTGAGTAATATCATTATGTAAGAAATTACATTATTCATTTAAAAGTCAACATTTGCAAATTCAATAACCGCTACTTAATTGATATTGTCCCCCTCACTTTTATATTGTTCAACGTAGTATTTGTCTTTAATGAGTATAATTTTAGAGACAGATAGTGGTGAAATATATTAAGGCCAACAAGAACAACTTCATTAAATAAGCCCCTATCTAGACAACAGCCTGCCTCTATTATTAATCTCTTGTTTTATAAAGCCTATCGAACAAATAGATAGCCTACATTAGCTTCACTTCTTTTATCTCACTGACATTAATAAAAATTTATTAATGTCAGTAGGTTCAGAACAAATTTTTATAATAATTATCAAGTAGTTATTAATATAAGTAACAATAAATGTTCGAAAATGTTCGCTTTATGTTGATATGATTTCTTTTTAAAGGTATTGTTGACAAAACAACATTGTATTATCAGTGAATTTAGCAATAAGAAAGTTAGAATCTACGTCAGATTCTTCCTTGTGGCAATTAAAGAGGACAATATGAAAGATCAAAGTGTTTATGACTTACTCGTTATTGGTGGTGGAATCAACGGAACAGGCATTGCTGCTGATGCAAGTGGTAGAGGTCTAAATGTTTTACTTTGTGAAATGAATGATCTTGCCTCATCAACCTCATCAAACAGCAGTAAACTTATTCATGGTGGCTTACGCTACCTTGAGCATTACGAGTTTCGTTTAGTTCGTGAAGCGCTTGCTGAGCGTGAAACCTTATTAAAAAATGCGCCTCATATTATATGGCCTCTACGTTTTCGTTTACCTCATCGCCGTCATTTACGCCCTTCATGGATGATCAGAATTGGTTTGTTTATGTATGACAACTTAGCTAAACGCGCGACCTTGAAAGGCTCGCATGGTATCAAGTTTGGCAAAAACAGCCCAGTTATTGACAGCATAACTAAAGGCTTTGAATATTCTGACGCTTGGGTTGATGATGCCCGTATGGTGGTGCTTAACGCGATAGCCGCTAGAGATAAAGGCGCAAATATTATGACACGTACTCGTTGCTCTAATGCTAAGCGAGTAGATAATATTTGGGAAGTAACCCTTCATGATAATTTAACGGGACAACAGCAAACTGTTAAAGCTAAAGCTTTAGTTAATGCGGCAGGTCCATGGGTGACCAGCTTTTTTGATGACGCATTGAAAAGTCCTTCTCCGAAAAAAATTCGTTTGATCAAAGGTAGCCATATCATTGTGCCACGTATTCATAATGAACCTCAGGCATATATTTTACAGAACGAAGATAAGCGCATCGTTTTTGTTATTCCTTATGAAGATGACTTTTCTTTAGTTGGTACGACAGATATAGAGCATATTGGCGATCCAGCTACAGCTTCTATCTCAAAAGAAGAGAGTGACTACTTAGTGTCGATAGTTAATGCTCATTTCAAGCATCAAATAACCACTGAAGATATTGTTGCTACCTATTCAGGCGTAAGGCCTTTACTTGATGATGAATCAGATTCAGCCGCCGAGGTAACACGTGACTATACTTTTGAAGTAGATGCTCCTGACGGTAAAGCACCATTATTATCAGTATTTGGTGGCAAGATCACAACCTATCGTAAATTATCTGAAGCGGCAGTTGATGGCATTATTAGTCATTTTCCTAAAGCGGGTAAAAGTTGGACAGCCGATGTTGCACTTCCAGGTGGTAATTTTGACACACAACACAACCTACAAAATAGCCTACAACGTCAATATAATTGGCTGCCACGAAAAATAATTAATCGTTATGTTCGCTCATATGGCACCTTGAGTCATGAAATTTGTGCTGGTATTAGCTCAATGGATGAAATGGGCCAAAACTTTGGTGCAGGCCTCTATCAACGTGAGGTGGAGTATTTAATAGCACAAGAGTGGGCCGTTGACCTTGAAGATATTATCTGGCGACGCAGCAAATTAGGTTTGCACTTAACCCAAGTAGAAAAAGATACATTAGCAAGCTTTCTTGTAGCTTCCACTGACAGTTTGAAAGCCTCGTCAAAGCAAAATTCGCTATCAGAAAAAGTATAGCTACTTTACCTCCTATCTAAAATAATATCACTGATCTTGGCTGTTACAGTAAGCCAAGGTCATTAATAAAATTAAAAATTCACAGCAGAGATTAATGTTGATTATTTAGCTGTTTCATCTTTTTGCAGTCCAGATGATTTACATCAGGCTCGTCAAGCATACAAACAAGCCAGTAACGGCAGGTGAGTGAATATTGTTACAATAATTGAACGTGCCGCTGTTGTTGATAACGACTGACTTGATTGTATTATTATGGCTTCTGATGTGGTGATGATTACGCGCGGTAACTTAGGCGGTACTTAGGTGTTGAAATAGGTTTCGCGACATTAGTTGTGATACAAAAACACTTAATAAAACGAGCTCTTGAATTACAGAAAGTACTGATCACCGCTACCCAAATGATGGCGTCGATGATAGTGAGTCCATTACTCCTTATTGAATAAGGGCTAAGTGGCCAATAAGGAGTAATGGCCTTGCTGAAGTTTATGGTCAAGCAGGTTACCTACCATGAGACAAATGCTGCTTATTGTTAGTTGGAAGGTGATTAGTAATATTGCTGAGATTAAATATTACTTCGAACAATCACTGCATCATATGATGCAAGTTCCTGTTAACTGTTATCCCTTAATATCATCTTATTTTCACCAATATATTAACAGTGCATCACATTATTATGATTTGCAGATAAAGTGTCCTTACATGGCTACTGTTATTAACAAAACATTACGGTTTTACACCAGTCAGCGCTCTTTTTTTTAACGCATCAATTCTATCTTCTATTGGTGGGTGAGAAGTCCATAAATGGGTAAAGCCTTGCTTTTTTTTTTCACCGATACCAAAAGCGGCCAATTGCTCAGGTAGTGCTTCAGGTTCTTTTCGAGCTAAACGCTTTAAAGCACTGATCATATTTTGATGACCCGCTAAATCAGCACCACCTGTATCTGCTAAAAATTCACGTTTTCTAGAGAAATACATCACAATAACGCTGGCGAGTATTGATAATAGAACTTGCGAGATAAGAACCGTAACAAAGTAACCAATACCATGTCCGCGATCATTTTTTAAGATAACTCGGTCAACTACATGGCCAATAAGGCGAGATAAAAACACAACAAAGGTATTCACCACCCCTTGAATTAACGTTAACGTTACCATGTCACCATTCGCAATATGGCTCATTTCATGGCCAAGTACTGCTTCAATTTCACCCTGGGCCATATTATCAAGGAGTCCTTGAGATACAGCGACTAATGCATTGTTTTTAGTTGCCCCTGTAGCAAAAGCATTCATTTCATTTGAAGGGAAAATAGCGACTTCAGGCATTTTTATACCAACAATATTGGCTTGCTTTTTTACCGTTTGTATTAACCATTTATCAATGTTGGTTGTAGGTGCTGTAATAACAACTGCACTCGTCATTCGCTTCGCCATCCATTTAGAAATTAATAATGAGATAAACGAACCACCAAAACCAATAACACCTGAAAGTATCACTAAGGATTGGATATTTAAGTCGGAGCCATTTTCTGCCAATATACTATCAACACCCAGCAGTCTTAATGTGACACTTAATACCAACATAATGGCAATGTTCGTAAGTAAAAAGAGAAAAATTCGTTTCATTATAATTCCTAAAGTTGAATGTTCAGATACATTATAGTATCAATACTGAGATGAGAAAATTTACTTAAGTATTTGCGTGTTAAATCAGGTGATGAATGTGTAAAAGAAGGTTAACTTGAATATTGTCATCGACCATGCCGGTTGTAATAAACCATAACTGGCTATTGCCACAGACATTAGCGAAAAATCAGTTTTTAGACTTAGTGTCCTTAATGAACTTCTAAACCAACAACGAGAGTATGAGAAAAATTATGGAATATAAGAACAAGCTAATAAATGAAAGATATGACTATATTAGCCTTCTCACATTATGAGGCTATGTAAAAAGTGTATTTAAATAAAGTGATTCAATTGAGGTAAGAAATGTGTCGCTAACTCTATTTATATTTAGCCAGCTGAATTGGAATAGAGCTAGTATTCTTTTTCTTTACAGTGATTTATTTAAAAAATATAGTTGGGTACGCATCGAATCAATGGTTAGTTCAAGTTCAGTTTTGTTGACTTTACATTGCTATATTAAACTATGTTTTTATTTTCTTAATTGGGTTATTATTTCAACATAGCGTTTGAAATATAGGGTGAATACCCTTTATATATTCCCCAAAAAAAACTACAAGTTGTTGATTTTATTAGGGTGTAAATACTCAAGAATGAATAGGTAATGGAAAGTATAATGTCTTATAATATGTTGAATTTAAAGGAAATAAAGTCTATCCTCTTTGTCTGTATGGGCAATATTTGTCGTTCGCCAAGTGCAGAAGCGGTTTTTCGTCAGAAATCACAAGCGCTCTCATTAATAATAGATTCAGCTGGGATCGTTGGTTCACATGCCCGTGAAAAACCGGATCACCGAGCACAAAAAGCGGGGATTGCACGAGGATATTCATTTGATAAAATTAAGGCGCGTAAAGTTACTGAACAAGACTTTGAAAATTTTGATTTGATATTAGCGATGGATAAAAAAAACGTTCAAGATTTAATGAAAGTCGCGCCTGAAGGTCTTCAGTATAAAGTACAGCTATTTTTAGATTATGCCGAAAATGTTGAGGATCAAGAGGTACCAGATCCTTACTACGGTGGTGCTAAAGGCTTCCAGTTTGTTTTAGATTTAGTAGAAGATGCCAGTGATGGCCTAATTAAACGCCTGATAAGTGCATAAACGCCTTTTAAGCTGAGCTTGAATAAACTTTAAGTATTAATAGCTGTGTTATGCCAATGTCATTAAAGTATTGCCCACTTGTGCTGGTTAAAAGACAGTACAGCAGAGGTACTCTCAATCACAATAGCCAGCTCTTTCTTTTACCCTGATTTATTTTCACTTTATACAACAAGTTCTTAAACTTAATGACATTGGCATTAAATAATTTGAAGACAAATAACTAGAGATAGCTAGCTAAAATAGAGAAAACCAAAAAACCAAAAAATGGAAATACAGAAATTAAAAAGCCAATTGCGTAATGCAATTGGCTTTTTTTTAGCCCTTCAGATATTTACTCTGAAGATTCGTGGGTAACTTAACTAAGTGTTGGTTTAGTTGGACCCGATGAATTTCGGCTAGTAACATTTGAAAAAAGTGCTGATTTTCCTGACTTAATATGCAATGTTCTCTGTTCATTCGCTACAAAGTCACGAGGAATAGTACCGTCACTAACAACAGTTTCTGGCTTAGTCATTGGCGCCGATGCTTTACCTGATGTTTTACTTGCTGCCGCTTTAACTTTACGTTTAATGTTTTTTACTTTAGCACGTACTTTCTTAGGTTTTTCATCAAGGGTTGCTGGCTTATCTTCAGTAGAGACTGCAACGGTATTTTCAACAGTTGCTGCAACAGTATTTACAATTGCTGGCGTTTCTACTTCAGTTGTCTCGACTAAAGGCTCTGGTGTTATTGTTGCAGGTTGTTCGATAGAAATTTGTTCTTCTATCTTAGCCTCTACTACAGGTGCCTCAGTTTTTTCGCTGTTAACTTCTTCAGCAGTATCAGTATTTTCTACTTGTACTTCAGCTGTTGACGTTACTTCATCAACGGGTGATGTAGCTGCTTCCTCCGCTACGTTTGCTGTTTGCGTATTAACAGTTACATCAGCTTTAATAACCACTGTTTCAGGCTCTTCAAAAGGTAAGTTTTGTTGAACTTCATTTTCTGGGGCATTAATCACTTGTGTTAATGCGTCTGCTTGTACCTTTTGAACTTGCTCAACACTAGGTGGTGTTTCAGATACTTCAGCGGTAGCATTAGCGTCACTAGCAGATTTAACAGAGTTTTGTTCTGGATAACGAGCCGTCACTGGATCTTCAGTAATTTCACTCTTAACATCGCTTACCTCTACATTTTGTCTACGACGTTGGCCGTGGGCACGCATATGGCGAGGAGAACGTCGGCTTCTAGGGCGTTGTTCTTCTTTTACGTTGTTAGTTGCTTCCTCGACAGTGGCTTTATCAACATTATCAATCGCATCTACTACTGTTGAGTTATCAACCTTATTAGTTTCAACCTTATTAGTTTCAACTTTATTAGTTTCAACAGTATTGTGTTCAGGTGCGGTGTTTTGAATTAGGCTATCTTCAGCTGCAATATTCTCAACATGCGTATTGTTTTTAACATCACTATTAACGCGCACTTTTTGGCGAATATTACGACGTTGACGACGCTCAGTTAGTTTGTCTTCTTTAGGTTTTTGTACGCGTTCTTTTTGAGGCTTAGCTGTTGTTGTTGTTGCTGCTGCAGGTGCCACAGGCGATGTAGGTGTTACATTGCTTTGGTTATTTGTATTATTGTTATTGGCATCTTGAGATTTACGTTTGTCATTGCGAGAATCGTTGCGACCTTCGTTACGAGAGTCATTATAGCCTTCGTTACGGCTTTCGTTACGGCTTTCGTTACGAGAATCGTTACGATTATTGCGGCGTTGACCTTGACGAGCTCTTTGAGGACGACGTTCACTACTTTTAGTGTTGCTCTCTTGAGGTTTTTTCGGTTCAGGTTTAACTTCTTCCTTTTCTTCTGCCGCAAAAAGAGACTTAGCCCAAGACACAACACCAGCAAGTAAGCTTTTTGTTTCAGCTTGTTTTACTACAACAGGCTCAGCAGCAGGCTCTTGCTTTTTTGGTGCTTGTTTAGGTGAAGACATACCTTGAAGTAGCGGTTCATCACGCTTATTGACTTCTTTATCAAATTTTGGCATTACAGCTTCTTCAGGTGCTGCTTGTCTAATCACTACATCGTAGCTGGCTTCTTCGATACCTTCGTCATTTCTTACTCGGATAACTTCATATTGTGGCGTAACCATATTCGGATTAGGGATAATAAGAATATTGACGTTGTGTTGTTTTTCAATATGAAATACTGAGCGACGTTTTTCATTTAATAAATAGGTTGCAACAGGTACAGGAACTTGTGCTTGTACTTGTTGTGTATTGTCTTTAATGGCTTCTTCTTCCATTAAACGTAATATTGATAATGCCAATGACTCAACGCCACGAACATGACCAGTACCACTACAACGAGGACATACACTTTGGCTAATTTCACCAATAGAAGGACGTAAACGCTGACGTGACATTTCAAGCAAGCCAAAACGAGATATGCGACCTAACTGAATGCGAGCTCTGTCTTGTTTCACTGCATCGCGCATTCTATTTTCAACTTCACGTTGATGACGAACTGGGGTCATATCGATAAAATCGATAACCACTAAACCACCTAAGTCACGTAAGCGTAATTGGCGAGCAATTTCTTCAGCGGCTTCTAAGTTAGTATTGAATGCTGTTTCTTCGATATCGCTGCCTTTAGTTGCTCGGGCAGAGTTAATATCAATTGAGGTCATTGCTTCTGTTGGGTCAATAACGATTGAACCACCAGAGGGCAAACGCACTTCGCGTTGAAAAGCTGTTTCTATTTGCGTTTCAATTTGATAGTGGGTGAATAAAGGTACATCATTACTGTAAAGCTTAACTTTACTCAAAAAGTCTGGACGCACAACTTCAATGTGTTTTTTAACACTTTCAAATATTTTAGGGCGATCAATCAATACTTCGCCAATATCACGACGTAAATAATCGCGAATAGCACGTAAAATAACGTTAGTTTCTTGATGGATTAAAAACGGTGCAGGACGGCTTGCGCCGGCTTCTGAAATAGCATTCCAATGGTGCAATAGAACGTTTAAATCCCATTCAAGTTCATCATATTCTTTACCAACACCTGCGGTACGAACAATTAAGCCCATGCCTTTAGGTAGAGTAAGCTTACTTAATGAGGTTTTTAAATCTGTGCGCTCATCACCTTCAATGCGACGTGAAATACCGCCAGCGCGAGGGTTGTTTGGCATCAGTACTAAATAGCTACCGGCAAGACTAATAAAAGTAGTTAACGCAGCGCCTTTTTGGCCACGTTCTTCTTTATCAATTTGCACGATAACTTCTTGGCCTTCACGCAATACTTCTTTGATATTAGGACGGCCTTGAAAGCTGTAACCTTTAGGGAAGTATTCACGCGCGATTTCTTTCATAGGTAAGAAACCGTGACGGTCAGCACCGTAGTCGACAAATGCCGCTTCTAATGACGGTTCAATACGGGTGATTTTGGCTTTATAGATATTTGATTTTTTTTGTTCGTGACCAGGACTTTCGATATCTAAATCATAAAGTTGTTGACCATCGACAAGCGCTACACGCAATTCTTCTGATTGTGTAGCATTAATTAACATACGTTTCATAGTTTGTGTGACTCATTTTAGTCACAACACACCATTGCTTAGAACACAAAGTAATCTATCGCTATGGTAACAGCAACTTGTCAACCTCTCGGGTGTCAATCTTACTACGCCATATTACGTAGCAAGCTGTTAAAAATTCTGATTGTCTAATATAACTGAGGTGTTTGACACCGCAGTAAAATTGATTCTTTATGTGCTCAGCTTGTGTGCTGTGCGCAACAGAAAATTAAGTGCTTCGTTAATTTTAGTTCGATATTATTATCGTGTTTTCTAATAATTTAACGGTTGAAAATGTGACTTATTTTTTCTGTTTAATTACATAATTGCTTTAATTGCGCTGGACAATATGTTTATGCGTTATTTTTGACAAGTTACACGCGTCAAATTCGCAATAGGCCTTACTTTTTAATATCTCAACAATGACGTTTAATAAAATTGTTTCATACTAACGTGGCCGCATACTTGCCTCTTACGTCTCGCTTAAAGCATCCTTTTTACTTGTTACGGCTAATACGTAGCAATAACCATCTTATTATCACACTTTATTTATGGATAAGGCAATTAAATCCTCGTTTTAATTGCCTGTACTTAGAAAAAAATATGTTAAACTGCGAACAATTATGGTTCCTAGTAAAACAGATATGACAGATAGCCCAAAAGCGCCTAGCAAAATAGATATAACAGATAGCCCAAGACCTCAAGTTAGATTTTTCACTGTAGACAGTGAAGATGCTGGTCAGCGTATCGACAACTTTTTAATGAAAACATTAAAAGGTGTGCCAAAAAGTATGTTTTATCGCCTGTTACGAAAAGGTGAAATACGTGTCAATAAAAAGCGTACCAAGCCTGAGTACAAGTTAGTTGATGAAGACATTATTCGCGTTGCCCCTATTCGTGTGTCGGAAAATACTAATACAGTGTCTACACAATTAAATGTTGTTGCTAATTTAGAGAAACAAATCCTCTTTGAAGACGAGCGCTTAATTGTTATCAATAAACCTTCTGGTATGGCAGTGCATGGTGGCAGTGGATTAAGTTTTGGTTTAATTGAAGCACTGCGAGCTTTGCGACCAGATGCGCGAATGTTAGAACTAGTGCATCGACTTGACCGAGATACTTCCGGTTGTTTAGTTGTCGCAAAAAAACGTTCAGCATTGCGACACTTGCATGAACAACTTAGAAATAAAACCGTACAAAAGTATTATCACGCTTTGGTTAAAGGTCGTTGGTCGAGTAAATTAACCCGTGTTGCGGAAGGGTTAAAGAAAAATGACTTAAAATCTGGTGAACGTGTGGTGGTGGTAGATAATATCAACGGTAAAGAGTCAGAAACGCGTTTTAAAGTGATTCAACATTATAAAAATGCCACGCTTGTTAGGGCCTTTCCAGTAACCGGGCGAACTCATCAAATTCGTGTGCATTGTCAAACCAAAGGCCACTCGATTGCTTGCGATGCAAAATACGGCCATGAAGATTTCGATCACGAAATGAAAAACTTAGGTTTGAAACGCTTATTTCTCCATGCGGCGAGTATCGAATTCATTCATCCATTAAGTAATGAACGAATAAAAATTGAAGCTCCGTTAGAACCATCGCTAGAAAAATTGTTAAAGAAATTAACTAAAGCGGATGTTCAATAAAACGTACCGATAAAATACTGAGCTGCTGCGTGAAAGCTCAGTATGAATGTGCCAGTTATTGCATAAATAAAAATATAGTTGTTTAAACTTAAAACTTCTCAACAGATTTTGTTGTAGGGTTTTAAGTTTTGCTAAAATAATGAGCTTTTTATTTATAGGGTGTAATGAATAATAGGTTCTAGTTTTATCAGTTTTATTTATGGTGAGCATAATAAAACCTTATTGATCTAATATACAAAACAAGTTAGATGCCATTGCTAAAATATTGTTGGTAACTTTAAGAATATTTTAGTGGCTCGAACATACTTAAAATCACCCGCGTATTGCAAAAATATCGCGTTGAATATCTGTACGAAGTTTTAACTACCTGCTAATTTTTAATGCTGAAAATGAAAATGAAAATGAAAAGCTACAGCGTTATAATGCTTATAAACAGTATGACTACTGATTAAATTTTATGCCTGGTATATATCCATTTTTTTTGATGAAAAAATGGAACACTTAATAACTCAAATTGCTTCTAGAGATGAAGCACCTAAAGCATAAGTGCTTATCTTTTTTTAATATCAATCCAGTTGTCAGTCTAATCACTGATCTTGCCCAAAAATAGGCTTCTAGCACTGTTGTATTGGCTTACATCCCTGTAAGCCAATACAACACCTCGTTTACATTGAGTGTGCTTTTTGATGCACAACATCATAGATCGAGCCAAATGATTGTTTTACATTCAGGTCCATATTTATATGGAGTTTTCTTGCTATATCACTAGATGATATAACCCCTCGTATATGATGACTTTTTCTATCTAGTACTAGGCAGTGACGAAGTTGATAATCTTCTAAAGTTGACACTACATCACTCACAGATGCAGCTAATAATTCACAATAATCAAAAGCGTGGAAGTCTGACTTTTGAATCATTAAATCTTTCACTAACACATCTTCTCGACAAACCCCTTTAGATAGCTTTGCCACAATGTGTTGCTCTGACAATTCATTAGTGCTGATCAAGCCAATAAAATCATTTCCTTCTGAGACCACAATGTTCATTCTAACGTGGGTTTTTAACATTAATTCTAATGCGGTTACGGCCATCGTATCGCCGTCAATCATGATAGCTTTATGAACTTTAAAATCAGTAAATATTTTTACCGCAGGTGATTGTAAGTTAATTTCTTCAAACTGCTCAGGTGAGACAATATTATCGGTATCTTCTAAGTTAACTAAATGTAATTTTTTCATATTTACCTCTGAATTTTTGCTGCATTTTTTGTCAATAATATCGATGGAACGATTGATATCTACACAAATGCTTTTAACTATTTATTCAACTTCACATTAGAATAATGGCCGGCAGTATAAATATTAAATTAATGATCAATAACTTGATGTTATAGGTTGTTATTGAATACTTTTTATTTCTCAACGTTAATAACTTGGTGCTTATCGAAACGAACTCGTTTGATTAAATATAGACTGCTGAGCTAAAATTCACGGTTTTAAATTTTGCATGAAAAACCACGGCAGACACAATGCAGGAAAAACACACAGCTAAAAAAATAAGCTTTTCAGGCATTTTATTTATCTCAAAGTCAGGTTTTGGTATTAGCGAGATATTGCCGTGCTTAACTTATAGGAGCTAGAGCACGACTCATCAAGAAGATAAAACCTTAATATTATGCGATAAGCGTATGGTGAAAAATAAAAGCTGGGGGAGCTCTAGAGTGAAAGTTAAGAAAATAATACTGCAGAATGAAGGGGCTAAAATAACTTAAATTAATATAGTTACAATTTTGAAACTGAGCAATGGATTGGCATAACAATGAAGGGTCATCAAAATCTAGATTGTCAGCCTGTTCAATTTCAGCAATATTCGATTTTGTAAAGTTTAAATCACCTAAAGCGGTTAAGTCTATTTCATTCGCTGAAACAGTAGGTAATAACATGCTTATAATGAAAAGAAATTTAAACATCGCTTTAAACATTTTTTTAAACATTTTTTTAAACATTGCCTAGGTAAATTTAAGGTAAATAATAGTTATGCTTTAAGTGATGGTGTGGTGATAGCCATAATTCAAGTTAAAAAATATAAAAATAGCTCATTAATTACCAAAAGTTAATCGGTGAACTAGCAGAATGTAAGCTTGGGTGTGATGAATACGGTTATAAATAACGCACTGTAATAGCCAGTTGATTGATTATCTGCTTATTTTTAATGGTTAAAATGTAGAACACTTAATGAGTTAAATGGGTATAAAACAATTTGTGAATGGAAACTAAAAGTCGCGGATGGAAACTAAAAGAGATACACGCCATGTTGAGCAATCAATGTATCACTTTATTTGGCTAGTTAAATCATTTATGCTGGATTTTAAGCTGCTAAATCTTAAGCTATTATAAGCACAGATAATATTTTTCTGTGCTATTTGATGCGATTAAAGGTCAAATTAAACGCTAATTTAAGCAGCGCAGTGAGTTTATTTAAACACTGGCTTGTTCAGCTAACACATTAACATCATGTTGCTTTAATAATTCAACCAGTTTGATAAGCGGTAAACCGATTAAAGTGTTGGGATCATCACCTTCCAGCTTTTTGAACAAACAAATACCTAATCCTTCACTTTTAAAACTACCGGCACAGTTATAGGGTTGCTCTGCGTGCAGGTAATTTTCAATGTCGCTCAGCGAAAGCTGATTAAAATGCACTAAAAAAGGCTCTATTAAAGCGGTTGTGTAATCTAAACCGCTGTCATAGACACATAAGCCGGTATAAAAAACGACAGTTTTATTACTAAATTTTTCTAGTTGCTTAACGGCATTTTCAAAGTTATGTGGCTTGCCAAGTATTTCACCGTCACATATCGCTACCTGATCTGAGCCTATAATTAAAGCGTCAGGAAATTCGCCGGCAACTGCTTTAGCTTTTTCAATGGCTAAACGTTCAACTAACTCGACGGGTGACTCATTGTCAAACGCGCTTTCATCGATGTTAGGTTTAGCACAGACAAAGGGAATATTAAGTTTTTCTAAAATTTCTTTACGAAAAGGGGAGGTGGAGCCTAAAACAAGTTTTTTCATTAATATCACTCAAAATATAAACAGATTGCTGTTAATATATGGCCTATCTTGAGTTTTTAAACATATTTAGCTATTTTTCTTTTGACACTAGGTGATTGGCACCTTATTATGCGCGCCTTATGAAAAATCTTAAACTCCCGATAACGATAGACCCATCCAGAAGCGCACAGCGAAAGTTAGTGTGTGACGGATACTTTGAAGTATCTGGGATGAATAGATTGCTAGCTGTGTGTCAAACACGGTCTGAGCAGGTCCAAGTAAATGCCACTTTTGATGTGGATGAAGTTGGCTTGATAGTAATATCAGGTTCCTCATCGGCAACAGTTGCATTAACTTGTCAGCGATGTACTGAAGAGTTCGAATTGGAACTAGAAGTAAGTTTTACTTTTAGCCCAGTGAAAGACGTTGAAGCTGAAGCTGAGTTGCCGTCATATTATGACGCAATTGAATTAGATGAAAATGGTGAAGTTAACTTGCTTGAGTTAGTGGAAGATGAGTATTTACTCGCGATTCCATTAATTCCAAGGCATTCGATCAAAGATTGTCAGTCTCCGGCTGATAGTGTTTGGGGTAAATTGCCTGAAGAGCTTGAAAAACCGAGTCCATTTGATGTATTGAAAAAACTTAAGTAGTTAATTTTTAGCTAATAACCGAATTTTTAGGAGTAGGCAATGGCAGTTCAAAAGAGCAAAAAGTCTCGTTCAAGACGTGGCATGCGCCGTTCACATGACGCAGTAACGGCAACGCATTTATCAACAGATCCAGTATCTGGTGAAACTCACCGTCGTCACCATGTAACAGCTGATGGCTTTTACAAAGGTGTTAAAGTAATCAATAAGTAATCTGTAACGATTACCTTGATTAATCTAACCATAGCGTTAGATGTTATGGGGGGCGATCAAGGCCCCCACGTAACACTTCCTGCAGCAATGCTCGCAATAGAAAACTTCCCCAATCTTCACTTATTATTGTGTGGTGACGAAGCCGTCATTATTGAAATACTTTCAAAAAAACAATTTTACCCTCATCCAAGAATAACCTTATACCCAACAACCCAAGTTGTTGAGATGAACGATAAACCTATTTTTGCCTTGCGTAATAAAAAGCAATCATCCATGCGTAAGATCTTAGATTTGGTTCACGACGGCCAAGCACAAGCTTGTGTGAGCGCGGGTAATACAGGGGCACTTTTTTCAATGGCGCACTTTGTCTTAAAAACTTTACCTGGAGTGGAGCGCCCAGCACTCATTTCTGCATTACCTAGCAACAAGCCTGAGCAACATGTTTTTATGTTGGATTTAGGGGCGAATGTTTTTTGTGACTCAAACGTATTATATCAATTTGCCATTATGGGCTCAGTCATGGCAAAAGAGGTTGACGGTATTGAAAATCCGAAAGTCGCATTATTAAACATGGGTGAAGAAGAAAATAAAGGTAGTGATCATATCAAACAAACCGCCAGCTATTTACAGGCCAATGATGAGATTAATTATATTGGTTTTATAGAAGGTAATGATATTTTTACTAATAAAGCTGATGTTATTGTTTGTGACGGTTTTGTGGGCAATGTTGCGTTGAAAACTTGTGAAGGTGTGGCCAAAATGGTCTATACACAACTACAAGAAATTATCAAAAAACACTTTTTAGCGCGAATTATGGGCAAATTACTGTCTAAGACCTTAAAAAAACTGTTTAAACCCATGAACCCCGACCAGTACAATGGTGCAAGTTTGATAGGATTGCGCGGTATTGTGGTGAAAAGCCATGGTAACGCCAATGTAACCGCATTTTATACGGCGATTACTGAAGCTATTACCGAGGTTGATCGGCAAGTACCGATAAAAATCAAAGATAAGCTTGAGCATAGTTTATGCCACAAATAATATTTTGTGGCTATATATAGCCGTGTAACAGGTGAATATAAGCTTGAGCAATTACAGCAAGGTAGATCGGGTAATGATTTACCTTGATACAGTGAAAAATTAAATTTAATTAGGTCTAATAATGCAAAATAATTTAGCGTTTGTCTTTCCCGGTCAAGGTTCACAATCTCTAGCTATGTTGGCGGATTTTGCTGAAAATGAAGTAGTAAAAAGTACTTTTGCGGAAGCATCTGCAGCACTAGGTTACAATTTATGGCACTTGGTTCAACAAGGGCCAGTTGAAAAGTTAAACCAAACAAACTTTACCCAACCTGCGTTATTAACTGCTAGTGTTGCCATTTGGCGTGTATGGCATGCTAATTCATCAATAACACCTAAACTATTAGCAGGTCACAGTTTAGGTGAATACTCAGCGCTAGTGTGCGCAGGGGTGTTATCATTGGCGGATGCTGTTAAGCTCGTAGAGAAGCGTGGTGAGTTCATGCAAGCATCTGTGCCTGAAGGCGTTGGTGCTATGGCCGCCATTATTGGTCTAGATGATAAAATTATTATTGATGCCTGTGCAAAAGCGGCAAATGATGAAGTTGTTTCAGCGGTGAATTTTAATTCACCTGGCCAGGTGGTTATTGCAGGTCATAAGGCGGCCGTTGAACGAGCGGGTATATTATGTAAAGCAGCCGGTGCAAAGCGCGTGCTACCTTTACCGGTAAGCGTACCATCACATTGTGCATTAATGAAAGATGCGGCAGAAAAGTTAGCAGAAGAATTTAACAATGTTAGCTTTAATGAACCGACTATCCCAGTGGTTAATAATGTTGACGTTACCGCTGAAAACTCGGTTGAAGCTATTAAAATAGCACTTATTAAACAATTATATAGCCCAGTTCGTTGGACAGAAACTATTCAGTATTTAGCGCAACAGGGTATTGAAATTGCGATCGAAGCAGGACCAGGTAAAGTATTACAGGGCTTGTTAAAACGCATTGATAAAACCATCAGTTGTCAATCTGTTAATGACAGTGCGTCGTTAACTAAAGCATTAGAATCAGTAGAGTAAAATTATATGTTTTCATTAGACGGTAAAGTCATTTTAGTGACGGGCGCAAGTCGTGGTATAGGTAAAGCTATTGCAACACAACTTAAAGCTTTGGGTGGTAATGTTATTGGTACGGCAACCTCTGAACACGGTGCGGCTAATATCAGTGAGTATTTAGGTGAAGGCCAAGGTTTGGTGTTAAATGTCACTGACGATGCCTCAATCAGCGCTATGTTTGATTTAATCAAAGAAAAACATGGTTCAGTTGATGTTTTAGTCAACAATGCCGGTATTACGCGTGACAATTTACTAATGCGTATGAAAGATGATGAATGGAATGATATTATAGATACCAATCTAACATCGGTTTTTAAAATCAGCAAAGCGGTATTACGCGCTATGATGAAAAAGCGCCATGGTCGCATTATCAATATTGGCTCGGTTGTAGGTACAATGGGCAACGCGGGTCAGGTTAACTATGCGACTGCGAAAGCCGGATTAATTGGTTTTACGAAATCTTTAGCACGTGAAGTTGCTTCTCGTGGCATAACCGTTAATACCGTTTCACCTGGTTTTATAGATACAGATATGACCCAAACATTAACGGATGAGCAAAAAGAGGGGATTTTTGCCCAAGTACCGGCCAACCGTTTAGGTAAGCCGGAAGAAATTGCTAACGCTGTTGCTTTCTTAGCATCTGATGGCGCGGCGTATATTACGGGTGAAACATTACACGTAAATGGTGGCATGTACATGGTTTAACACAAGTTTGCTTTTTGGCGATTTTATGTTAAATTCGAACAAATTATATACTGTCAACAGGTTAGACCAGCAAAAAAGTAAAATTAGAAGCTTGCATGGTCGGCTTTTGACGAATAAACTACATGCAATTCTGAAAAATTGTATTTTCTAGTAAAGGAAGAAAAATGAGCACTATTGAAGAACGCGTAAAAAAAATCACTATTGAGCAACTTGGTGTAAGTGAAGACGAAGTTAAAGTTGAAGCTTCTTTTGTTGACGACTTAGGTGCAGACTCTCTAGACACTGTTGAATTAGTAATGGCATTAGAAGAAGAATTCGATACTGAAATTCCAGATGAAGAAGCTGAAAAAATTACTACAGTTCAAGCCGCAATCGATTACGTTACTGCTAACCAGTAATAATAAACGAATGTGATTAATTTCAGGCGGTTTAATTACCGCCTGATTTGTTTTTATAGTTTGAAAATATTTACAGCAAACACTTAACTTAAGTCAAATTAAGCGCTAAGTAAGCTGAAATAAACTACCCGCTTTTATTCAATTCTATCGGAGGCAGCACATCTCATGAGACGCGTTGTAGTAACCGGTCTTGGCATGCTTAGCCCTCTAGGCAACAGCCCTGAATCAACCTGGACAAATCTACTACTTGGTAAAAGTGGTATTGCCGACATTACGCATTTTGATACTACTGAGTATCCAACACGTTTTGCCGGTTTAGTTAAAGGGTTTGATGCAGAAGACTATATGGCTCGTAAAGATGCCAGAAAAATGGATTTATTTATTCAATATGGCGTTGCTGCTGGTGTGCAAGCCGTTAAAGATTCTGGTATAGAAATTAACGAAGAAAATGCCCCACGTATAGGAGTAGCTATTGGCTCAGGTATTGGTGGCTTAGGTCTTATTGAAGAAAATCATACTAAATTGTTAAATAATGGTCCACGTAAATTGTCACCATTTTTTGTACCTTCTACCATTATCAACATGATTGCAGGTCATTTATCCATCATGTTTGGCTTGAAAGGCCCCAATATTTCGATTGTTACCGCTTGTACTAGTGGTGTACATAATATTGGCCATGCGGCCCGCATGATAGCCTACGGTGATGCTGATGCTATGGTTGCTGGTGGTGCAGAAAAAGCATCAACCACATTAGGTCTAGGGGGCTTTGGTGCTGCACGCGCTATGTCAACGCGAAATGATGCACCACAACAAGCTTCACGCCCATGGGATAAAGACCGCGATGGCTTTGTTCTGGGTGATGGTGCGGGTGTACTTGTACTTGAAGAGTATGAACATGCGAAAGCCCGTGGAGCAAAAATTTATGCTGAACTAGCAGGTTTTGGTATGAGTGGTGATGCCTATCATATGACCTCACCGCCGGCTGATGGTGCAGGTGCGGCTTTAGCAATGAAAAATGCCATCAATGATGCGAAAGTTGATATTGCTAAAATTGGTTATATTAATGCTCATGGCACTTCAACACCGACAGGTGATATTGCCGAAACCAATGCGATTAAATCTGTATTTGGTAGTTCAGCTTTTGATGTCATGGTAGGGTCAACGAAGTCGATGACAGGGCATTTACTCGGTGCTGCCGGTGCTGTTGAAGCAATTTTCAGTATTCAAGCATTAGTTAATAATGCGGTGCCTCCAACCATTAATTTAGATAACCCTGATGAAGGCTGTGATCTTGATTATGTTGCGCATACTGCACGAGATGCTAATTTAGATTACGTGTTGTGTAACTCATTTGGTTTTGGTGGTACAAATGGCTCGTTGATCTTCAAAAGAATTTAGTTAACTGTAGAGATTAAAAAGTTACGTTATTACACCAAATGTACTTTTAATTTCAATAGCGCTTGAATTTAAAAGCTTAAGCCTGAATACTGCTGTATTCAGGCTTTTTTATGGCAATTATGGTATTAAGTTTTGTAGACGGAAAAATAGCTAATTCGATATCAATTGATGATCGTGGCCTAGCTTATGGTGATGGTTGTTTTACCACCGCTTTGATTACCGATGGTAAAGTGGCTATGTTGCCAGAGCACCTCAATCGTTTGGCACAGCAAAGTCAGCAACTAGGTTTACCGAAAGTAGCCTTGCCTGCGCTAGCAGAAAGTATAAGAAAAATTAGCGTCGGAATTAAGATCGGCATCGTCAAAGTTATTATCACCTGTGGCAGCGGCGGTCGTGGCTATTCGCGCCTTGGTGCAGAGCAAGCTAGGGTAATTATTTCCGTTAGTGATTACCCTAAGTTTTATCCTCAATGGCAAAAAAAGGGGATTTGTGTAGGGATCAGTGAGCAAAAGCTCGGTATTAATCCTATGCTGGCTGGTTTAAAACACTTAAACCGTTTAGAGCAAGTTATGTTAAGAGCCGAGCTCGATAGACGCACAGAAGATGATATAGTTGCTAGTGATATCAATGGCAGCGTTATTGAATGTTGTAGTGCTAATGTCTTTTGGTTAAAAGCGGGGCAATGGCAAACACCGATATTAACCACTGCCGGCGTTGCTGGCTTAATGCGGGCGAAAATATTGTTAAATAACCCGAATATTCAACAAGATAATTATCCACTGTCTCAATTAGATAATATCGATGCGATGTTTATTAGTAACGCCATTTTAGGTATAGTGCCGGTTAAGATTTTTAATGGTCAACAATTGGATATTTCACAGGTTAAAAGCATACAAAGCCAATGCCTTAACGTTGAAAGCTAAGATATAAAAATGAAAAGATTTTTTTTAAGCCTGTCGTTGTTGATTAGAAGAACATTAATGACTTTAGCGGTTTGCGTACTACTCAGTATTTTGGCTGTTGTTGGCGTTATGATAATGTCAGAAATGAAAGTTCAGCAGCCACTCGTTATTAAACAAACTGAGTTTTTAACGATTAAGCCTGGTACTTCATTTAATGCTTTTTCCAAGCAGTTGGTTGATAAAGGCTGGTTGCAAGAGCGTTTTTGGTTACGCAGTTATGTAAAATTTAATCCTCAAGATAGCAAAATAAAGTCAGGAACCTATCAAGTACAGGCAAACATAAGTACGATAGAACTACTTGATTTAGTGGTGTCAGGTAAAGAACATCAATTTTTTATTACCCTTATCGAAGGTAGTACCTTCAAGCAAGTCTTGGCTCAGCTAGCACAACACCAACATATTACTCATCAACTTGCTAATTTATCACTCGTGGCTATCGCGAAAAAACTATCCATAACGCAAGATAATCCTGAAGGATGGCTGTTTCCTGATACCTATGCGTTTACCCAAAATACAACGGATTTGAGCATCATTAAACGTGCATATAAAAAAATGCAAAGCGCGTTAACAGTGCAGTGGCATAATAGAGCTGAAAACTTACCCTACAAAACGCCATATCAAGCACTTATTATGGCTTCAATTATTGAAAAAGAAAGTGGCCGACACACTGAACACCCTCGTATATCGTCGGTATTTGTTAACCGTTTAAATAAAAAAATGCGTTTACAAACCGACCCAACGGTAATTTACGGTTTGGGTGAACGTTACCAAGGTGATATTACTTACGCTCACTTGCGGGAAAAAACTGCTTATAATACCTATAAAATAAAAGGCTTACCGCCAACACCCATCGCGTTACCTGGGGCTCAAGCGCTACAAGCCGCATTAAATCCAGAGTTGAGTGATTATTTGTATTTTGTCAGCAATGGCGCAGGCGAACATATATTTTCCAAAAATCTAGCCGATCATAATCGTGCGGTAACTAAGTATCAGCGTAAGAAAAACTAACGTTCACATTTTAATAAAGTATTTTGGATGATTTCAGTATGAAGAAAGGTAAGTTTATTGTTGTTGAAGGCATAGAAGGTGCCGGTAAGTCATCAGCTATTAGCGTTATTGAAGCGGTGTTAAATAAATATAATATCCCCTTTATAAAAACTAGAGAGCCTGGTGGTACGCCATTAGCCGAAGCTCTGCGAGATATTGTAAAATCAGTCAGTCATGATGAAAAGCTAACGCAAGAAACTGAACTTTTGTTGATGTATGCAAGTCGTAGTCAATTGCTAGTGAATAGAATTTTACCCGCCTTAGCAGAAGGTACCTGGGTGATTGGCGACCGTCATGACTTATCATCACGGGCTTATCAAGGTGGCGGACGACAATTTGACGATGCGATAATGAATGCTATAGCTGATGTTACCTTAAAGGGCTTTACACCGGACTTAACCGTTTATTTAGATATTGCGCCAGAATTAGGCTTAGCTCGAGCACAAGCGCGAGGCGAATTAGATCGGATTGAACAAGAAAAAATTGATTTTTTTCAGCGCGTACGCAACAAATATCTAGCTTTGGCACAAGCGTCAGACAGCACAGATATTATAGATGCGAGCCAAGAGATGGACCTGGTGCACAAAGCTGTAATCAACTCAGTCGAAGCTTTTATTAATAGTAAACAAGGCTAACGGATGAAAACTTGGTTATTGGCGCTTCAGCAACAATTGTCTCGACAAATTCACGAAAATAAGCTTCCTCATGCCTTGTTATTTTCTGGTGTTGATGGCGCGGGTCAAGAAGAAATAGCGCATTGGCTGATTAACGTGCTGCTCTGCCAAGACTTAACACAAGACTTGCCACAAAATATACAACAAGAAACAGAAGAAAACTTAAGCCAAGTAAGCAAAGTAAGTGAAGTAAGTGAAGAAACGACCAATGTGCAGCCGTTTATTTTTCAGCCTTGCGGTTATTGCAAAACTTGCAAGTTGTTTGCCAATGGCAGTTATCCGGATCATCTGACTATCGTTAATGATAAAAATACTATTGGCGTAGATGCCATACGGAAACTGAGCCAATTTTTTGAGAAAACCGCTCATATCGGCATCGCCAAAACAGCCTTAGTCAATCATGCTGACACCATGACAGTATCAGCAGCTAATGCGTTATTAAAAACGTTAGAAGAGCCAACCTCTCAAAGTTTCATTATGTTAACAACGCATAGCAGTGATGTGCTGTTACCCACTATTATCAGTCGTTGTCAAAAATTTGAAATACGTCCACCGGTCGGCAAAAAACTTTTGGCTGAATATAAAAAACAGGGTAACGATGCTTTTGTAAACCTTAGCCATCTTAGCGAATTAACAGACGAAGCAACCGCCGTTGCGTTTACCGCGTTTCGTGATAAGGTCAAAGACTATTTATGCGCTCACCAACACCGTGCAGAGATATTAACCTTATTGGTTGAACGTCATGATGGCTTTCGTTGGTTGGAAAAAATCTTAGTTAATTTGATGCGTAATCAATGGGGCTGGCCAACAGCAGGACATGAAAATCAACAAGCAAGTGTCATCAATAAACAACAGTTATGGCAGGTATATAATTTAGTCCAAGCGGCCAATATTAAGTTAAAGACATTAGTGCAAGTTAACCGGCAGTTTTTAAGTGAAAAATTACTCGCCGATATCAGCCTTGTCGTTGAACAAAAAAATCAATAAAAACGTTAATAAAAAAGCCAACAAAAATAGAGGGATGATTTTGAAAAATATTACACTTGATTTTATGTCAGATCGTGATTTATATCAGTCATATATGCCATTTATGAAAAATGGTGGTTTATTTGTTCGCACCACAGAGCATTATGAATTAGCCACTGATGTGAACTTGCTTGTGACATTACCTGACTCCTTAGAGCCTTCAAAAATTAAAGGCAAAGTTTCTTGGATCACCCCCATTGGCGCGCAAAACGGTACACCTGCAGGTATAGGTGTTAGTTTTTTTGAAGATCCTGACAATATGCGTAGCCAAATTGACAAAGCGATAGGGCATTTATTGAGTTCATCTGAGCCGACCTTATCAATGTAACATGCTTATTTTTATCTAACTAAAATAGCACTATTGAATATTATGCCCATTGAGAATATTTTTGTGATGTCAGCAACTCATTAATTCAATCGGTATGATAAATACCCAAACTAACCTTTAGCACCTTTGTGCGGAGTAAACCTGTGTTCATAGATTCCCATTGTCATTTAGACCGTTTAAAACTCGAAGATTTTGACAATAATTTAGATAATGTTGTTAATGCGGCATTGGCCGAAAAGGTTAATACTTTATTGTGTGTTAGCGTTACTTTAGAAGACTTTCCAGCGATGGCAGAAGCAACGGCTAAATATGACAATGTTTGGCTAACCTGTGGTGCGCATCCGCTGAATCAAGCGGATGAAATTGACCCAGCACTATTAACTAGTTTAGCGACTGATCCACGTGTTGTCGCTATTGGTGAAACGGGCCTTGATTATTTTTATGCGCCAGAAACAAAACCAGTGCAGTTAGACTCTTTTCGAAAACATATACGCGTTGCTAATCAGCTAAAAAAACCCTTGATCATCCATACTAGAGGTGCTCAAGAAGATACCTTAGCTATGTTAAGAGCAGAGCAGGCGGAAAATGTTGGCGGCATTCTACATTGCTTTACTGAAAGTTGGGAGATGGCTGAACAAGCAATAGCGATGGGTTTTTATATCTCCTTTTCCGGCATTGTCACTTTTAAAAATGCGGCTGACTTAAGAGAAGTAGCGAAAAAAGTACCCTCAGACCGTTTTTTAATTGAAACGGATGCGCCTTATTTAGCACCAGTGCCCCATCGTGGTAAACAAAATCAGCCCGCTTACGTAGTTGAAGTCGCAAAACATTTAGCCAGTATTCGTGGTACTTCGGTTGCAGAAATTGCCCGACAATCGAGTGAGAACTTTCATCGTTTGTTTCCTGAGACTATTCCTGTCAAATAGTGCTACTTAAGAGAATTATTTAATACTATGAGTTAAAACTAACCATAACACTATGGCTAGCCTTGTGTGTCATGATATTTATACTAAAAATAAAAGAGAGCAGGTTTGTTAAATCGTATTTGGAGCGGATTTTTCTTTGTTGCCTTTATTTCTGCCATGGAGCAATGGCTGGTTTTTGATCAGGTTTTAATTTTTGCAGAAATTGTTAATGCCATTTTTGATATGTCGAGGGTAACGGTTGAGATTGCGATTGGCCTGATTGGCATTTTAAGTTTTTGGTTAGGCATGATGAAGATAGCTGAACATGCCGGTATTATCGACAAAATAGCACAGTTTATTTCACCACTATTTGTCCGTCTTATGCCAGAGGTACCCAAAGGGCATCCGGCCATAGGTTCAATGACCATGAACTTGTCGGCAAATTTCTTAGGGTTAGATAATGCGGCTACGCCTTTAGGCTTAAAAGCCATGCAAGACCTGCAATTGCTTAATCCAAACAAAGAAACGGCAAGTGATGCGCAAATACTCTTTTTGGTGTTGAATACTTCCGCGGTAACCTTATTCCCTGTTACTGTTTTTGTTTATCGTGCCCAACAGGGAGCGCTAAACCCGACTGATGTTTTCGTCCCTATTTTATTGGCAACATTTGCCTCAACCCTCGCAGGATTGTTTGCGGTTGCATTTGTGCAAAAAATAAAACTTTATCAGCAAGTTATTTTACTTTATTTAGCCGCAGGCATCGCACTTGTCGGTGGCATTGTGGTTTATTTCTCTACCTTGAGTGCAGAGTTGTTAGCGCAACAATCATCCTTGATGGGCAATTTGCTCATATTTTCCACGCTAATTAGTTTCTTATTCGTCGCCTTAAAACGCAAAGTTAATGTATATGACAGCTTTATTGAAGGGGCTAAACAAGGTTTTGAAACCAGTATAAAAATCATTCCTTATCTGTTGGCCATGTTGTGTGCGATTGGGGTATTTAGAGCCAGTGGCGCTTTAGATATTTTGGTTGATGGCATACGACAGTTAGTGTTGCTTTTTAATGGTGATACTCGTTTTGTTGATGCACTACCTACGGCATTTATGAAGCCCTTAAGTGGCTCTGGCGCTCGTGCTATGATGATAGAAACCATGAATACTCATGGCGCTGATTCATTCGCTGGTCGCTTAGCTTCTATTGTGCAAGGCTCTACTGAAACTACATTTTATGTCTTAGCGGTTTATTTTGGCTCTGTTGGTATTCGTTATAGTCGCCATGCCTTGGCTTGTGGACTTATTGCTGATCTTGCCGGCATTACTGCTGCTATTGGTGTTTGTTATTGGTTTTTTGGCTAACCCTGTCTATTGTCGACACATGGAGGGCATTGTTAAACATGATAACAAGATGAATTAACGGATGAGTAAATGCGGATGTATTTTACAAATACGCTTATTTAACATTGGTTTGTTTGTTTTTATTGGTGAGTAATTGTAATATCACTTCACACTATTTCATAGTGTCTACGACTAATGCCTAATGAGTATTGTCGACAATACCCTTGGCTTCACATTGACTATTACTGAAAAGTTGTTATCATAAGCGCCTTGTTTTTATATCTGTCGACAATATTAATGGCGTTAAACAACCCTACAACTCAAGCCGCGGTTACTACGGCAGATAAAGTATTTGAGCAAATGCTACACGCCATTGTTGATGGCACCATCAAATCTGGTAGTAAAATTAGTGAGCCAGAACTAGCTAAAAACTATCAAATTAGTCGTTCAACTTTGCGTGAAGCGCTAAATCGTTTGGAAAAATGTCACTTAATTGAACGCAAAGCCAATGTTGGCTCTCGTGTGGTTGAATGTTCAATTGCTGGGCTGTTAGAAATTTACGTCGTTCGCGAAGCACTCGAAGGCATGGCATGTCGCCAAGCCGCGATAAATATGACTGAAGATGAAATTATTGAAATGAAGGTCATGCTTAAGCAGCATGCAAGTGCCAAGGCATTGCGCGACGGTATTGCCTACTATCAAGAAGAAGGTGATTTAGACTTTCACTATAAAGTGATACTCGGTAGTCATAATCAACAACTCATTAATATCTTGTGTGGCCAACTTTATCACCTTGTTCGTATGTATCGTTGCCAATTTGGTATGAATAGCCCACGAGCAACTAAAGCGTTTGATGAACATTCTCGCATTATTGAAGCGATAGCTGACCGCGATGGTGAATTAGCCGAAATGCTAATGAGGCGTCATATTGCGGCTTCACGCAAAAATATCGAAAAGAAAATTGCCCAGCAACAATAGCGGCAGCTGTAAAGTTAATTTAATACAACATATATATGACTAAAAAAGGATAAAGCAATGTCTAAACAATTATCTCCTGGTGCTAAATTTCGCCAGGCTTTAGCAAATAATAAACCCCTGCAGGTTGTAGGTACCGTTAACGCTTATTGTGCCATGATGGCCGAACAATTAGGTCACCAAGCTATTTATTTATCTGGTGGTGGTGTTGCGAATGCCTCTTATGGTTTACCCGATTTAGGCATGACATCATT
Organism: Colwellia sp. MB02u-10; assembly: GCF_014077185.1. NCBI lineage: Bacteria > Pseudomonadati > Pseudomonadota > Gammaproteobacteria > Alteromonadales > Colwelliaceae > Colwellia > Colwellia sp. MB02u-10. The sequence continues at coordinate 91,016 of NZ_JACGVK010000120.1, forward strand.
AAATGACGTTATTGCGGATGTATCACGTATTACTTCAGCTTGTAGCTTACCGCTTTTAGTCGATATTGATACCGGATGGGGCGGTGCATTTAATATTGCTAAAACTATTCGTGATATGGAAAAAGCCGGCGCTGCAGCAGTTCACATTGAAGATCAAGTGGCGCAAAAGCGTTGTGGCCATCGTCCGAATAAAGAAATTGTTTCTACAGAAGAAATGGCGGATCGAATTAAAGCGGCCGTTGATGCGCGTATTGATAGCGACTTTTTCATTATGGCTCGCACTGACGCGTTTGCTCAGGAAGGTTTAGAAGCCGCGCTTGAACGTGCTACAGCCTATGTTGCTGCTGGTGCAGATGGTATTTTTGCTGAAGCTATTCAAACTGAAGCGCATTACAGAGCTTTTACTGAAGCGCTTGATGTGCCGGTATTAGCCAATATTACTGAATTTGGCCAAACAGAATTGTGGAATAAAGCCCAGTTAGGCGAGTGGGGCTGTGCCATGGTGCTTTATCCATTATCTGCATTTAGAGCGATGAATAAAGCAGCAGAGTCTGTTTACAAAACCTTGCTTGCAGATGGTGACCAAAAAACAGAAATCGATAACATGCAAACACGTATGGATTTATATGATTACCTGGGTTACCACGATTATGAGCAAAAGCTTGATGCTTTGTTCTCTGAAGGTAAAAACAAGTAGTTATATCTGTTCTACTTCAACACCTTAAAGTGGAACGGCTATAAGCATTAAAATATATCAATAAGAAACTAAATTTTAACCCTTAACAGTAAATTAATCACTGTTAAGTACTAGGGGAAAGAATAATGAAAGATAAAAAATTATCAGGTGCTGGCTTACGTGGACAAAGTGCTGGCGACACAGCTTTATGTACGGTAGGAAAATCAGGTTCGGGCTTAACTTATTGTGGTTACGATATTGCTGATTTAGCTGAAAATTCAACTTTTGAAGAAGTGGCTTACTTACTTTTCAACGGTGAGCTCCCTAATGTAAAAGAGCTAGCTAGCTATAAAACTGATTTATTGGCGATGCGTGATTTACCGCAAGCTTTAAAAGCTGTACTTAAGCTGATCCCAAAAGAAGTGCATCCAATGGATGTTATGCGTACGGGTTGTTCATTTTTAGGTAATTTAGAACCAGAAAATGATTTTAGTGAACAAAATAAAGCCGCAAACCGCTTGTTATCGGCTTTTCCTGCCATCATGTGTTATTGGTATAAATTTTCACATGAGGGTATAGAAATTGACTGTACTTCAGATGAAGCGTCGCTAGGTGGGCATTTTTTACGCCTATTAAATGGTAAAAGTCCGTCTAAACAGCATGAGCGCGTGATGGATGTATCCTTAATTCTATACGCTGAGCATGAATTTAATGCCTCTACGTTTACGGCACGTGTGTGTGCTTCAACGCTATCAGATATGTTCTCATGTGTAACCGGTGCTATTGGTACGCTTCGTGGGCCACTTCACGGCGGTGCTAACGAAGCCGCAATGGACATGATTGAAAAGTTTAACTCTCCTGCTGATGCTAAAGAACAAATGGCGGGTATGCTTGAGCGTAAAGAAAAAATTATGGGCTTTGGACATGCAATTTACACCACATCTGATCCACGTAATGTCATCATCAAAGCATGGTCTAAAAAACTGGCCGCTGAAAATGGCGATACGTCGTTATACGACATTTCAGTAGCCTGTGAAGAGTTTATGTGGGACAGCAAAAAATTATTTTGTAATGCTGACTTTTTTCATGCCTCAACCTATAATTATATGGGCATTCCAACGAAATTATTTACCCCTATTTTTGTTTGTTCTCGTCTAACAGGTTGGGCGGCTCATATCATGGAACAACGTGAAAATAACCGTATTATTCGCCCGTCTGCTGACTACATTGGTGCAGAGCCTCGTAAAGTGCAACCTATCGCTACTAGGTAAGCTAACAGGTACTTATTACCTAGCATCAGCATAAATAAAGCCTTATCTATGCTGATAGGGCTGCTGTAAGCTGCTAGTGATAATGCCGTGTCATTAATTAAATTACTTAAAAAGAGTCTGTTGTACTCTTTTTTACTATGTGGAGTAAGTTATGAATTACGATTACCGCAAACCTTTGCCAGGTTATAAACACAATGGTGTAACAATAGATTTTTTCGATACACGAGCAGCGATTGAAACAATCAGCCCCGGTGCTTATAAAACACTACCTTACACTTCACGTGTGCTCGCTGAACAATTAGTTCGCCGGTGTGACCCTGCAACCTTAACTGATTCGCTAAAGCAAATTATTGAAAGTAAGCAAGATTTAGACTTTCCTTGGTATCCAGCACGTGTGGTTTGTCATGACATTCTTGGTCAAACCGCTTTAGTTGATTTGGCCGGCCTTCGAGATGCCATTGCGGATCAAGGTGGTGACCCAGCTAAAGTGAATCCTGTTGTACCCACACAATTAATTGTCGACCATTCACTCGCCGTAGAAGCTGCTGGCTTTGATAGTGAAGCCTTTGAGAAAAACCGGGCAATCGAAGACCGTCGTAACGAACACCGCTTTCATTTTATCGAATGGACCAAAACTGCTTTTAAAAATGTTGATGTTATTCCCGCGGGTAACGGCATTATGCACCAAATTAATTTAGAGAAAATGTCGCCGGTTATTCAAGCGCGTGACGGTGTCGCTTTTCCTGATACTTGTGTTGGTACTGATTCTCACACACCACACATTGATGCCTTAGGTGTTATTGCTATTGGTGTTGGTGGTTTAGAAGCTGAAACCGTTATGCTGGGTCGTCCATCTATGATGCGCTTACCCGATATTATCGGTGTAAAGCTGACCGGTAAACGTCAACCGGGTATCACAGCAACGGATATAGTATTAGCGATCACTGAATTTTTACGCAATGAAAAAGTGGTGTCTGCTTACTTAGAATTCTTTGGTGAAGGCACTAGAAGCTTAACTATTGGTGATCGAGCGACTATCTCAAACATGACCCCAGAATATGGTGCATCAGCCGCTATGTTCTACATCGATGAACAAACCATTGATTATTTGAAAATTACTGGGCGTGAACCAGAGCAAATAGCACTGGTTGAAACTTATGCTAAGCACACTGGCCTGTGGGCCGATGATTTAGTAGAGGCGCAATATCCACGGGTTATCGAATTTGATTTATCAAGCGTAGGTCGTAACTTAGCCGGTCCTTCTAATCCACATCGACGTTTAGCGACAGCGGATTTAGCCTCAAAAAATATCGCTAAAGATCTTGCTGCTTGTAAAGTGCAAGAAGCTAACGGCCAAATGCCTGATGGCGCGGTCATTATTGCTGCTATTACCTCTTGTACAAATACCTCTAATCCGCGTAATGTTGTCGCTGCAGGCCTGATTGCTAAACGCGCAAATGAGCTAGGTTTAGTGCGTAAACCTTGGGTTAAATCTTCATTTGCGCCAGGTTCAAAAGTAGCCAAGCTTTATTTAGAAGAAGCGGGTTTATTGGTTGAAATGGAAAAACTAGGTTTTGGTATTGTAGGTTACGCCTGTACCACGTGTAACGGCATGAGTGGCGCGTTAGACCCAAAGATTCAACAAGAAGTGATTGACCGTGATTTATATGCAACCGCCGTATTATCAGGTAATCGTAACTTTGATGGCCGCATTCATCCGTATGCAAAACAAGCCTTTTTAGCGTCACCCCCTTTAGTGGTTGCTTACGCTATTGCCGGTACTATTCGTTTTGATATTGAAAAAGACATTTTAGGTCAAGATCAAAACGGCAACGACATTACGCTGAAAGACATCTGGCCAAGTGATGAAGAAATTGATGATATTGTTGCCTCATGTGTCAAACCTGAGCAATTCAAAAAAATCTACACACCAATGTTTGATTTAGGCGCTTTTGAGCCCGCTGAAAGTCCATTATACGCTTGGGATGAAACCAGTACTTATATTCGTCGTCCTCCTTACTGGGATACAGAGGGACAAGGCGCACTAGCGGGTGAACGTACCATGAAAGGTATGCGGCCATTAGCGGTATTGGGTGACAACATTACCACCGATCATTTATCACCTTCAAATGCTATTCAATTGGACAGTGCTGCGGGTGCATACTTAGATAAAATGGGCTTGCCAGAAGAAGATTTTAACTCGTATGCAACTCATCGTGGTGACCATTTAACCGCGCAACGTGCAACATTTGCTAACCCGAAATTATTTAACGAAATGTGTCGTGATGACAAAGGTGAAGTTAAGCAAGGCTCGCTTACGCGTATTGAGCCGGAAGGCACTGAATCTCGGATGTGGGAAGCCATTGAAACTTATATGGAACGCAAGCAGCCGCTTATTATTATTGCCGGTGCTGATTATGGTCAAGGTTCATCACGCGATTGGGCGGCCAAAGGTGTTCGTTTAGCGGGTGTTGAAGTGATTATTGCTGAAGGTTTTGAGCGTATTCACCGTACTAACTTAGTGGGTATGGGCGTGTTACCGTTAGAGTTTATTAATGGTGAAACTCGTCATACTTACCATATTGATGGTTCAGAAACTTACGATGTAGTAGGTACGCCAACGTCAGGTGGAGCGATGACGGTAGTCATGACTCGAGGCTCAGATAAAGGTCAGGGCGAAGTCGTTGAGATTCCAGTAAAATGTCGTTTAGATACCGCTGAAGAAGTCTCTGTTTATGCAGCCGGTGGTGTTTTACAAAAGTTTGCCAACGATTTTTTAGAGTCTAATGGCTAAAGGCTTATTTTTGATGATAGTGGCGTTACCTGTACTGAGCTATCAATATAGCGGGTGTACAGCTGTCTTTCGGTCAATAAAAATAATAGTTTTAGATAGTAAACGTTAATGAAAAATATGAGCAGCAATTTAATTGCTGCTTTTTTATGTTCAGGACGAACGGTATGACGTGATCACATGGATGTGAAGGAGCGTCGATGTAATCAACGAACGGTATGACGTGATCACATGGATGTGAAGGAGCGTCGATGTAATCAACGAACGGTATGACGTGATCACATGGATGTGAAGGAACGTCGATGCAATCAACGAGCGTTTTGACGTGATCACATGGATGTGAAGGAACGTCGATGTAATCAACGAACACTCAATTGCGCACATGGAAGGTGAACAAATTGGCTTATATTGATAAAATTTAGAGGTGTTAAATGTCTTCAGTTTCTCAAGTAAAAATCCCCGCAACCTATATGCGAGGTGGTACGTCAAAAGGTGTATTTTTTAATCTTACTGACTTGCCAGAGCGTTGCCAAATAGCGGGGCAAGCTCGTGACAATATGCTACTTCGAGTGATTGGTAGTCCAGATCCCTACGGTAAACAAACCGATGGTATGGGTGGGGCTACATCAAGTACCAGTAAAACCGTTATTTTGGCTAAAAGTGATGTGGTAGATCACGACGTTGACTATTTGTTTGGTCAAGTGGCGATAGATAAAGCGTTTGTTGATTGGAGTGGTAATTGTGGGAATTTGACCGCAGCCGTGGGCTCATTTGCCATTATGTCGGGTTTAGTTGCTGCTAGCCGTATTCCGGAAAATGGTATTTGTACGGTACGTATTTGGCAAAAAAACATTAGCAAAACGATTATTGCTCGCGTGCCTATTACGCATGGGCAAGTACAAGAAACCGGTGACTTTGAACTCGACGGCGTAACCTTTCCTGCTGCAGAAGTACCAGTAGAATTTATAGCGCCCGTTGACCCTAGTGAAGCTATGTTTCCGACAGGTAATGTGATTGATGAGTTAGCAGTTCCCGCGGTAGGTACTTTTAAAGCCGCTACAGTTAAAGTCACTATGATCAGTGCTGGTATTCCCACTATTTTTTTAAATGCTGAAGATATTGGCTACACAGGTACCGAATTACAAGAGGCTATTAATAATGATGAAGCGGCATTAGCACGTTTTGAAACTATTCGTGCTGCTGGCGCAATTAAAATGGGTTTGATTAATGATGTATCTGAAGCCGTTGCACGTCAACATACCCCAAAAGTGGCTTTTGTCAGTGCCGCTAAAGACTATGTAACATCAAGTGGTAAAGTGGTTTGTACAGCGGATATAGACCTACATGTTCGTGCTTTATCTATGGGTAAGTTACATCATGCAATGATGGGCACGGCAGCCGTGGCGATTGGCACTGCAGCAGCAATCCCAGGCACTTTAGTGAATTTAGCCGCTGGCGGTGGCGAACGTGACGCTGTTGTTTTTGGTCACCCATCGGGCACACTTAAAGTGGGTGCTCAAGCGTCAAAACTTGATGGTATGTGGACGGTAAATAAAGCTATTATGAGCCGCAGTGCTCGGGTATTAATGGAAGGTTGGGTGCGTATTCCTGCTGATTCATTTTAAGATCAGTACTGGCTTTGATCAGCGATAAAGACTTTAATCAAGCACTATTAGCAATGTTTCTGATAGTGCTTTTTGTAAACGGAAAAATTGTTTTTCTTATAAAATCTGATATTTAAAAAAATTTTTTAAGGTATTTATGTGATACTACATAGACTAATTAATTGCTCACTTTCAGACAGTCTACAGAGTAAATTTATTTGCTATGCGCGATTACAATAGCTCACTATTGTTCGACTATATGCTGCTATATTGTGCTATTGACTGAGGTTTATGTAAGCATGCATGATTTATCTATTGGTTATGGCAAAAATAAAGCGTATGGCTGCCGGGCAAGATGACACTATTTATAAAAAGAGACGGTTGTTAAACAGCAAATAAATAATCATCAAGCTTGGCAAAATAAAAGCTTAAATAAAGATATCAAAAAGTGAGTGGTAGACGATTTAACGAGGAAAAATTGATAAATACGTCACTAAAGTCAATATTTATCATAAAATTGCTAGATAATTGCTAATTGCTGCTGATAGCGCTTTAGTTTTATGCGCTATCAGGGTATGTTATGCGTTTTTATTGCAGGCATCTTCATTAATGACAAAAAACACCTTTTATCGTGACTTACATAAGCAAGTGGAAGCGTTGATCAGTGATGAAACTGATGTGATTGCTAATATGGCCAACGTCAGTGCTTTGTTATTTGAGCAATTAGCTGATGTTAATTGGGTTGGTTTTTACCGTTTGATCAATGACGAGCTTGTCCTTGGTCCATTTCAAGGTAAAGTGGCTTGTATCCGTATCCCTTTAGGTCGTGGGGTTTGTGGAACAGCGGCAAGTAATAATGAAGTACAATGTGTTGCTGATGTGCATGCATTTGACGGTCATATTGCTTGCGACGCTAGCAGTAATGCTGAAATAGTATTACCTTTAAGGTTGAACAATAAGGTGATAGCTGTGCTTGATATTGACAGCATCGCATTCAATCGTTTTGATAGTGATGATCAAGCAGGATTAGAAAAAATCATTAGTTTGTTTGAAAATGTTATGATTAACCATGGCGTGGTAAACTAATGAAAGAATTTATTGTTATTCATGACTACCTAGTTTCAGAAGCCGTTGTTGGCGATTGGGAAGGTGATGAAGAGATAGTTGCTGAGCGTATTAACGAGATTTATCATACCGTTTATGACTTAGCAGAAGAAGATATTGCACCAGAGATTTTAGAGCAGTTGCTTGCTTTGGTGTGGGACACGTGGATAGGGCAAGAAGCCTTAGCTGAAATCGAAAGTGAAGATATTTATGATTGGTGCCGACATTTGTTGGAAAATCGTGAACAATATCTAGCAGAGCAGAATTAAAATTTTGAAAAGTTGTATTTATGGAAACTAAAATAGAAAGTGAAGTAAAAGTGGTAGCAGACGTGGCAGTTGAAACAACACCAGTAGTAGATGCGGTGGTTGAAACAACGCCAAATGTTGATGCTGAAGTTAAGCGAATTAGCACAAAAGAAATTATTGGCTATTTGGCGGAAAAATTTCCAGCATGTTTTTCTATCGAAGGTGCGGCAAAACCATTAAAAATTGGTATTTTTCAAGATTTAGCAGAAAAGCTGATTGGTGATGAAACGGTAAGTAAAACTCGCCTACGTCAAGCACTGAGACATTACACAAGTAGCTGGCGTTATTTGAAAGCGATTAAACTAGGCTGTTTTCGAATTGATATTGACGGTAATGACTCTGCAGAGATTGATCAAGAACAAGCAGATTATGCCAGCAAAACATTAAAAGAAAGCCAAGAAAAATTTGGTACCAAAAAGCCCAAAGACAAAGTGGCTAAAAAACCTTATAAAGGTAATGCTGCTAAGGGAACTAAGCCTGTTGCTAAAGACTCTACAGATGGTAGCCGCAAAGAAAAATTTAATACGGTGAAATCAACCAAGCGCGTAGTTGCAAAACCAACTGTTACACTTAAACCAGTTGAAACAAGTAATGTTGTTGTTGGCAAAAATATCAAAGTGCAATTGGGACAATCTTCAATGGACGCTGTTATCACAGAAGTTTCTGGCAAGGATGTTAGCGTACAATTAAACTCAGGTATGATTGTTAAAACACAAGTTAAAAATATTTTTACAGAATAAATTTTGGAGTATGTGAATGCATAAATTTTGTTGTATAGCTCTTGCGGTATCATTGTCACTTGTCAGTATTTCAGGTTTTTCTGAGACTAACGAAGACAATGAAAGCTTATTGATATTGGCGCCAGAAAGTCAGCATGCTGCCTCTACAAAGCGAATTACGGCACAGTTTACGCGTGCACACTACAAAAAAATAAAGATTGATGACTTACTTTCAGAGCAAATTTTTGATCGTTATATTAAGCAACTAGATTACGCTCGTAACGTATTTCTGGCTGCTGACGTTAAAGGCTTTGAGCAGTATCGTGATGAATTTGATACGGTTATTGCCCGTGGTAAACTTGATATTGCCTATGAAATCTACAACGTTAATTTACAACGCCGATTAGAGCGCTATCAATATGCACTAAGCCTTTTAGCAAGCGAGAAAGCTTTTGATTTTGACCTTGATGAATCCTACGACTTTGATCGTGAAGATGCTCAATGGCCTAACTCTGTTGATGAATTAGACGAGTTATGGCGTAAAAAAGTTAAATATGATGCACTAAATTTAACGTTAGCCGGTAAAGAGTGGGAAAAAATTCAAGAAGTATTAGGTAAACGTTATCGTTACGCGATTAAACGCTTAAAGCAAAGTGAAAGTGAGGATGTGTTTCAAGTCGTCATGAACAGCTTTGCCCGCGTAGTTGAACCACACACTTCATATTTATCTCCCCGTAATGCTGAACGTTTCCAAATGGAAATGAATTTATCACTGGAAGGTATTGGTGCAGTCTTACGTGCAGAAGAAGACTATACCGTTATTCAAAGTGTGGTTTCTGGTGGCCCGGCTGATAAATCTAACGAATTAAACCCTAAAGATCGTATTGTTGGTGTTGCACAAAATGATAAAGAGTTTGTTGACGTTATTGGTTGGCGTTTAGATGATGTTGTTGAATTGATCAAAGGTCCTAAAGGCACCAAGGTTAGGTTACAAGTTTTAGGCGCAGAATCAGAAGATGACAGTAGCATTAAAGTGGTTTCTATTGTTAGAGATACCATAAAGCTTGAAGATCGCGCGGCAAAATCAGAAGTATACTTTGAAAAAGAAGGTGATGAAAACACTAAAAAATTGGGTGTGATCACGATCCCAAGTTTTTACAACCATCTTTCTCGCGACGTTAAGCTTGAAATAGCTAAACTTAAAGAGGAGAACGTGGCGGGTATCATTGTTGACCTTCGTGGCAATGGTGGTGGTTCGTTAACAGAGGCAACTTTACTTACCGGCCTATTTATTGATAAAGGCCCGGTAGTACAAGTGCGTGATGGTGCTAACCGCGTACAAGTTAACAGTGATAAAGACGGCATTAGTTTTTATGATGGGCCATTGACTGTTATGGTCGATCGCTACAGCGCTTCAGCGTCAGAGATATTCTCAGCAGCCATTCAGGATTATGGACGAGGCATTATTGTAGGTGAACATACCTTTGGCAAAGGCACTGTTCAGCAACATAGAGGTCTAGGTCGTGTCTACGATTTGTACGAAAAACCGTTTGGCAGCATTCAATTTACGATTGCCAAGTTTTATCGCATTAATGGTGGTAGCACCCAACACCGGGGTGTATTACCCGATATTGAATTTCCATCGGCGATAGATCCAGCTGATTGGGGCGAAAGTAAAGAAGAAAACGCCTTGCCTTGGGACCAAATCCCAAAAGCGCAATATAATAAGCTTAATGATATTAGCAAAGATGTATCATATTTGACTTCATTGTACAGTTCACGTGTTGAAAAAAATCAAGAGTTTAATTATTTACTCTCTGATATTGCAGAATATAAAGCTGAAAAAGATGATAAAAACATCTCATTAAACTTAGCTAAGCGCAAAGCAAAAAGAGAGAGTCGTAAAGCTAAGCAATTAAAGCGTGCGAATGAACGACTTACCGTTATGGGTAAAGAAAACGTAGCTGATTTAGATGATTTACCAGAAGATTTAGAAGCACTAGACCCGTTTTTAGACGAGACAGCAAGAATTACCTTTGACTTAGTGTCACTGGGTAAAGTCGCCAAAAAATAGCTGCTTTACTGACGCAATAATGAAAGCCACCTTAGGGTGGCTTTTTAGTGCTAGGTTTTCTCGACTGATTTTTACCTAAAATAACTGCATAATTATTCTTTAAATCCTTGTAAACAAAGGGCTAGTTAGCAGCTTATTGTCAAAAATAGCTTGCACTATCTACGAACAGTCGGCATCTTACTAGCACAAATAATTTAACCACTATAAAAATTAAGATAATAAGGTGTAAATTTATCTATGTCTGACCCTCAATCTTCGCGACAACCTTCTATGTTGGACTCTCTTATTCCAATCGTTGTCCTTATTTGTTTATTAATTGCCGCGGTAACTTTTTTTGGTGATAGTTCATCATCAGGACCTAACCAAATAGCCTTGTTTTTAGCGACGGGCGTAGCTGCGGTGATTGGGCTAAAAAATGGTCATAAATGGCATGAGATGGAAAAATCGATTATCCATGGCATATCAATTTCTTTAGGCGCGGTGCTGATTTTATTAGCAGTAGGGTCATTAATTGGTACATGGTTGTTATCAGGTACTGTGCCTACGATGGTATATTATGGCTTGAAAATTATAGACCCCAGTTGGTTTTATGCCGCAACCTGCTTAGTGTGCGGTGTTGTAGCGATGAGCATAGGTAGCTCTTGGACCACTGCTGCGACAGTAGGTGTTGCATTTATTGGTATTGCTGGCGGCTTTGAATTATCGCCATCGGTTACTGCTGGTGCCGTCATATCAGGCGCTTATTTTGGTGATAAATTATCGCCATTATCCGAAACGACTAATTTAGCCCCTGCGGTAGCCGGTAGTGAATTATTTGCTCATATTCGCTACATGCTATGGACAACTATTCCTTCAATTACCATTGCGCTAATTTTATTTCTTATTATTGGCTTTAATCATTCTACTTCAGGGGTCGGTAACACAGATAGTATTGTGTCATTAACCAGTACCTTGGAGAATACTTATAATATATCCGCCTTGAACTTAATCCCCTTACTGCTACTATTAATAATGGCTTATAAAAAAATGCCAGCATTTCCAGCGGTTGCTATCGGTGCGGTATTAGGCGCTATTTGGGCGGTGATTTTTCAACAAGACTTAATTTCTAGCATGGCTCAAGAAGGTGTAGATTCAACTAAAGCCACTATTATGGTAGTATGGACGGCATTTTTTGACGGCGTAGTTGTCGACACAGGTAATGCGGAAATTGATCAACTATTAAGCCGTGGTGGTATGTCGGGTATGTTAAATACTATCTGGCTAGTGGTTACCGCATTAAGCTTTGGTGCAATTTTAGAGCATTTAGGTATGTTGAAAAAATTTGTTGAATCAATCTTAGCGAAGGCAAAATCAACGGGTAGCTTAATTGCCAGCACCGTAGCGACTTGTATAGGCACTAACTTGATCACAGCCGACCAATATATGGCGATTGTGATGCCGGGAAGAATGTATAAAGAAGAATATGAAAAAAGAGGTTTAGACCCAGTCGTATTAAGCCGAACATTAGAAGATTCTGGCACTATTACTTCACCATTAATACCTTGGAATACCTGTGGTGCATTTATGTTTGGCGCTATGGCATTAACATCTTATGATTATATCTTTTATTGTTTCTTTAACTTAATTAACCCTATTTTAGCCGTGACATATGGTTATATGGGCTTTAAGATAAAAAGACTAGTGACAAAGAACTAAAAAATTTGCAAAATTAATAAATATTCACAAAGCCTGTTTAATACAGGCTTTTTAATGTCTATTACAGGCGTTAACTTCTAACCAAGATACAATGTACTCTATTAAGGATGCGCATGAGTGATTTTACCCCACGCTATTTAGCTGACTATAGCGAAGCCAACTTTTCTATTTCTACCGTTGAGTTAACTTTTAAACTTGATGAATATAAAACTCACGTTACCAATCGCATGCAGATGACTCGAAAGGTGGCAGATAATCAACCCTTGATACTCGATGGTGAACACTTAACTTTATTATCAGTTTTGATTGATGATGAGCCGCTCTCAAGTGATGATTATCACGTCAGTGATACCAGTTTAACCATTGCTATCGATCGCAGCGAATTTACGCTAGAAATCGTTACTGAAATTAACCCTATTGAAAATACCGCACTTGAAGGCTTGTTTAAGTCAGGCGAGGCTTACTGCACTCAGTGTGAAGCGGAAGGTTTTAGGCGCATTAGCTATTACCTCGACCGTCCCGATATCATGGCAACGTTTACCACCAAAGTTATTGCCAACAAAGCGCAGTTTCCTTATTTGTTGTCCAATGGTAATAAGATTGCTGCAGGTGACTTAACCAGTGGCCAGCATTTTGTGCAATGGCACGACCCCTTTCCTAAACCCTGTTATCTATTCGCCTTAGTTGCCGGTGATTTTGATGTTTTAAAAGATGTTTATAACACCAGTTCTGGTCGTGACGTTGCCTTGGAAATATTTGTTGATAAAGGCAATATTCATAAAGCGCATCATGCTATGGCGTCGTTAAAACATGCGATGAACTGGGATGAAGAAACCTTTGGCCTTGAATATGATCTTGATATTTACATGATAGTAGCTGTTGATTTTTTCAATATGGGCGCGATGGAAAATAAAGGTCTGAATGTATTTAACAGTAAATTCGTTTTAGCCGATGAAGCTAGCGCGACCGATGTTGATTACTTCAATGTTGAGGCGGTTATTGCCCATGAATATTTTCATAACTGGACTGGCAACCGTGTTACTTGCCGAGATTGGTTTCAATTGAGCTTAAAAGAAGGGCTGACAGTATTTAGAGATCAGCAATTTAGTGCTGAGATGCATTCAGCTTCAGTTAACCGTATTCAAAATGTGCGGGTGTTACGTTCGCTGCAATTTGCCGAAGATGCTGGCCCAATGGCCCATCCGATTCGACCAGAAAAAGTTATCGAAATGAATAACTTTTACACCTTAACGGTTTACGAAAAAGGTGCTGAAGTTATTCGTATGATTCATACCTTGCTTGGCGTGGATAAATTTAGAAAAGGTTTAGATCTATACTTTCAACGCTTTGATGGCATGGCGGTGACATGTGATGACTTTATTACTGCCATGGCAGATGCATCGGGTGTTGATCTTAGCCAATTTAAGCGCTGGTATACCCAAGCAGGAACGCCTGTATTACAGATTAGCGAAAACTTTGATGAAGGCTTGTCTGAATATCAGTTAACCATAGCACAAGCTAATGGTGAAAATCCTGCCTTGCATATTCCTGTTGGTATTGAATTAATTGCTAATGATGGTCAGCCAAATCAGTCGCAGTTACTAGAATTAACCCAGCAAAAGCAAACATGGACTTTTAAAGCTTTTAACCAGAAACCTGTGTTGGCCATATTAACGGGGTTTTCTGCACCGGTTAAAACCCAATTTTCACAATCGGATCAAGAATTACAATGTATTATGACCCGTGCTAACGACGATTTTTGTCGCTGGGATGCAGGGCAAAAACTCTTAACAACCTATATCACTCAGCTAATGCTGCAACCGACTTTGAGTTTACCTAAACATTTATACCAAGCCTTTAAAACCATATTAATCGCCGATATTTCACCAGCTTTAAAAGCTGAGCAATTAACATTACCGAGCTTTAGTGAATTAGTTGACAATATTGAAGAAGTTGACCCTATCGCTCTGCTTGACGCCATTGATAGTGTTAAGCATGTTTTAGCAAAAGAACTAGCACCGTTTTTTTTACAGCAGTATCAGCAAAGTATACAGGTTGATTATGCAAGTGACGGTATTGCCATCGGTAAACGGGCATTAAAAAATATTTGCCTATCTTACTTAAGCACGCTTAGCAGCCAAGAAACTCTATTAACCAAGCAGTTTCAGCAGTCAAACAATATGACCGACACTTTAGCTGTGCTTAACTGTGCGGCTAAAAATCGTCATGAAAGTTTTGCTAATATGATGTTAGATTTTGAGCATAAATGGTCTGACACGGCATTAGTCATGGATAAATGGTTTGCGATACAAGCAGGTGTTAATGAGGAGGCTATTTATGAAAATTTAGCGGCACTTGTTGCACATCCATTATTTAGCTTAAAGAATCCAAATAGAGTTCGTGCTCTTATTGGTGCTTTTACGGCTAACAATCCTCGTTACTTTCATTGCGCGAGTGGCCGGGGTTATCAGTTTTTAATTGAACAATTAATTCTGCTTAACGATATTAATCCACAAGTGGCGTCGCGATTAATTACGCCGCTTATTCAATTTAAGTCGTTTGATCAGTACAGACAAACCATGATAAAAACCAAGCTCGAACAATTTGCTAAGCAAGTAAATCTTTCAAAAGATTTAAAGGAAAAACTTGATGCTGCGTTGGCGCATTAGGAATAAAGCATGAAGTACTATTTTAGCTTGAATATAACGAGCCAAGAATACTTACCTTATTATCAAGGGCGAATTAAATCAATTATTGTCATGACAGAGCAGAGAGTAAAGATTGAATTTCCGGCTATGCATTTACGGCTTTATTTAACTAGAAATGGTATTAAAGGGCGCTTTTGCTTAGAAACACTGAACAATAAGTTTTTATCATTAGATAAAATTTCATGATTAGAGTTTTTGCTTTAAACAGTGGTCAGACCATTTGAAGTAAGTGTCGCTAATAGTAGATTCTATGTCGGCGGTTATTTCTGTTCACTATTTAAGGATTGCAGCTTATTAAGATTAGGCGTTTAAAACAAGTGTTTTAAACGCCTTTTTGTTCTCATCAGATGACTTGATTCAAGTCTTGAATATAAAGGGCTTTAACAAAGACTTTAGCACTTGCCACTGGGTCAAAATGATGTAATTATTGTTTTATACCATGTACGTAGCATATAAAAATAAAATGAAAAATCACATCTGGGGAGATAGGAAATGAAACAGAACCTTCGCAACGGTTTTTACAAAAAGCCACTGGCTTTGAGTATAGCTGCCGCTTTGATTACATTAGCTAATGTTAATGTTCAAGCAAAAAACTTTGAGTTAGGAAACGTCGACATTAGCTTTGACTCTACATTTTCAGCAGGTACAAGCTGGCGAGTAGAAGACCGCAATTGGAATGACAATGTTGGTAAATCTAATAATGTTAATAACGGCTTTGATTTTAGCCAATATCATCCAATACTAAATGCTAACCCGAGTGCCGCTACCGTATGGGATGGTGCTGGAAGTTATTCGACCAATAGCGATAACGGTAATTTAAACTTTAATTCTGGCGAAAGTTTTTCAAAATTAATTAAAGGGACACATGAGCTTGGTGTGCGTTATGAAAACTTAGGTTTTTTTGGTCGCGCTATGTATTTTTATGATTTTGAAATGGTAGACGGCGAAAGAGCTTGGACAAATCCAAGTTCTGGTAAGGTTAATGATCCATGTCGTGATAATGAAGCGAAAGACCAAGTATGTCGCGATGTTCGCATGTTGGATGCTTTTGTTTATGGTGATTTTGAACTGGGTGCAATGCCGTTTTCTGTACGTGTTGGTCAACAGGTGATTAGTTGGGGCGAGAGTACCTTAATCTCTCACGGTATTAGCGAACTTAACCCCGTAGATATTGCCCGCCTAAAAGCACCTGGCGCAGAGTTAAAAGAAGCCTTTATTCCTTTTGGCGCCGTATGGGCATCGTTAGGGGTTACAGAAACTTTTAACATTGAAATGTTTTATCAATATAGTTGGGAAAAAACTGTTTTACCTGCACCAGGGAGTTATTTTTCAACTAATGATTTTGCTGGTGATGGTGGCCACTATAATAATGTGCAATTAAACTTTGCTAGTAATCCAGATATGGATCTTGACTCGTTAATTAACAATTTAAATGGCTTAAGAGCGCAAATATTAAATGGCAATGTTGCCATTGCTGATGCCGCTGGTGCTTATGTGGGTGGTTTCCCAACAAAATTAACCTTACGTGAAGACGGCGCTGAAAACGACCCTGAAGATGGCGGTCAATACGGTTTACGCCTTTCTTGGTATTTACCTGAGTTAAATGATACAGAAGTTAGCTTGTATCACATGAATTATCATAGCAGACGTCCAGTATTTTCAGGTATTACCGCTGACTTTACCAGCGCAGCTTTGGCTCATGATGTTGGTATGTTAGTGTCGGCTGAAATCACACAAGATAACTACACAGATTTACAGGCTTTTTCTCGTGTTGAACTGGATTATATTGAAGATATACAACTTTATGCTTTAAGCTTTAATACCGCTATTGGCACAACATCGGTTGCCGGTGAAGTTACCTTCCGTCAAGATGAACCGTTGCAAATAGATGACGTTGAATTGTTATTTGCGGCTATGCCACAACAATTAGCGAATGATTTAGGGCGTGATGAGCTTGATGGTATTTCGCAAATTCCTGTTTTCGCCGGTGGCACACGTGCTAATGGCTATATTTTATCTGATACAATACAAGCACAAATGACTTTAACCCATCTATGGGGACCAACACTTGGCGCTAGTCAATTTGTAACCTTGCTTGAAGTCGGTGGTATTGATATTCGTGATATGCCAGACCAAGATGTTTTACGTCTAAATGGCCCCGGCACTGGCCGAAATGGTGGTGTTGCAGGTAAAGAAGGTTTAGAACTAGCGCTACAAGACGGCGTTGAAACCAACCCATTCCCAAGTGCTTTTGCATGGGGTTATCGCTTTGTAGGTAAGTTGGATTATACCAACGTATTTGCCGGCATTAACGTTTCACCAAAAGTGGTTTTTTCACATGATGTGAACGGTATCACACCGGATCCCTTATTCTTGTTTGTTGAAGATAGAAAGTCAGTCTCATTAGGTTTAGGTTTCGATTACCAAAGCCGTTGGTCTGCTGATTTTAGTTACAACAGCTTTTTTGATGGTGTAGGCACTACGAACCAATTGGAAGATCGTGATTACGTATCTTTTAACATCAAGTATTCAATTTAAGGCTGTAGGAGGATTACTTTCATGAGAAATATTTTTAAAAATACCTTTAAAAAGGTAACGCTAGTATCAATAGCGGTAACCGTAGCATTAACATCAACCAGCGCAGCTGCAAAAATTAGCGAGCAAGAGGCAGCTAAGTTACAAAAAGAATTAACGCCTTTTGGTGCTGTTCGTGCAGCTAACGCAGATGGTTCTATTCCAGCATGGACAGGTGGTATTAAATCAGCACCTGCGGGTTATAAAGTTGGTGATCATCATCTAGACCCATTTGCTGATGACAAGGCAATGTATACCATTACAGCTAAGAACCTTGCGCAATATAAAAATTTATTAACGCCAGGCCAAATTAAGTTATTTGAAACTTATCCTGATACTTACAAGATGAGTGTTTATCAATCTCGTCGTTCAGCATCGTATCCTGAGCATGTTTATCAGGCGAATTTGGAAAATGCCACTAGAACTGAATTAGTTGAAGGGGGAAATGGTATTATTCAAGCGGCAATTGGTATCCCATTTCCAGTACCAAGTGATGGTTTAGAAGCCATTTGGAATCATATTTTACGCTATCGTGGTGAAAATCTTACTCGTGAAGGTGGTCAAGCAGCGCCAACGGCGTCAGGCGATTATACCTACATGGGATTTGATGATCAGTTACTTATACCCTATGGCGTTAAGGGTGTTAAAGCTGAAGAGCTTCAAAAAACCAATATTTTATTTAAGTTTAAACAAAAAGTGACTGAGCCAGCACGTTTAGCTGGTACTGCTTTATTGGTTCATGAAACCATGGATCAAATAAAAACACCTCGCCAAGCTTGGACCTATAATACCGGCCAGCGTCGTGTTCGTCGTGCACCTAATGTTGCTTATGACGCACCAGGTACAGCGTCAGATGGTTTAAGAACAACCGATGACTTTGATATGTTTAACGGCGCACCGAATCGTTATAACTGGACATTAAAAGGCAAGCAAGAGTTGTTAATTCCATATAATGATTATCGTTTGCACAGTGATGATTTAAAATATGATCAAATTTTACAACCGGGTCATATTAATCCTGAATTGGTACGCTACGAAAAACATCGCGTTTGGGTAGTTGAGGCAAACTTAAAATCAGATACCCGTCATACTTATAAAAAACGCGTGTTTTATATCGACGAAGATAGCTGGCAAATAGCGGTTACTGATATTTATGATAACCGTGATGAATTATATCGAGTAGGTGTTGCCCATGGTATTAATTACTATGAAGTACCAACACAATGGTCAACCTTAGAAGTGTTTCATGATCTACAATCTCGTCGTTATATTGCGATGGGTTTAGATAACGAAGCCAGTATGTATGACTTTTCAGCCGATTTAAATGATGTAGACTTCACGTCTTCAGCATTACGTCGTGAAGGTCGCAGATAAGTAACAACCTTGATAAAACGGCTGGCGAGTGCTAGCCGTTTTTGTTTTAAAGTTTGCAAACAGTTATTTAATTTTTATTCCACCGTTTATTAGCTAAGCTAAAGACGGTGGATATCTTGGTATCGATGGGCATTGTTAAAGCCCATTTTCTCCTTAATATACCTAATTTGAGGCTTATGGCCTCTACAGTCCAAATGAATGGAGCTAATATAGTTAATGATGCGTCTTCTCGTTATTTTACTCAGTTTTCTTACTATCCCTATTATTCATGCGCAAACACTAGACTCGGTAATTGCTCCACTGGCGAGTAAATCACTCTTGCTTGATATTACGGTAATTAATCAATCAAATTTAGTTGTTGTTGGTGAGCGTGGTCACATTTTACTTTCAACAGATGGTGTGCAATGGCAGCAAGCACAAGTGCCTGTACAAGTAACATTAACCGCGGTTTATTTTACCGATGAAGACAATGGCTGGGCGGTCGGTCATGACGCGACTATATTATCGTCAAAAGATGGAGGCCTTTCTTGGCAAGTACAACAGCATCTACCACAAGTAGAAAAACCCTTGTTGGATGTGTTGTTTTTAGATAAAGATAACGGTATTGCTATTGGCTCCTATGGTTTGTTTTATCGTACAAATGACGGTGGCGAGCATTGGGCTATAGAGCATCATAATGAATTGCTTTACCCAGAGGACCAAACGTATTTAGCCGAATTAAAACTGCAAGATGAAGAAGCGTATTTAGATGTGCAAAGCAGTATACTGCCGCATTTTAATCGCGTTGTTGCCGATGGTCGTACGTTATATTTAGCGGGTGAAATGGGCCTAATTGCAAAAAGTAATGATTTTGGTGTGAGTTGGGAAAAACTTGATGAGATATATCCAGGCTCATTTTACGATATAAACCGCACACAGGAAGGCAACTTACTGGTTGTGGGTTTACGAGGTCATATCTTTCGTAGTTTACGTAACGGTACGCCATGGCAGGCAATTGATAGCGATGTTACCGGCTTGTTAAGTGCTATTGTGCTTAGTGACGATCAACGGATTTTTATCTTGGGTAATAACGGCATATTATTAGAAAGTCGTGATGATGGTGCTACATTTACCAAACATCTTCAAAAAGATGGTAAAGCACTTATAGCGGGGGTTTGGTATGAAAATAAAATTATCGCCGTCTCTGATGTTGGCATCAAAACCATTAACCTAACTAAGTAACTGTCATGAAATTTAACTCTATTATTAATGTTGTCGAAGCAACACTTTTTCGTCGTCGATTAGCCGTACTGGTATTTTTTGCTCTGACCAGTATATTTTTGTTGTTTCAAGCAACACAAATTAAACTTGATGCGGCCTTTACCAAGCATATCCCCCTTAACCACACTTATATGAAAACCTATCTCGAGCATAGGGAGAATTTTGGTGGTGCAAATAACGTATTAATTTCAGTGTGTGATAGCAGTGGGGATATTTTTAATCCTGAGTTTTTTACCGCCTTAAAGGGCGTACATGACCAGCTATTTTTTATACCGGGTGTTGACAGAATTCAGGTGAAATCTTTATTTTCACCTAGTACACGATTTGTTGAAATCGTTGAAGATGGTTTTGCCGGTGGGCCAGTAATACCGGCCAGCTTTCAATCAGATGCCGCGGGTTTAGCTATTGTAAAAGGTAACATAGAAAAAGCCGGTATTGTTGGTAGTATTGTTGCTGATGATTACAGTTGCTCTATGGTGAAAGCCTCATTAATGGAAATTGATCCAAATACCGGTGAGAAGTTAGATAGCATTGTACTTGCTGGACAATTGGAAGATGAAATTCGGGGTAAGTTTGAAAAAGACAATATCTCAATTCATATTATTGGCTTTACCAAAATGGTGGGTGATGTTGCACAAGGAGCAAAAGGGGTTGTAACCTTTTTTGCTATTGCCATCGCTATCACAACCTTAATGGTATTTTGGTTTTGTCGCTCAATTGCTTTAACTATTTTACCTATTTCATGTTCATTGATTGCTGTTGTATGGCAACTAGGTATGTTATCAACACTTGGCTTTGGTTTAGATCCTATGTCGATATTGGTACCCTTTTTAGTTTTTGCTATTGGTGTGAGTCATGGCGTGCAAATGATTAACTCGGTCTCCAAAATGGTCAACAGTGGAAAAACCAGTAAAGAAGCGGCACAACTGAGTTTCCGGATATTGTTAGTGCCAGGTGGTATCGCACTGTTGTCAGATACTGTTGGCTTTATGACACTGTTATCTATTGATATTGGCATTATTCGCGAGCTTGCCATTACCGCCTCACTGGGTGTCGCGATGATTATTTTAACTAATTTGGTCTTGTTGCCGCTGTTAGTTTCTTACATGCATGTGCCAAAAAGCAAAGAAAATCATCAAGGTAAAGAGGGTTCTGCGACTGATGGTATATGGCACTTTATGTCGTTATTTGCGACACGTAAGGTCGCGTTGATTATACTAGCTTGTACGGCTGTGCTCTACATTGTGGGTTACCAAAAGGCCCAAGATATGAAGATAGGGGAGTTACATGCCGGTGCACCCTCACTGCATGAAAAGTCACGTTATAACCAAGATACTTTTTTAATTACCGATAAATATGCCATTAGTGTCGATTATATGTCAGTGATTGTTGAAACGACGGCAGACGCTTGTACTTACTATGATCACATGAACACTATTGATAGATTTCAGTGGCGCATGGAAAATATTCCAGGTGTAGAGTCAGCGGTAAGTTTAGCGTCCATCGCAAAAATTGTGAACGCAGGCTATAACGAAGGTAATCCGAAATGGCGTGTGTTATCTCGTAATACACAAACCTTGGTGCAATCAATTGCACGAGTGCCATCTTCTAGTGGCTTACTTAATAGCGATTGTAGCGCCATGCCGGTCATTTTGTTTTTAATAGATCATAAAGCCGAAACAATTAATCGTGTGGTTGATGCGGCAAAACTTGCTGCTAGCGAACTAGGTAATGATAACTTATCGTTTAAACTTGCCTCCGGTCCTGTTGGAGTCATGGCGGCGACTAATGAAGCGGTAGAAGCTGCCCAGATCCCTATGATGCTTTATGTTTATGGTGCGGTGATTATTTTATGTTTGTTAAGCTTTAGAAGTTTAAGAGCAACAATCGCTGTCGTTGTGCCACTTTACGTGGTGTCAACGCTTGCACAATGGCTAATGACGGCACTTGATATTGGCTTAACGGTATCAACGTTACCAGTCATCGCTTTAGGCGTAGGTATCGGCGTGGATTATGGTATTTATATCCTCTCTACAATGAGTGCTAAGCTTCGCAGCGGTGCTACGGTTCAAAGTGCTTATTTTGATGCGCTTAAAGAGCGAGGTAGTGCGGTACTAATCACTGGAGTGACTTTAGCCATAGGTGTTTCAACTTGGTTTTTCTCTGATTTAAAATTTCAAGTTGATATGGGAATACTATTAACCTTTATGTTTTTAGTTAATATGATTGCTGCCGTACTGGTATTACCAGCTATAGCGGCATTTTTATGGCCACAACGAAAATAAATGCTAATTAATTGAAAAAATAATTATGCATAAATAAACAAGAAAATGACCGAAAGGTCATTTTCTATTTATAACTAATGAATAAATAGAAAATGTCAGTATCATCGGCAGGTAAATGTACAGTTTTTAAAGTAATGCATCTAAAATAGTCCTCGCATTTCCCTATATTTATTAATAAGATCGCTGTTACAATCTATAGCCTAAGACAGATTACAGATTATAATTATTTTAAGCGTTTTATCCAAAAAGGGAAAAGGCATGACGTTAGTAGACGGTTTACCTTCAGTGATACTTTCGAACGTAGCACAGTTAATACAAAAAAAAGTTCCATCGGCAACAGCTCCCCTTGTAAATCAATTTTCTGAGTTGCTTTATAAAAACATTTCAATGTTAGATTTAGATCAGAGAAATGACAGTGACATGTACGGCGCCACGCTAAGTTTGTGGAATACACTGAACGATTCTCAAGATGATAAGCCAGTGATTAAAGTCTTTAATCCACAGGTGTCAAAAAACGGTTGGAAATCTAGCCATACCATTATCGAAATAATTGTCCGTGATATGCCATTCTTAGTTGATTCTGTGCGTATTGCCTTAAGTCGATTAAACCTAACACCACATTTAATGCTAAATTCGCCAATAAAAATTATTCGCGGTAAAAGCAAAAATATCACTAAACTTTCTTCCTCTGTCGACCAATCATTTAAGTCAACGTCAGTTGAAACAGTATTTTTTATCGAAATTGATCGTCAAATTGACGCTAAAGTATTAGAAAATATAGCCAAAGAATTACACTCAGTGGTCAGTGATATTGCTGTGACAGTGAACGATTGGCAACCTATGCAAGCACGTCTGCGTAGTGTTATTGACGAAGTTAAACAGGCTGTTTTACCTTGTTCTAAAGAAGAGCACAGCGATAGCGTGAGCCTTTTAGAATGGATGTTAGCGGACAACTTTACCTTATTAGGCTATCGCGCTTACCAAGTGAAGACACTCGAAGGCGACATAGCGCTAACGGCTGATATTAATACGAGTTTAGGCTTAATGAACCAGTATGGCGGCAGTAAAGAGCGCCTGATGTCTGACCTGAGCGAATCAGCCCGAGAAATAGCGTTAGGCAATAACTTACTTGTTTTAACAAAAACCAATGCTAAGTCGCGCGTACATCGTCCTGCTCATCTTGATTATATTGGTGTGAAACGTTTTGACAATAAAGGCAATGTTATTGGTGAAGAGCGCTTTGTTGGTTTATTTGGTTCGGCTTATTATACCAATAGCGCTTTAGATTTACCGTTAATTAAATCTAAAGTTTTGGCTACTTGTAACGATTCCGGTTTTGCTAAAGGCACCCATGCTTATAAAGCATTAATCAACATACTTGAAACTTACCCAAGAGATGAAATTTTACAAAGTTCACCCGCTGAATTATTGAAAAATGTCATCGGTATATTCCAAATGCAAGAGCGTGATTATTCAGGCTTGTTTATGCGCCGTGATGCCTTCAACCGCTTTTACTCTTGTATGGTTTATGTACCACGTGAGCGTTACAACACGGCGTTACGTGTTAATACTCAAAAATTGCTACAAGAAGCATTAGGTAGTAATGAAGAAGTAGAATTCACCACTTACTTCTCAGAGTCAGCACAAGCTCGTACGCACTATATCGTTAGAGTTAACTCGACAAAAGCAGACATTAATGTGAAAGAAATTGAAAAGAATTTAAACCATGCTGCACGCAGTTGGGATGATAACTTAGCTGATTCATTAAACTCGCATAAAGGCGAAGCTAAAGGCAAAGCCTTAAGTAGAAAATATATTAGCTTCCCACAAGCCTATAAAGATGAAGTTTTACCAGGCACAGCTATTGTCGATATTGAAAAGTTTGAAGCTTTATCTGCTGACAACAAACTTGAAATGTTGTTTTATCAACCACAAGAAGAAGACGCTAACAGCCGCTCTGTAAAATTAAAGTTGTTCCATTCGGGTGAACCATTACATTTATCCGATGTTTTACCTATGTTAGAAAACTTTGGTTTACGTGTTATCGGCGAAAGTCCATATGCCGTAAAATCGGAAAGCGGTGATGTCTATTGGATTTTAGACTTCTCAATGTTACTTACTGGCAAAGGTAAGTTCAACTTAGAGATTGTTCAGAGCTTATTCCAAGACGCTTTTGCAAAAGTGTGGTCAGGGCAGTTAGAAGATGACGGATTTAACCGTTTAATCTTAGGCGCTGAACTAGGCGGTCGTGAGGTATCAATTATCCGTGCCTATGCTAAATATGAGCGTCAAATTGGTGGTACCTTTAGCCAAAATTATACTGAAAATACTTTTGCACGTTATCCGAGTATTGCCAAGTTATTAATTAGATTGTTTAATTTACGTTTTTCACCGGCTAAAAAGTTAAATGAGAAATTGATAGAGAAGGTGCACACTAGCATCGAGTCTTCTCTAGACAGTGTTGCGAGCTTAGATGATGACCGTATTATTCGTCGCTTTGTTGAGATGATTAATGCCACTATTCGTACTAACTATTTTCAGCCACATCCTGTTACGGGTGAGAAGTCTTATATTTCATTCAAGATTTTACCAGCGCTAATTACAGATGTACCTTTGCCTTTACCTAAATTTGAAATATTTGTTTACTCTCCGCAAGTAGAAGGTGTGCACTTACGCGGTGGTAAAGTTGCTCGAGGTGGTTTACGTTGGTCTGACCGTCGCGAAGATTTCCGCACTGAAGTACTAGGTTTGGTGAAAGCCCAACAAGTTAAAAATACCGTTATTGTCCCTGTGGGTGCAAAAGGTGGTTTTGTTTGTAAGCAACTACCGAGCGGTAACAGAAATGAAATTTTTGAAGCGGGTAAAGAGTGCTATCGTACCTTTATTCGTGGTTTACTTGATATTACCGACAATATTATTAACGGTGAAATAGTCCCGCCATTAAATGTTGTGCGTCATGATGAAGATGACCCTTATTTAGTCGTTGCCGCTGATAAAGGTACCGCTACATTTTCGGATATTGCCAATAGTATTTCTGATGAATTTAATTTTTGGTTAGGCGACGCGTTTGCCTCAGGTGGCAGTGTTGGCTACGACCATAAAGGCATGGGAATAACCGCTAAAGGTGCATGGGAATCAGTAAAACGTCACTTTCGAGAAATGGATGTTGATTGTCAAACAACTGATTTTACTGTCGTGGGTATTGGCGATATGGCTGGTGATGTTTTTGGTAATGGCATGTTATTATCAAAGCACATCCGCCTACAAGTCGCATTTAACCACTTACATATCTTTATTGACCCAACGCCAGATGCAGCGACTACTTACGTTGAGCGTGAGCGTTTATTTAATCTTCCAGGTTGTTCATGGGAAGATTTTGATATGTCACTTGTTTCGGAAGGAGGGGGGTTATTCAATCGCTCTGCTAAGTCAATAAAGTTGACACCGCAAATTAAGAAAATGATCGGTACGCAAAAGCAAACCATGGCACCTAATGACTTAATTCAAGCTCTATTAAAAATGAAGGTTGATTTGTTATGGAATGGTGGCATTGGTACTTACGTTAAAGGCTCAAAAGAATCTCACCTAGAAGTGGGTGACCGTGCTAACGACTCATTACGTATTAATGGCCGAGATCTAGAAGCGAAAGTGGTAGGTGAAGGCGGTAATTTAGGCTTAACGCAGTTAGGTCGAATTGAATTTGCTGCTAAAGGCGGTCGTGTTAATGCTGATTTTGTTGATAATGCCGGTGGCGTTGATTGCTCAGATAACGAAGTTAACATCAAAATATTACTCAATAGTTTAGTTCAAAATGGTGATTTAACGGTTAAGCAGCGTAATAAAATTCTTGCTGACATGACCGAAGAAGTTGGTGATATCGTGATAGATGATTGCTATCGCCAAACTCACTCTTTGTCAATCACAGAGTTACGTGGTGTTAAGCAGCTGAAAGAACAAGCACAATTTATTACTGAGTTAGAACGTTCGGGTAAATTAGTTAGAGCGTTAGAATTTATTCCAAGTGATGAAGAAATTGCCGAGCGTTTATCTTTAGGTAAAGGGTTAACACGCCCTGAGCTTTCTGTTTTACTTGCCTATAGTAAAATGGTATTAAAAGAAGAGTTGGTTTGTCCTGAAATTAGTGACAACGAATTTCACCAAAGCTTGCTCATTAAAGCCTTTCCAAAACAGCTGCAAGATAATTACAGTGCGCAAATGCAAGATCATCCCCTACGAGCTGAAATTATAGCGACTAAGTTAGCCAATAATATTGGTAACGATATGGGCTTTAATTTTGTCCACCGTATGAAAGAAGAAACTGGGGCAACAACGTCTGAAATTGCTAATTGCTATAGTATGGCGAGTGCGGTGTTTGAGTTATCAGACATTTGGACGCAGATCAGTGATTTAGATAATAAAATTTCTACCTCTATCCAAACAGAAATGCTATTTCAGTTACGCAGAACAGTACGCCGTGCGACACGTTGGTTCCTTCGCCATCGTACTAAGTCAATGAACATCGCCCAATCAATCGAATTTTATCATGCCACATTTGCTGAACTTTCAAGCAATATTACTAGTTATATGATTGCAGATGAAGCAGCGCAAATTAAGCGCGTGGAAAATGATTTAATTCAAGCTGGGGCGCCTGAGCCTGTGGCATTAAGAATTTCATTACTGAGCACCTTGTTCTCGGTAATGGATATTGCAGAAATTGCAAAATCTGAAGCCGTGCCAACTGAATTAGCGACTGATCTTTATTTTAAACTGGGTGCCAGATTAGACTTACATTGGTTCTTAGATCAAATTACCACGCAACCGGTATCGAACCACTGGCAAGCACTGGCAAGGGCGTCATTTAGAGAAGAACTTGATTGGCAACAACGTTCATTAACTTCGGTGATATTAAGTGGCAATAAGAACTCGACCGATATTGATGCCATGCTGGATAAATGGTTTGTAGACAATGCTCAACCACTTGAGCGCTGGCAGCATATTTTGGCTAACTTTAGAGTTGGGCAAACTCATGAGTTTGCCAAGTTCTCAGTTGCTTTGCGAGAATTAATGTTGTTAAGTTTGAACTGCGACCCCGTGAAATAAGTGTTAAGATCCCCGCCATGAGCGGGGATTTTTTTGTCATCAAGTTTATGTTTAGCGATTGATGTTAGTTTCTCGCATGGCAATTTAGTATTATATATAATTAAAGAGGTATTATGTTTTACTCAGCTATTCGTAAAGTGTTTTTTAAATTCGATGCAGAAGCAATTCACGAATTAACGATTAAAGGCTTTAAAGCAACAGGCGCTTCGCCGCTTAATTTACTTTATAAGCAAACCATAGCAAATAAACCGGTGGAGGTTATGGGCATTAAGTTTCCTAATCCAGTCGGTTTAGCGGCAGGGTTAGATAAAAATGGTGAATGCATTAAAGCCTTTGAAGCTTTAGGTTTTGGCTTTGTTGAAGTGGGGACAGTAACGCCACGACCTCAACCAGGTAATGACAAGCCACGAATTTTCAGATTACCAGAAGCAAACGCTATTATTAACCGTATGGGTTTTAATAATAAAGGTGTTGATTATCTCGTTGACCAAGTAATCAAAGCTAAGTACCGCGGTGTTTTGGGTATTAATATTGGTAAAAATAAAGACACGCCAGATGAAAATGCTAAAGATGATTATATTCACTGTATGCGTAAAGTTTATGACTATGCTACTTACATTGCGGTTAATATATCATCACCTAATACCCCAGGCTTACGCTCGCTACAATATGGCGATGCACTTAATGAGCTATTATCCGCATTAAAAGCTGAACAAACTGCGTTAGCAGAGCAATATGGTAAGTACGTGCCTGTTGCGGTAAAAATAGCGCCAGATTTAAATGCCGAGGAAATAAAGTCTATTGCCGAGTGCTTAATTGCCAACAATATTGATGGCGTCATTGCCACAAATACCACCTTAGCTCGTGATAAAGTGTCACATTTACCCTTTGGTAATGAACAGGGCGGATTAAGTGGCGCACCGGTAAAAGAAAAAAGTACTGAAGTCATTCAATTACTCGCAAAAGCACTTGATAACAAGCTGCCGATTATTGGTGTCGGTGGTATAGCGTCGGGCGCAGACGCTCAAGAAAAATTTGCGGCAGGGGCAAAGTTAGTCCAAGTGTATACGGGCTTTATTTATCAAGGGCCAGAATTAATAAAAGAAATCGTGCAAACACTTAAGTAAAATTGTTCAGCCTTACGCGAGCACATTTATTGCAACAGCAAAAAATATAAAAAGGTCATCAACTGATTCCAGTTGATGACTTTTTTTGTGATTCAATGCCCACTTATATAGGGTGAGTTAAATTGCGGGTCCAGACTTGCTCGCTAATATAGCCTCTAAACGTTCCATTCGCTCTACGAGTAACTGCAGACTAGTATCAAACTGATTGATACTAGTCGCAGTAAACATTTGCTGCTTATCACGACTTTTGGCATTGGCATCTAAAGTATTGAGCTGTGTGGATAATTCTTTAAATTGCTCTTTTAAGCTGCTGGCAGTCACCATTTGCTCAGAAACAGCATTAATTGAAAACTCGGTGGCGGTAATTTTATCTTTTAAATCATTAAGTGCGTTAT
Source organism: Colwellia sp. MB02u-10 (assembly GCF_014077185.1). Classification (NCBI taxonomy): domain Bacteria; kingdom Pseudomonadati; phylum Pseudomonadota; class Gammaproteobacteria; order Alteromonadales; family Colwelliaceae; genus Colwellia; species Colwellia sp. MB02u-10. The sequence goes on from NZ_JACGVK010000120.1 coordinate 120,081, forward strand.
TTTGCTGGCTAACTGAACGGGTGTTTTTATCTTGCTGTTGAGCCATGTTGATACTTTTTGAATTTAAGGCTTTAATTTCTTCCTGATTTCTCCGCCAAGCTGAAGCCCAGAGTTTATCCATTTCAGATAATAATAATTCTGTTTTTTCACTAATCGCTTCTAACTTAACCTTTAAAGCAATAGTTGACTCACCCATTTCTTCACCGGTAGCTGAGAGTTGATTTTCTAGCTGTTGAATTCGCGCAGAGCTCGACGCTAACGTATTGTTCACACTCACTTGCTGTTGATAAAAATACCAGCCAGTACCCGCTAGAGCGAAATAAGGTATTAATATTAATAATGTTTGCGCTGCAGTTAATGCTTTGGGTGTATGAGTTGCAGAGTTCACTTGCTCTGACTTGTGTGCTTTAGCTACAGGTTCACGAGCCATCTTAACTTGATCTTGATCGATACTAATCGTTGGAATTTCAGGTTCTACACGGTTTGACAAGATAGCTTCCTACTAACAATGGCTGTAATACCCATTGGATTAATGAATTGATTTATTTGGCCATATACTAAGTTAAGAGTATAAGTTGAGAGTAACTGTATAATATTTAGTAAATATTGTACAAAAAAACCGACTTTAATAGTCGGTTTTTAATTTTAGGCTTAAAATCTCTTAGTTAGCTAAGACTAATAACTATCATTATGCACACTTTGCACAGCACGTCCTGAAGGATCGGCCATATTAGCGAAACTTTCATCCCAAGCTAACGCTTCTGGTGTACTACAAGCGACTGATTTTCCGCCAGGTACACAATCTGCTGCTGATGCTAGTGGAAAGTTTTCTTCGAAAATACAACGATAAAAATAAGCTTCTTTAGTATCGGGTGTATTCACGGGGAATTTAAATTCTGCGCTAGCTAACTGCTGGTCGCTAACTTGTGCTTCAACATGTTGCTTTAGACCATCAATCCAAGAATAACCCACGCCATCAGAAAATTGCTCTTTTTGACGCCATAAGATCTCTTTTGGCAAGTAACCTTCAAAAGATGAGCGTAAAATAGCTTTTTCCATCTTGCCATTACCGCACATTTTATCTTCTGGATTAATGCGCATGGCAACATCCATAAAGTTTTTATCCAAGAAGGGTACGCGTGCTTCAATGCCCCAAGCTGACATAGACTTATTAGCACGTAGACAATCAAACATGTGTAATTTATCAAGCTTGCGCAATAATTCGTTATGAAACTCTTCCGCATTTGGCGCTTTGTGGAAATATAAATAACCACCAAATATTTCATCAGCACCTTCACCAGAAAGTACCATTTTAATGCCCATGGCTTTTATTTTTCTCGCCATTAAATACATAGGTGTAGAAGCACGAATCGTGGTCACATCATAAGTTTCTAAGTGATAAATCACTTCTTTAAGTGCGTCGATACCTTCTTGTTCGGTAAATATAACACTATGATGTATTGTACCTATGCTCTCAGCAACGGTTTTAGCGGCAATTAAATCTGGCGAGCCAGCTAAGCCGCAGGCAAAAGAATGCACTTTAGGCCACCATGCTTCAGACAAATCATTTTCTTCGATACGTCTAGCGGCAAATTTTTGCGTAATGGCAGAAATCAATGACGAGTCTAAACCGCCAGAAAGTAATACGCCGTAAGGCACGTCAGTCATCAAATGGCTTTTAACTGATTCTTCTAATGCTTCGCGTATTTTTTCTTTACTGGTGTTGTTATCTTTTATCGCTGAATATTTTTGCCAGTTGCGTTGGTAATATCTTTCAACTTTACCGACTCTGCTATCTAAAATATGACCTGGAGGGAACTCTGCTACCGTTTTACAAATGGGCATTAACGCTTTCATTTCTGAGGCAACATAGAAGTTACCTTCAGCATCGTAACCGGTATAAAGTGGAATAATACCCATGTGATCACGGGCAATTAGATAGCTATTATCTTGTTCGTTATATAGGCAAAAGGCAAACATACCTTGGAGCTTATCGACAAAGTCAGTGCCAAATTTTTCAAACATTGGAATGATAATTTCACAATCAGAAGCGGTTTGAAAATCATAGTCAGGCGTATGTTGGTTGGCTAATGCTTTATGATTATAAATTTCACCATTGACCGCTAAAACTTTTGATTTATCACTGTTATATAATGGTTGAGCACCATGTTCAGTGTCAACAATTGACAGGCGTTCATGCACTAAAATAGCGTGGTCATTGTTGTAGATACCAGACCAATCTGGACCACGATGACGAAGTAAGCGAGAATATTCTAAAGCTTTTGGACGAAGTGCGTCTGCACCCGTTTTAATATCTAATATACAAAATATCGAACACATTGAAGTGCTACCCCTTTATATTTATTAATGACAAATTGTGTGGTGAATGCGCTCTAACAGGTTTACTCAAGCGTATTATGCGATATTATCTCTAAGTAAACATGAGAGTGTTTACAGAAACTTATCGCTCAGCAATATTGCTGTTGTGTGACACCTTACAGTATTTGATAAAAAATCAATAGTATTTTTACTCTAATGACACAATAAGGTGTAAAAGCGGGCTTTTGTGTAACAATAATCGCTAGTGTTAAAAAATTAGATACATTAATATATCAATGATAAGTATAGAAAAATTCGCTGTTTTATTTTAATTTCAATCATAAGTAAGAGCAAAAATGTTAAAAACTGTAAATAAAATAACCCTAAAGATCTTTGTTGTCGCCATCTCGCTTGGCCTAAGTTTATCTATTAGTAGCCAAGAAATTAACTACCCTGCATTAACGGTTGAAGAATTACGTCTTGATAACGCACTTAAAGCAATGCCAGATGTTTCGGCAAGATTAAGCGCACGAGCTGAGAAATTTGCTAGTCAACTAAACCGTGCAACTAGCTATACCGTGTTAACACAATTAACTATTCGTCACGGTACAGGGCTATGGTTAGATGCGAAAAAGTCATTTAACCAATTGAACGACTATGACGATCGGCCGTTATATTGGGCGCGCCTGCAAATGAGCAAAGCGTTACGCTCTACAAAAGCATTTACGACATTGTTTCCTAATCAACAACGCAAGCTGCTATGGACACTGGAATTATTATCTCGTGGTCAAATGGATGTGAAATTTGATAAAAAGGCCGATAAAAAAATACTGCTTACAGGCTTTGACCCGTTTTTTCTTGATAGGCATATCGACCAAAGTAATCCATCAGGGGTAGTTGCACTCGCTTTGGACGATTTAGTCGTCAGCATTGAAGGTCAAACCGCTGAGATTGAAGTGCTCATTATTCCTGTGCGTTTTGCAGACTTTGACCAAGGCATGATAGAAGAACTACTCAGCCCTTATATCGCCAATAAATCTGTTGATATGGTATTAACCGTAAGCATGGGCAGAGATAATTTTGATTTAGAGCGTTACCCGGCGTTAAGACGCAGCGCTAACGCGCCTGATAATCTTAATATACTCACCGGTGCGACAAAAAATAAGCCATTAAGACCAAAGCTTAAAACAGCCGCTTTGCAAGGGCCTGAATTTGTCGAATTTAGCTTACCTATATTGGCAATGTTAAAGGGTGCAGGTAAATATCAAGTTAACGACAATCGCACAATATCGACTTTATTAGGTGGTACATTTAAGGGCCAATCACTGGCAGATATTGTTAAGCAAACCTCGGTTAGTGGCTCAGGTGGTGGTTATCTTTCTAATGAAATATCTTATCGTAGTATCTTATTACGTGACCAATATTATTCAACTTTACCGGTAGGTCATATCCATACCCCGAAAATTAAAACTTTTAATCAACAAGCATTGATGGATATTGTTAAGCAAACGAAAAATATTATTACTCAAGGTGTTGCCGGTTTATAATCTCTTAATGATAAATACGTTATTATAAATGCGTTAATATGACCAACGACTGATACTTTATTTCAGTACAAAAAAACGCTAACTCAGTTAGCGTTTTTTAATTTTTTTCTTAGCAACTATCTGCCTACGACTAAATTTATCATTGATAATATTACCCATAATTAATCTGTTAAATATTATTAGTCACATCTACCGACAGCTTTAACATTTGTCCTGGTTGTAAATATTTTTTACGGTTAAGGCTATTCCAACGTTCAATGTCTGTTATCTTGACATTAAACTTGTCGGCGATACGGGCAAAAGAGTCACCTTTGCGTACACGATAATGAATGTTACGCATTATCGCTTGTTCGTTTGGTGTCATAGCACCTAAATCCAGTGTTTTAACCGCTGTTTTTTGCCAAATAACGAGTTTTTGTCCAGGTTTAATGGTGTCTCTTGGCGCCATAGCATTCCATTTTGCGAGACTGCGGGTTGAAACACGATAGGCGCGGCTGATATCCCACATGGTATCACCGGATTTCACTATATGAATGCGCTTTTCACCGGCCAGTACTTTATTTTGTGTTTTTACTAAACGTTGATTTGTTGAGAGTAAATAACTGTCTAATGAAGCGGTAGCAACAGGAATTAATAAAAATTTCCCTTCTCTGATCCGATTGCCTTTAATGTTATTAACTTGTCTTATTAACGCTATTTCAGTATTAAATTTTTGTGCTATTTCACCTAGGTTGTCACCGTTTTTAATTTTATAGCGTTGCCAAGCTAGACGTTCTTTTGTGCTCAATTTGGCAAGGCCTTGTTTAAAGCTTTCTATTTTGTGGTTGGGCAACAATAAATAATGCGGGCCGTCAGGGTCGGTTGCCCAACGATTAAAACCTGGATTGAGTCGCTGCAACTCTGTTAATGACAAGTCAGCTAATTGCGCTGCTTTGGCTAAATCAAGCTGTGAACCAATATCGACTTGACTAATCACCGAGCTATTATCAATTACGTGCAGTTTAATTTTAAATTCTTCGCTACGTTTTACAATGTCAGCTAACGCTAATAATTTAGGTACATAAGCACGAGTTTCTCTTGGTAAATCTAAAGACCAAAAATCTGTAGGTAGGTTCTTCTTTTTATTTTTTCTAACGGCACGTCTTACTCGTCCCTCACCTGAGTTGTAAGCGGCGAGCGCTAGCATCCAATCACCATCAAAAAACTTGTTCAAGTATGTTAAATACTCAATAGCACCTTGAGTTGAGGCAACTATGTCACGTCGTCCGTCAAACCACCAATTTTGTTTCATGCCAAAGCGTTTGCCTGTGCCGGGAATAAATTGCCACATACCTGATGCACGACCATGCGAGTAAGCAAAAGGGTCAAAAGCGCTTTCAACTATGGGTAATAAGGCAATTTCAATGGGTATATCGTTCGCTTCTAATGCTTCAACGATGTAATGCAAAAATGGCTCGGCGCGCTTAGCTACGCGGTTTAGGTATTCAGGGTGTTTAATAAACCAATTTCGTTGGCTAACAACACGAGGATCCTCGGGTATCGAAAATTCAAGTTTGCTGCGAATTCGTTGCCAAACATCATTTGACAAATAGCTTTCTTTTATGTCGTTGCCCAGATCTATATCACCGTCGGCAATGGGATGAATAACGTCAATAGCTTCATCAACCAGCAGCGCTTGATTGATCTCTGCCGATGAGGCAACATCGATAAGTACTTGAACATCAGCATTAGTTTCAAGGTTATTTGATTGATTTTGGTTTAAAATTGATTGGCAACCAGACAATAGCAGTACGGTTGCGATAGATAGGGTTATATTCTTCATGCAAGGTCTATTTAAATTTACTAGCCACCAGTGTCACTTATTTAGGGCGGTTATTCAAGATTTGTGCAATAAAAACGCCTTAAAAATTGTCTTTCCATGCGCGAATAATGGTAAAGGTTTGTAATTTATCATTAACCTTATCACCACTGAACTCAGCCGCGCTTGTCATCAAACTAGGCTCGTTACAGCGTAGAAACGGATTGATTTTCTTTTCAAGCATGATTGATGTCGGGATAGTGGCAATGTCTTGTTCGCGCTTTTGTATTACTTGATTATAATAATCTACCAACTCGGTATTATCGGGTTCAACACTTAGAGCAAAATTAAGGTTAGCTTGAGTATATTCATGAGCACAATAGACTTGAGTGCGCTCAGGTAAAGCGCTTAGCTTTTCTAATGAGCAGAGCATTTGGCTCGGCGTGCCTTCGAAAAGGCGACCACAGCCACCTGAAAACAAAGTATCACCACAAAATAAACTGTCTTGTGATACATAAGCTATATGGCCACTGGTATGACCTGGAAGATCAATGACATCAAATTCAAGGCCTAAATCAGTTAACTCAACTTTAGCGCTTTCGCTCAGTGCAACATCACAGTGTGGAATGTTTTCACTCTCAGGACCGTAAATGGTTAATGGCCATTGCTTACTTTTACAATAATCAACAAGTTTTTTAATACCACCCACGTGATCAGCGTGATGGTGAGTGATTAATATACTCGACAGTTGCAGTTTTTGTTGTTCAATAAATTCGATACAAACATTGGCGTCACCTGGGTCAACTAAGGCCATGTTGTGACCTAAATTCGACGAAATAGCCCAGATATAATTATCTGAAAAGGCCTTTATCATGGAAACTTTCATATTAGTGCTGCTTTGGGTTTGCTGCATGTGTGGCTCCTGAGTATACTGAAGATATGATTATACTTACTTTTTCGACAGTTTAATATAATGAAGCCAGCACTCTCATTTAGGCACCCTGATTATCCAAAATCTTGGCAAAACTTACCTAACGGTGACTTGATAGTTGCCAATATTAATCAAGCGTTAGCCCCTTGGTGGCCAAAGTTTTTTGGCTATCATATGCTAAAAATAGGCGCTTTAAGTGGTGAAATATCGAGTGTAGATAGCCCGATCAAACATCAATTAACCTTAACAAACCCGCTGGGAAATGGTGATGTTATTGCTGAGATTGATGATTTACCGTTACAAAAGCACAGTGTTGATGTCTGCGTATTAGCGCATGCTTTGGAGTTTTCGTTAGACCCCCATCATGTGGTGCGTGAAGCCAATCGGGTATTAATTCCTAATGGCTATTTAGTGATCACTGGATTTAATCCTTTTAGTTTAGTGGGTCTTAATCAATTTATTCCTTACAGGCGCAAGCAAACGCCTTGGAATGAAAGATTATTTTCACCTATGCGAGTGAAAGATTGGCTGCACTTAATGGGATTTGAGATCCAACTAGATAAACGGTTTTTGCATTCGTCCCTATCTGGGCAACTCACTCAGGGTTTTTTTTGTAACCATTGGCATAATATAGCAGCACGTTATTTTCCAAGTCTAGGCTCTGTTTATGTCATTGTGGCTAAAAAGCGCGTATTACCTTTAACGCCGATCAAACCCAAATGGCAACTCAGGCCACACTTTGAGCCCGTGAAGGTGCCAACGATGAATTCATCAAGAAAAACAAGTAAAAAAACTAATCAGTAATGGTAAAGCAGTACTAAATATAATAACTCAATATTTAAGGTCAGAATTAATTAATGCAACTTCATGAATTCGAAAGCTATTTAAACAACTTATTAAAGCCTGAACAAATTAAAGACTTTTGTCCAAATGGTCTACAAATTCAGGGGCGAGACAAGGTCAGTAAGGTCATCACGGGCGTTACCGCTACACAAGCGTTAATCGAACAAGCGATTGCTGAAAAAGCCGATGCGTTAGTCGTACACCATGGCTTTTTTTGGAAGAATGAAAGTTATGTCATCCGTGGTATGAAACATAAACGCATTAAGGCGTTACTGGCAAATGACATCAGTTTATTTGCCTATCATTTACCCTTAGATATTCATCCAAGCTTAGGTAATAACGCACAATTAGCGAAATTATTTTCAATCAATAATGTCGCGCCATTGGAAGAGGGTAACGCCTTGAGTGTTGCTGTACGTGGAGACTTTACTCGTGAACTTAGCCCACAAGCACTTGAGCAACGCATTAACGAAAAGCTCAACCGAACTTGCTTGCACATAGCGCCGCCATCAAATAAAGCGATTAAAACTGTTGCTTGGTGCAGCGGTGGTGGGCAAGGCTATATTGAGTTAGCGGCTGAACACGGCATAGACGCTTTTATCAGTGGTGAAGTATCTGAGCAAACCACTCATGTTGCGCGCGAGATGGATATTCATTTTTATTGCGCTGGCCACCATGCCACCGAGCGCTATGGCGCTAAAGCATTAGCCGAACATTTTAATCAACATTTGCCATTAGAGGCTAAGTTTATTGATATTGATAACCCGGCCTAAACGGTAGATTATTAATACCAATATATCGGCAACATATAGCACCAATATAGTACCAAGACCAATACTGCTGTTCATGCACAATTGTACTTTTTAAAGAATTAGCCTTATGTAAATGTGTTACTGCACAACAAGGCTTCTTGGTCATTAAGTCGTGTTGTACAAATTGCTGATGTTTTTAGTTGGTTAGCGGTTAGCCTTTAAACCATTGCACTATACGCCCGAGGGTTTCGTACCAAACCGTAGTGGTTTGTTGTAATTTTTTAGCATTAGGTACGTAATAAGACCATGGAGTAAGCCCATTGCTTTTAACCCATGGGCTTGCCGGTGCAGGTATTGGATTGACGCCGTAGCGTTGGAAATAGGCCATGGCTCTGGGTAAATGATTGGCACTAGTGACGAGTACGACATTTTTATTTAACACGCGTGGTGCAATAAGTTGTGCTTCTTCTTCGGTATCTTGAGGGAAATTTTCAGTCAATATTTTATTTTTTGGCACACCTAATAATATTGCTGCTTGCTTAACTTTTTCTGCGTTTGAACTGACATCGCCATCGGCAAAGCCTGAGGTGATTATTTGTGCTTCGGGGTGCAGGCGGTAGATACGAACAGCCTCAACTAACCTTTCTAGTGAACTAGACTTTAATTCACTAGTCGCAGGCAACCCCTGAACGCTGGTGTGAACACCGCCCAAAATAATAATATAATCAACCGGCTTATTGCTGCGGGTAAATGCGGGATAATTATCTTCTAATGCCGCCATGATGTTATTGGACAAAGGTGGAAAGGTACTCAAAAATAATAAAGTGCTTGCGGTAAATAGCGCCCAAAAACTCAATTTTGGTTTTAAACGATAAAAAATAATAGCAATAATTAACAGTAAGAGAATCATGCTCAGTGGCATAATCATTAAGCTAATAATTTTTTTTAGTAAAAATAGATCCATGTGACTCAGTCCAAAATAGGCTATACGAATAGGGTGATAAGTTTTCAAGTTACTCAAGCATAACAATTATAAGACTTTGAAGCAGTAGCCATTTGAAGCCGTGACTAATGGTGACAAACTATTTTATTTGGACGTCTAAAAGTCTGTTGATATTTACGCTTAAATAGGGTTTAATGGCTGCGCTAAAAATTAGAATTTTTACTCCACTTTTATAATGCCCTTATCTATCAAGTATGATGGTGTTATGAATTAAGTAGTACAGAAATAGAAAATTTTTTGCACCAGAAGAGGCGCAATTGCTAGGTAAGTAACATGAGGACCCATTCCTTTGACTGTTACTGAGGGGGACAATTGCCGAGAATATTGATATGGGGGCATATCATATTCGGTCGCTAGGGCTGAATCCTTAGGGCTGTCACCGCTAGAAAAACATAAGTTTTTTTAGCATAGGGTGGAGAGCTTCTGGCTGAATAGTACCGCCTGAATAACGGGTTTTTAACCTAATTCACTCTACGCTCAGTCATGCTCTTCCTGTTAGTTATTTGCCTGTTATATTTGCTATGTTTAATGAAGTACCTTTAGCAATGCAGGCGTTTAGGAAGAATTTTTATGTTAATATCCCATCTTACCAGCCTTAATCGCACTAGTGTTGGCACATTGTTATTTAAATATATATTGTTATCTAAATATACATCTCGCGATAGACTCGAATGTTTAACCATTCAATCTCAAACTCATGGAGAATCTGCATGTCTGTAATCATAGATCATACCAATACTGAAAATATTACCGTTGCAAAGTTTGGCGGCACCAGTGTTGCTGATTTTCATGCGATGTTACGCTGCGCGGATATTATTAAAAATAATAGCACTAACCGTTTAGTGGTGGTATCAGCCAGTGCTGGTGTTACTAATCACTTAGTGCGTTTAAGCCAAGCAGACGTTTCGATAAGCGAACAACAACAAATTATTAGCCATATTGCTGATATTCAATTTGCCATAACTCAGCACTTTGATAATCATCAAGCTATTGATCAAGAAATATCAGGCTTATTAAATGCGTTAGGTGCCTGTGCTGAGCAACAAGCAAAGCAATACAGCACAAAAACCAGTGATGAAATCTTGAGTTTTGGTGAACAATTCAGTTCACGAATTTTTGCACAAGTGTTACAACTCGTCGATGTGAATGGTCATTATTTTGATGTTCGCCAAGTCATGAAAACGGATAGTTTATATGGTAAAGCGCAAGTTGATTTAACCGAATTGGCCGCAAATACTAAAGCACTACTTTATCCCTTACTTAATGATCAAGTTATTGTTACACAAGGTTTTATCGGCTGTGACCAACAAGGTAATACGACCACCTTAGGTCGCGGAGGCTCTGATTACAGCGCAGCGTTGTTAGCTGAAGCTGTTCAAGCCAGTAATTTAAGCATTTGGACTGACGTGGTTGGTATTTTTACTACCGATCCACGGATAACAGATCAAGCACGTTCGATTAATGAAATTAGTTTCGGTGAAGCGGCCGAAATGGCCACCTTTGGCGCAAAAATTCTGCATCCAGCGACACTTATTCCCGCTATGCGGCAAGATATTCCTGTTTTTGTTGGTTCAAGTAAGGAACCTAATGCAGGTGGCACCAAAATACAGCGCCAAGTTGACTCTAATCCTACCTATCGTTCGATTGCGCTGCGACGCGAACAAACCTTAGTGACAGTAAAAAGTCCACAAATGTTGCATGCCAGTGGCTTCCTAGCGAAAGTTTTTACCGTATTAGCCAAACACCAATTAAGTGTTGATTTAATTACCACCAGTGAAATTAGTGTCGCGCTAACCTTTGACAATCCTTATGGCTCAACACAAGCCTTGTTAACTCAAGCCGTGGTAGAAGAGTTAGAACAACTTTGTGAAGTCAGTGTTGAGCATGGTTTGAGTTTAATTGCGGTGATCGGTAATAAAATTCATGGCACTAAAGGGGTCGGCAGCAGTATTTTTGATAAGATAAATGATTTTAATATTCGCATGATTTGTCATGGCGCAAGCAATCATAATTTGTGTTTTCTTGTGCCAGAAGCAGATGCTAACCAAGTGGTTGAGCGTTTACATAGTACCTTGTTTATCGACTAAGCTTAAGGTCAGTAAATATAATTATTGTTTAAACGATAAAGCAGTCATGATTACAAAGTAATGCTTATCAAAATAAGCACTAAAAAATAGCGCTCAAAAAGGGACATTTCACTGTCCCTTTTTGCATTTAATCTGACTGGCCTTTATAAATAAGCTTATTCGTATGCTAAAGGATCGGTGACATTATTGTCAGCAAAGGCTTCTAGGCGCTCTTGACATGCGCCGCATTTACCGCAGGCTTGTGCTCGGCCATTATAACAAGTCCAAGTGTCATCGTAACGCAAACCCATCTTTAAACCATCAGTTAATATATCGGATTTACTGTTCGTTAAGTAAGGACTGAAAATTTCAACCGCTTGATAATTCGCGATTTGACAAACGTCATTCATTTTCATAACAAATTCAGGTCGACAATCAGGATAAATAGCATGATCACCCGAATGAGCGCCATAATATACTTGCGCTGCTTCTACTGAGACCGCATAACCCACAGCTAACGACAGTAAAATCATATTACGATTAGGTACAACCGTTGACTTCATACTTTCGGCTTCGTAATGACCTTCAGGAATGTCGATATCATCGGTCAAAGACGATCCCGCTAATAACTGATTAATTGATGAAATATCAATAACCTTATGAGCAACCCCCAGTTGTTGACAAACTTTACTGGCACAGGCAATTTCTTTCACGTGTTTCTGGCCATAATCAAAGGTTAAGGCATAGACTTCTTTACCGTCTTTTAAAGCGCGGTGCAGTACGGTGAATGAATCCATGCCACCAGAAAAAATTACTACGACTTTACTACTCATATTTACAGATCTCTTGGGGTATAATAAACTTGCGCATTCTACTAGAAATTATCTAAGCATTAAAGAAATGACCACACGTTATAAAATAAATGAATTGTTTGAAACTCTGCAAGGCGAAGGCTCATTTACCGGCCAACCGTCAATTTTCCTTCGTTTACAGGGTTGTCCTGTCGGTTGTTCTTGGTGTGATACTAAACATACCTGGGACATTCATCCTGAGTTAGAAATTACCACTAAGCAACTGTTAAGTAAGATAGAAGAGACTGAACAATGGTCAAATTTATCCTTAGATGATATTGCTGCAATATTTATCAAGCAGGGCTTTAACGCTAAACATATTGTTATTACCGGTGGCGAACCTTGCATGGAAGATTTAACCGCCTTGTGTTTATATTTTGAAGCACAAGGTTATAGCTGTCAGGTAGAAACCTCAGGCACCTTTGAAATTAAAGTCTCTGAGCAATGCTGGGTTACTGTGTCACCCAAAGTGAATATGCGTGGCGGTTACAAAATTTTAGCCAGCGCGATGCAAAGGGCAAATGAAATTAAACATCCGGTGGCCACTGAGCAACATATTGATGACCTAAAAGCGTTATTAGCCGAGCATCAATTAGAAGAAAAGCAAATTTATTTACAACCTATTAGCCAAAAACAACGTGCCACCGAGCTTGCTATTGCCGCTTGTATTAAAAATAACTGGCGCTTATCAGTGCAAGTACACAAATACATTGGTATTGAATAGTATTTTGTCATAGTTGTCATAGCAAATGCTGCACTGCGCTAGCTTGTCATGATCCAAACTTACTGTAATGCTAGAAGTGCAATCCTTAGAGCTGCAGCAATGCAGGTAAGAGCTTAAAGGTAATCTTCACAACCAACAGCCTAGCTTAAGCCATTAACATTATTTTGTTAATGGCAAGGTAATAATAACCTCAACGCCGAGCTGATTTTGCTGGTTTACGGCTTTTATTGTGCCGTGATGAAATTGACAAATTAAGCGCGCAATATACAAACCTAAGCCTAAATGAGGCTGCTCATTATTGTGTTTTTTCCTGATCGACACCATAGAGTCAAACAGTTGTTCACTCATTTGTTCAGGCAATAGCTCACCGTTATTGCTGATGGTTAGCGTCACCTGTTGATTATTACCTGTGACGCTGGCGGTAATTTTATTATCGTCAGAAAACTCTACGGCATTGGCAATCACTTTATCTAATAACTGCGCGATATGTTCTGGTGAACCTGAAAGCGGATGCTTTCCTGGTGTTATATCATTAAATGAAAAATCAATATCAGGGTAAATCAAGCGATAACCTTGCATACAACCGTTAAATACCTGAGCTAAGTCAAAGGCACTTTTGTCGGTGTTTTGTAACATTTGCTCTATTCGGGTCGCTTCATTCATATTGGTTAAAATTAAGCTTAAGCGCTCAATACCATGTTGAGCGCGCACTAAATAGGGGTTTTCCACCAGGGGTGCTTGCCTTTTATCATTATTATCTCGTGTTGTTGCACTGATACTTTGTTGCTGCATCGCTAAGGTTTCTAACGAGGTTCGCACCACGGCAATAGGCGTGCGCAATTCGTGTGATAAACGTGACGACATATTTTCTAAATAGTGATTATATTGACTCAGGCGATTAACCGCAGTTGAGAAACTACGCGACAAATCACCAATTTCGTCATTGGTATTTGAGGTATCAACATTGCCACTAATACGACCATGTTCGTCAATCGCCATTTCTGCTTGATTACTTAAGGTTCTGATCCGGTTTGATATACGCGAAGCAAACAAAAAGAAGGCCAACGCGCCCAATAACATAATGGCCAGAATAGAACTAAAAAGCTTTTCAAGCGCCTGATTTCTTAAGGTGCGAATGCCATTAGTGGTTTCTTCAACAATCACCGCACCTTTTACCTGTTTATTAATAAATATGGGGTAAGCGGCTGACAATACCACCGCTTGTTGATCTGTACTTAAACGCCACTGCGACATAGGCTCACCCGTTAAGGCACTTTCGATATGTTTGCCTGTCAGGTTTTCTGAGTCATAAAGTTGGTCAATAAAATTACTGGGCGGTTGCGTCAGTATTCTTTCATATAAGGGTTTCAGTATATTGTTTTCAACGCTATGCCAAGCCGCTAATATAAAATTATCATCAGTATTATCAAGGCGTTCATTGTTAATGTTAACGCGCTTATTCCAGACACCGCTGGCTTTTTTTATATTACCTGTGGTGGCTAATACCCGATGATGTTGGTCAACCACCCAAATGCTAGAATTGGTATAACTCATGCCTTTAACAATGCGCTCAATTTCGGGTGAGGGTACTAAAATAGTGCCTAATGTCTCGGCAGAGCTGGGATCTGCTGAGCCCAGCGACGCTTGAATGCTACCTAAGGGGCTATCAATATCGTGCACCGCAAAAGCAATATTGTCGTTAAACTCAGTTAATGGCACGCGCACTTCAACGTTATAACCTTGTGCTGTATCTCGCCAATGCCCTTGAATTTGTCTAGCAGGTACAGGGATATCGGCTTCAATATCGGTAATACGATAAGCATCTATCCAGCCAGTGGTTTTATTGCTGATAATAAAGCGACTGAAAACGCCTTGTGGATTAATAAAAGCAAGCTCTAAGTGGTCATTATTAATGATGCTACGGGCATTACTGTCACGATATATGACCTTGTCGTCAATCACCCCAAAGTATAAATACAAATACTGACCATAAGTGCCAACCGCCGCGGTAAAATTTATTGATAATTGCTCAGGCGTTAGTTGGCTATAAAGTTGGTTATTTTGCTGATAAAAATGCGCTTTGTTGGCAAAGTCGGGCCAGTCTTGATTTAAACCGTCGAGTTGAATAGGCGCGGATAAACCGTAACTATATAGGTCTTTGCCTTTTTCAACGCTAGGTAAAAAACTCGCTTGATTATTAAACAAGTTTGCTCGCTCATGCATGGCGGTAGCAAGTGCTCTGGCAGTGCCTATTATGGTTTGCTCTTGACCATAGCGGAGATATTTTTCCATTTCCCAAACATATTGATAACCAAACCATGGAATGGTAAATAGAAAGCTTGATAATAATAGCAGCTTACTTCTTAAGCCAAATCGCCATTTCATTGTCATTTTCGTTTAGTTACCTGAATTTTCTTTGGCGCTTTGGTTCCAGCGATAACCCATACCATAAACCGTTTCAATACAATTAAAGTCGCTATCGATATGGCTGAATTTTTTGCGCATGCGCTTGATATGCGACGTAATGGTTGAGTCATCAACATAGATATTTGAGTCTTGCATCAACTGACTACGGTTTTTCACATGGCCGGGATGCTTAGCTAATGCGTATAACATCCAAAACTCGGTAATGGTTAAATCTACATTGTGCTCTTGCCATTGAATGCTCATGCGCTGACTATCTACGGTTAATGGCCCGATAGTGAGCATATAATCAGCTTGTTGTGGTTTGCCTAAGGCGTCTTGGCGACGAAATAGCGCGGCAATTCGGGCAGACAAGTGCGGTAAGCTAATATCTTTGGTGAGATAATCATCAGCGCCAATACGCAAGCCAGATACGGTATCAACATCACTATCACGCGCGGTTAAAAAAATAATCGGTAAGGTTGTCGATTTTGACCGTAACCATTGGCATAACTCAAAACCAGCATCATATTCGTGTTCAAGGCCAATATCCAAAATGGCTAAATGAGGTAAGCGTAGATTAAACGCTTGTATAGCGCTGGCCTTATTAGCATAGGTTTGTACTTGGTAACCTTGTAGGCGCAATACATCAGCATAGTTTTCTCTAATGGCGGCATCATCTTCAACAATAGCAATCCGTTTCGACATGATTGTTGTTTATCCTTTATCTCGTTGTGCGTAAATATTTGCATAAAAATCTAGCTTAAATAATATCGAATAAACGCCATCGATGCTGCTAATTGTTGACATTGCCATAATGTTGCCACATTTGCTCACTGAATTGCCATATTTACGTCCTTTAGTCGTCGTTTTTCTACGCTTTAATAACACCATCAAAAACAAGCAAGCTAATTAAGTGTTTAGTTAGCAAGTATCCATCGACTATTTATCACCGACACTATTAATGAGAGACACCATAATGACAAGACAATTAACCACAGCAAATAACCCAAGTGTAAACAAAACTTCTCGAGCCAAAACATTGATTAATGTTGCTTTAATTTCGGCCTTAACGGCCAGCCCCGTCTTTGCAACTTCATATGAAAAAACAGCGCAAGACAAAATAGCGCAAGAGAATTCAGCACAATTGAAGGAAGAAATTGGCTTCGGCACCGGGATGGTTATTGGTGCTATTTTAGGCGGACCTATTGGCGCCTTTATCACTGGGGTAGCCGGTAATATGATTGCAAAAAACATCAATGCCACGGATGAAATTGAAAGCTTGTCAACCGCCTACAGTGCAGAGAAAAAAAGTAATGAAGTATCGCTAGCTCGCTACCAACGACAAATTGAGCAAGCAGAGCAAAGCTATCAAATTGAGTTGTTAGCGCTAGAGCAAAACTATCAAGCGGCAAGTAATCTACAAGCACAAAACTTATTAATGAGCTTACAGTTCTCTACCGGCTCAAGTGAAATTAAATCACATTATCAAGAGCAGATAGAAAGCTTAGCGCGCATTGTTCAACAATCACCTAATTTAACCTTAGACCTTTCAGGCTATACCGATAAACAAGGCAGTGATGCGCTAAACCAAGCCCTTTCATTGGCACGTATTAATGCGGTTAAAAATGCACTGATTGACCAGGGTGTGAGGGCTAACCGCATTAGCTTATTTGCTTTTGGTGAACAGCAATCTGTGGTGGCATCGGTAAATAAAGAGGTGAGTTTTTATGATCGTCGTGTGGTTATAAAGTTAAAAAACAATGCGTTAGCAAATGATGCCATTAAGCAAAAAAACTCACAAACAGCCCAGAACTTTTAACACTGTGCACTTTAACCTGGTATAGACGGCAATCTAAACTAAGAAAAATTTAGTCTAAAAATAACTAAACTAGGTTTAAAAAAAACAGTTAACCTGTTTCTCTGTTAACTGTTTCAATAAAAATTAGCCAAAAGCCAAGGTGTTCTGCCTTGGCTTTTGGTTTTCACCTTCAACCTAACGTTTACTCTGTAAAGTGAACAGATAAGACGCTATTAGGCATACTTTACTTAGCTCACTTTACTCGATGTTTATTAAGTATTTATTAGGCGCTTATTAACAATAGGCTACTTGCCTAAAGTAAACTTAGTATCAGCATCTCGAAGTAAATATAGCGCGGCACAAGCAGCTAACATAGGCCATGCGGCGAAGAATAATAAATTATTAAAAGCATCCATATACTGCGCGTAAGCTGATAATGTTGAACCCGCATGCATCAGAAAAATTAAACCGTAACTGAGGCGTTTTTTAATGCCAAATAAAAACGCGATAACCAATATTAATTGTAGCGCGCCTAAAACATAAGCCATGATGTCATTAAAGCCGCTGATTTTATAAAAATGTTCAAAAATTTTAATACTATGTGCTGGATTAACAAACTTGTCTAGCGTCCAAATAAACATCACAATAAACACACCAACTCGTAAAAATAGTAATGACCATTGCAAGTTGCTTTGTAAGTTTTTGTTGGCTAGGGGATCGGCTGTCGACATATAAATTCCTCAAATTAAATAAAAGTGTTGATATCACTGTTAAAGACCGAATAATCAAGTTTAAATTTCACCCTTATGATTTTTTAATTATCGATAGGTATTTGAATAACGACTATAATATTAAGCGATAGTAGTATGAAAAAAGCTTTGGCTTTATTGGTTGAATATTATCTTAGGTGAATATAAATCAATTATGGGGTATAAATATAACTAACCTTCTACTGTCCAAATATAGCTTAAATTACCTACCTAGGTTTTATCCGGCGCTGTGACAATAAAATTTATTTTATATTTATATTAGTGATAAATATAATAGTTAATAGCCAAAATTTGGCCAGTTATCTCCGGTGGTAGAATCTTATTATATTGAGTAATGAATGAGTATTTTACTTTGTTTTTTTGGCAAAGAGAGTACAGATTTTTTTAAAATATCATTTTCTATTTTAAAGTATTGTATTTAGGCTTTAAGTTTAATAGCTAATGTTAGAAGTTGATAAATCTGTAATCACTCCATAGGTGTTGTGTTAATTATCACCTGAACTTTA
The DNA here is from genome assembly GCF_014077185.1 of Colwellia sp. MB02u-10. Classification (NCBI taxonomy): domain Bacteria; kingdom Pseudomonadati; phylum Pseudomonadota; class Gammaproteobacteria; order Alteromonadales; family Colwelliaceae; genus Colwellia; species Colwellia sp. MB02u-10. The sequence goes on from NZ_JACGVK010000120.1 coordinate 138,395, forward strand.
AAGCTAGCTAGTCTAAAAATGACCACACAAATCTATTTAGTCGAAAGACCTTGATAATAGAGTGACGAAATAGTGTAGTTATTATCCAGAGTTCTGGCTAAATAGTATGTTTAAAAAATTAAGATGTGAAAGTATGATGTTTGGCAAATAATAACTTTATGTGTTTTTATGTATTTTTATGTATTTTTATGTATTTTTATGTTGTACTAATATTTAGTAAGTTTAATTTTTCAATTTGTATCCATTTTTGTCCGCCTGTATCGTTTTATGTTTTAGTCAGCAATCAAAGGAGCAATCTAATTGAATAATATAGATAAAGCTTTCTTTTATATCATACCTAGCAGCATCCCTGTTGTAGGTTATCTTTTGCTTATATTTCTTACAGATATAGCAATGACCTTATCTTTATTTATATTCTGCTGTACGTTTGGATTAAGTCTTTTTGTTGGTTATGTTCTATTGAGCAAGTTGCAATTAGCTCAAGCGAAACTTGCATCCTCTCATCAAGCTAACGATAGCTTTATTCAGCAAACTCAGTCCTATATAGATGCACTAGAAGAACTCATGCGAGAAGTGCTTCCCGTTGTTTCCAAACAGATTAAAACATCCAAAGATCAGGTTGAACAAGAAGTGCTAAGTCTCACTGATACGTTTTTAGCTATAACGAAAAAAATAAGCCTTGTGCTTGATGAACAACGTAAAAGTGATGATGACGCTGTCATTGGCACACTGCTGACAGGTACAAAAACCATCTTGAATGGCGTTATTAATGACCTCTGTAATCTCAACTGTAATGAGAAAACGATGTTCCAAGAAGTAGAACAACTGTCCTCTTATACAGCCGAGCTTGAAAGCATGGCCAATGATGTTAGAAATGTTGCTGACAATATTAATTTATTGGCTCTAAATGCCGCTATTGAAGCAGCAAGAGCGGGCGAACATGGGCGAGGATTTGCAGTAGTTGCTGATGAAATAAAAAAGCTGGCCAATTCCTCTGCTAATACAGGTAGTCGGATGAATAAAACCCTTGACGATATCAATACCGCGATGGCAAATGCATTGACTTCATCCAGAGCAACAACTCAATTTTACAGTAAAACGATTGAAAGTAGCTCAGAGCACATTGAAAATGTATTAACTGATATTGAAAACACTTTGCATGCTTTCAAGGATAAGTCACAAACACTGGCCGATGCCTCAGAGCAAATTCAAGGTGAGGTTAATCATGTAATAACAGCTTTACAGTTTCAAGATAGAGTTACCCAAATTCTTGGAAATGCAGAACATAATTTATATGATCTTAATGAGTTGTTATTGGCTAATAAGGCGGTACCAACGACAGAGCGAAGCGCAGACTTAATTAAAAAAAATGACATACTTGAAAAAATGGCACTTCGATATACGGTGCCAGAAGAGTTAACTAATCATCAAGCAATAGTTGCCGGCGAACAAAAAACACAAGGGCAAGAGTCACAAGGTAACAACTTAACGTTTTTTTAATCATAAAAAATAATTACAAGGAGCAAATTAATGGCAAAAACAATAATGATTGTTGATGATTCAGCATCGATTAGAAAGGTTGTCCGATTGACACTAGAATCACAAGGTTTTGATGTGATTGACGCTACTGATGGTGTTGAGGCTTTAAAAAAACTAAATGGAGTGAAAATTCATTTATTAATCACTGATGTCAATATGCCTAATATGGATGGCATAACCTTAGTTCAAGAAGCAAAAAAAATACCGGCTTATAAATTTACTCCGATGATGATGTTAACAACAGAGGCCGGCGATGAAAAGAAAATGCAAGGTCGTGCTTCAGGGGCAAAAGCTTGGTTGGTGAAACCTTTTCAACCACCGATATTGCTAAATGCAGTATCAAAGTTGATTTTACCCTAACTGAATAATAGGCAATCGTATATTTAGCAGGATTAAATTTTGGTGATAACAGTAAAAATCAATACGGCTGCATTAATATCCATTTAAGATGAAATGTCGATTTATAATCTGATGGAACAGAATAACAAACCATATCCTCATTTGAAAACTGATAATAACCGTCAAATTGATTTGTCAGAAGTAACAGAAATTAATACTACAGGTATGTAGTTATTGATTTTTAAAACATCAAACGTATCAAAAAGAGGATATTTAATCATGTCATTTACCAAACGTGAAGAGTCAAATCAAAAAAAGGGCATCTGCGTTTTAGATGCCAGTCCAGATATGACCATCTATTGTGCAGCGAAAAATCTAGCTGAAATCAAGCGTTATTACGCTGAATTCAACCATTTTGAGCTTAACTTATCGGATGTAGAAGAAATAGATAGCAGTGGTATTCAATTACTTTTGGCCCTCAAGCAGAGTGCGACCAAAGATGGCAAACAAGTTTTTTTAAATGCAATCTCAAATCCAGTGGCCGAAGTCATGGACGTATTAAATATTAGATCAAATTTCGACTGGATTCAACCGGAGTAACCTTTGATATGAATGACGAAACAGACTATCTGGCAGAAGGCCGGCAAGTTTTTGCGGAAGAGTCTAGAGAGCTTTTGCAACAAGCAGAATATATTCTATTAAAGCTTGAAGACGAGCCAGATAATGACGAACTCATTAATGACTTATTCCGCACTATCCACACAATCAAAGGCTCTGCTGGTTTGTTTAGCTTTGACGATGTTGTCGCTTTCACTCACGTAGCCGAATCAGTAATGGATCAGCTACGAGATAAGGAAATTTTCCTTGATGACGATTTGATGTGCCTGTTACTCGATAGTCGTGATCAGATCAGCCAACTAGTTGCACATGCCCTTGATAATGCAGAAGCACCCATTGGCGATAGTCTAAGAGAAACAGGTGAAAAATTATTAAAAAACCTGCATCAATATCTGGATGTCAAAACACCAAATTCATCAGTAGTTAACACTGCTGAGAGTGAGTTCAAGGTACTAACGGAGTCTGAAGTAGCGATTGAATTAACTGAATCTGTCATGAATGACTATTGGCATATCTCCATCCGATTCAACCGTAATGTGCTGGCTAATGGTATGGATCCATTGTCATTTTTTCGGTACCTCGACACTGTCGGTGACATCACTCATATAACAACATTGACCACAGATTTGCCATCACTCGATGATATTAATCCAGAAGAAAGTTACCTCGGATTTGAAATAAGCTTAGCTTCACCTGCATCAAAAGAGACAATTGCTGAGGTATTTGAATTTTTAATGGAAGACTGTCAGCTACAAATCCTAGCCCCTCGAAGTAAGTTAAGTGATTACACTCAACTCATTTATGCATTACCTGAAGAAAATATAGCAATTGGAGAAACTCTTGTTGCATCGGGTGCGCTAACGGAAGACGAACTGTTAAAAGTACTTGAATGTCAGAATGCAGATATCGATAAACACACAATAGCAAATGATGAAAATAAAACTCTTGATAGCATAACTAATACTCTAATGGACGACCTTATAATTGACAAAAATATCGCAGATGCTAGCACCGTTGACACAGTATTAGATAAGCAAAAACAAGTCAAAGAGGTAGAACAACAATCTGTACGAGTAAATGCTGAAAAACTTGGTGATCTGATTAACTTGGTCGGTGAATTAGTGATTTCAAGTGCACATACCGAACTAAAAGCAAAACAAACAGAGCAAGCAGAGTTATTAGAAACGGTAGAAAATTTAACTCGGTTAGTGGAAGAAATACGAGATGCCACACTCAGTCTTCGTATGGTTCAGATAGGGGATACTTTTAATCGATTCAAACGAGTCGTGCGTGATGTCAGCAAAGAAATGGGCAAAAAAATTGACCTGAAAATTGTCGGTGGTGACACAGAGTTGGACAAAACTGTAGTGGAAAAAATTAGTGATCCACTAATGCACTTAATTCGAAACTCACTAGACCACGGCATCGAAAAACCCGATGTCAGAACGGCTAATGGTAAATCAGAAACTGCCATCGTAAAACTCGAAGCCTATCATGACTCAGGTAGCATTGTTATTGAGATCACCGACGACGGTGCTGGATTAAATCCTGAAATTTTAACTGCCAAAGCAATTGAAAATGGGATTATCTCAGCCAATCAACAGTTAACTCTGCCAGAAATTCACCGGCTGATTTTTGCCCCTGGATTTTCTACCGCAAAAGAGATCACGAACATATCAGGACGTGGTGTCGGCATGGATGTTGTTAATAAAAATATTGATGCTCTGCGTGGACAAATATCGGTTAATAGCGAATTGGGTGTGGGGACCAGTTTCACCATTCGCTTGCCGCTAACACTCGCCATTATCGACGGTTTTCAGGTGCTGGTTGGTAAGTCATCTTATGTCATTCCGCTCGATTTAGTTGAGGAATGTATCGCATTAGATGAGCAGCAAGCCAAGAAAGGTGAGTACATCAATTTACGTGGCGAAGTCATGCCATATATACACCTTTCTGAAGTCTTTAATGATGAGGATAGCTTGAACAGCACCCCGAATAAACAAGGGTGTAGATATAATATAGTTGTGGTGGAATATGCCGGTCAAAAAGCTGGACTGGTCGTTGATGAATTACTTGGCGAGCACCAAACCGTCATCAAGCCACTGGGCAAAGTATTTCAAAATCTAAAAGGTATAAGCGGGGCCACCATTTTAGGTAGTGGTGAGGTCGCTATGATTATTGATGTACCAGGCCTGATAAGGCGGGTTGTTTAAAGTGAAGTAAGAGCAGTAAAGCACTAAATATTAGTGACAGCACAAAAAAGTGAAATTTCAATTATCTAAGGTTTTAAGTATTAAACGTCAGGGTCGAGCAGAGGGGACTGTTCGTGTGTCATTAAAGCAAACTCAAGCGGTTGCCAATGATTTTTTGGCAGCGATCAACTTATCGGTCATTAACAATACAGCCGAATAGCTGAATACCTCAACATTAAAGTAATCACATTAAAAGATGAAAAAAGATGAACAATTTAATGCTGGAAAAATGGCGAGCGGATATCACCGCAGCCTCTGAAAAAAAAATAGGTGGTTTTGGCTACTTAACTAGTGCCATACAAAGATTCGTTCAGGTATTACAACAAAACCCTGCTGCTAAAGTGCAGTGTAATTATTTCTTTAAAGCCAGGAGCAAGTTATGAAACTCACAATGAAGGCACAGTTGACCGGAGGGTTTAGCATATTGGTGATTTTGATGATATTAATAGTGACATTGTCCCTCAATATCATGTCCGATATGAATGGCCGTATCGACAAGATAGCGGATTTTTCGTCGAATAAAATCAAACTTGGCGCGCGCATTAATCAGGACGTTATCGCGGTTTCGCGTGCGGAGAAAAACCTCATCCTCGCTCTAACTATTGAAGATATGAATAAATATAAAACTTTCATCAATGAGAGACGTGAAATAATGAAGAAACGTCGTCAGGAGCTAAGGACACTGGTAAATAATGATGGCAAAATCTTGCTGGATAATTTTGATGGTATCTGGGATGAATATTTAAAAGTCAACCAACAGGTTGTAAATTATTCTCGCTTGAACTCGACGGTTAAGGCTCAGACTTTGTCTGCTGACAGCGGTCAAAGAGCGTTTGAAATTGCAGAAACAGCAATGAAAGCTGTTGTTGATCAAAATGCTAAGGAAGTTTTAGACGGTAACAATCTCACTGTCAGTGAGGTCACCAACGCTGCCAGCCAGACATTAATGGCTTCGCGCATCATTCAAAACATGCTAAAAATACACCGCGATGAAAAAAGCTTGTTGCTGGCATCGACAGAGGAAGGCAAAGATAAGTACTTCGAGGTCATTGTTAACATAAAATCCACCCTCAACGCCCAACTTACTGAGTTGGACAATATGGCAACCGCCGAGAGCAGAGTTTATATTGAAACCTTTACCAACGCTTGGAATACCTTCACTGATATTAATGAAGACGTATATCGCATCAGCCGCGAAAATGGCAATGTTAAAGCGGCTAGCTTGTCGAATAGCGAGGGACGTAGGCTAAACGATGAAGCTACAGATATGATTGCTGAGATAGTTACTATAAACGAAAAGGAGCTTGACCAAGACAAGATTTACAGTACAGAGAACTACGAAACCGCTCGCAACCTGATGTTTGCCGTATTAGTGCTAGGTGTGCTGATAGGCTTGGGTACTGCCGTGTGGATTATTCGTGGTATTATGTCGAAACTTGGCGCTGAAGCACCGGTTATCCTTGAAATAGCTGAAAAAATTGCTAGAGGCGATCTTGAATCTGAGCAGATACATACCAAAGGGCAAGTCGTTGGTGTATTAGCTGCAATGATTACGATGCGCGATAAACTGGTCTCTGTTATTAGCGAAGTGAATACTAGTTCCACTGCTCTGGCGGCAGCTTCTGAGCAGATCAGCGGCACCGCACAAAGTCTAAGCGAGGGCGCTAGTGAACAGGCCGCGAGTGTTGAGGAAACCAGTGCTTCGATTGAAGAAATGGGTGCGTCAATTAATCAAAACAGTGAAAATGCACGGGTAACTGATGGCATTGCTACTGAATCGTCAAATGCGGCTAAAGAAGGCGGCGAATCTGTTATCGCCACCGTACAGGCAATGAAAGATATTGCTGTGAAAATCACTATTATCGAAGACATCGCCTACCAGACCAATATGCTGGCACTCAACGCGGCGATAGAAGCGGCAAGAGCTGGCGAACACGGCAAGGGATTTGCAGTCGTTGCCGCTGAAGTACGTAAGCTCGCCGAGCGAAGCCAAGTAGCCGCGACAGAAATTAGCCAACTAACGGGAGTTAGTGTCAAAGTTGCTGAAAAAGCGGGTGGTTTACTAGAGAAAATGGTGCCTGATATTTCACGCACGGCAGAACTGGTACAAGAAATTTCTGCCGCCTCTGAAGAGCAGGCCGCTGGTGTTAGCCAGATTACCAGTGCGATGAATCAGCTTGATCAAGTAACACAACAAAATGCAGCCGGCTCAGAGGAACTCGCAGCGACTGCTGATGAAATGCGCATTCAGTCGCAATCACTGATTGAAATGATGAGCTTTTTCAAGCTGAACAGCAATGGTCGGGCCACTCCGAGTTTGAAAGCAGGTGCTGCACCTTCACCATCTAATAATCTGAAACCACATAAATCGATCAAGTATCAGGAATCCACTGTCATTGATGAAAAAAAATTCGAACGATTTTAAGGAAAGTGATATGTCAAAGTCAACGAATGAGAGTATTAGTGCGGGAAATGTTCAACAATTCCTGACTTTTGTGCTCAACGATGAAACATATGGCGTCGGTATTTTGCATATTCGAGAAATTATTGAATATGCCAATTTGACCGTAGTGCCACTAATGCCAGATTTTATATCAGGCGTGATTAACCTACGCGGTAACGTTGTGCCAGTGATCAATCTTGCTCGGCGTTTTGAACATCAAGCCAAAGAGGTTGGTAAACGCACCAGTATCATCATCATTGATATTAAGGACCAAGACGGTGAGAGTGTCGAGGTCGGCATGGTTGTTGATATTGTCAATGAAGTCATTGAACTGGCAGACTCGGATATAGCCGCGGCACCCATGTTCGGTGCAAAAATACGTACTGATTTTATTCAGGGTATGGGTAAAATTGATGATAAGTTAATGATATTACTGGATGTTAATCATGTGCTCTCGATCAATGAGTTATCTGCCGTCACTAATATAGCCGATGAACTGACGATACCATTCGAGAGCGATATACTTTAAAATAATAAAATGCACTTTATTTCAGCGTATAGCGCAAAGTTTATAGTTGTCCAGAAAAATAGGCATCATATTTTAGTTTGATGTTTATTTTTTGTACGAAAAAGTATAGTTAGCAAGTGTTTTTAGCGCCTCAACGTAAAGTGAAAAAGGCTCTCATTTGAAAGTTAGCTATGAATATATAACTGAATCATAGCCCTACAAATACTGGAAGATAATATGCATATAGTTGTTAAAAACTTACCTCATTTGTCGCCAAATATTAAAAAGCATTTCATTAAGAGAGTTTTAGAATTTTCCCCAACACCAAAAAAGTATTTTTAGTAGGTAAGTTGTCGATCACCAGTTAGTCTAACTTAACCGTAAGAAAGATCTAGCTCGACAGTTGATGTTGTTTTAACACATGGTGCTTGCGGGCAAATTTTTAAAACATAGGTAATAATCTTGAGTTGAGAAAGTATAATGCCACTAATAAATAGTATTGCGGATTGGACTTGATATAAAAATATTGGGAAATAACGTTGAATAAATTTACTAGACCAAGATTTAAGCAACCAGAGGTATCTGCTGATGCTTATCAAACGATCAGAGAGTTCATTTACAATGAGGCTGGTATAGATTTAGGGTTGAGCAAGCAGACGTTAGTTAGCTCTCGTTTGAATAAACGCTTGCGACATCATCAGCTAGATAGCTTTGATCAGTATGCTGAGCTGTTATTAAATAAAAATAGCATAGAATATCAGATGGCTATTGATTTACTAACAACCAACGAAACTTATTTTTTTCGAGAAGCTAACCATTTAAATCTTCTGAAAAGCTTGGTACTAGAACACCATCCGATTAATCGCAATTTTCGATTATGGAGTGCTGCTAGCTCAAGTGGTCAAGAGGCTTATAGTATTGCTATGGTGTTGGATGATTTTTTTGGGTCTAGGGGGCAATGGGAAATTTTTGGTTCAGATATAAGTAGCCGTATGATCAAAAAGGCAAAGAGTGGGCTATATCAGTGTCATCGAATTGATGCGATTCCAAAAAATTTTCTTCGAAAGTATTGTCTAAAGGGAACGGGTGAGTACGACGGTTATTTATTGATAGATAACAAATTACGGGAAAAAACCCAGTTTGCAGAAATTAATTTAACTAAACTCTTGCCTGAAGTTGGTAAGTTTGATGTTATATTTCTACGTAACATCTTAATTTACTTTGACAATAAAACCAAAAAAAATATTATTCGAAGTCTAACATCAAAGTTACGCTCTAAAGGTTTGTTGTTCATTGGTCATTCTGAGTCGCTCAAATATATGGACCTGCCTATCGAACTCATTGCACCAACTGTCTACCAGAAGAAATAAATAGCTATGATTATATATATGCCAAATTAGGGTGGTCAAAAATGAAACAGGGTATTCGACAAGTTTTTCTTCATCCAGGTGGTTTTGTTTTCGCTGAGCCGGGTACTCATGTGCACACTGTGTTGGGGTCATGTATCGCTATCTGTCTTTGGCATCCAGTTTTACATATTGGCGGCATGTGCCATTTTGTATTGCCATGCAGACCAAAAAACGAAGTAAAGTCTGCAGAGCTCGATGGCAGGTACGGCGAAGAGGCGATGGAAATGTTTGATATGGCGATTAAATTGCATCAAACAGACTATAGGCATTATCAGGCGAAAATATTTGGTGGTGCTAACATGTTCGCTAAAAAATTGAATTTGAGCGAAGGCCGCATTGGCGAAAAAAATGCGGCAAAGGCAATGCAATTATTAATGAAGAGAGAAGTCGAAATCCAGGTGGTACATGTGGGTGAACAAGGACATAGACGAATTGTTATGGATGTTAGTACGGGCGATGTTTGGGTTAAATATAAATCTGAAGACGTCCATAAACAATCGATGAGATCACAAAGCGGAATTAATTAGGAGTTACACCACATGAGTAAAATTAAAGTGCTTGTTATCGATGACTCGGCCATTGTACGACAAGTATTAAGTACCATTATCAATGAAACATCAGGTATGGAAGTTATTGACACAGCTTCGGATCCAATATTTGCACTCAAAAAGTTGGAGAAAATCAGACCTGACGTGATTATACTCGATGTTGAAATGCCTAGAATGGATGGCCTGACATTTTTGAAAAAACTCATGAAGGAAAATCCTTACCCCGTTGTTATGTGCTATACACTGACTCAAAAATTTTCTGAGACCAGTATGAAAGCACTTAGTCTTGGCGCGGTCGAAATTGTTGGCAAGCCCACCTCAAATCTGAAACAGGAACTAGGTGCTCAAAAAAAGTTGATTACAGATGCGATAAGAGCAGCCGCTAAAGTTAAACTCAGTAATCTAAGCATATCGCCTACAATGGTCCCAACAATAATAAATGTTCAAAAAAAGGAGACAGCAGATGTCATCCTACCAAAGTTTGCACCAGTACAGTCAACACCATCGAACAAGTTGATCGCTATAGGTGCCTCTACTGGTGGCACTCAAGCGCTTGAGTTCGTTATCTCTGCACTAAAAAAAGATACACCTGGCGTAGTTATAGTGCAGCACATGCCTAAAGCTTTTACTGCCGCCTTTTCAGAACGATTAAACTCTGTTTCAGAAGTCTACGTCAAAGAAGCTGAAAATGGCGATATGATTGAAACAGGTAAAGTGCTGATAGCGCCAGGTGACAAACATATGATTGTAGAGAATCGAGTAGGAAAATTGTATGTTTCAATAAAAGCTGGGCCTCTAGTGAATCGACATAGGCCTTCGGTAGATGTGTTGTTTCGCTCAGTAGCGCAGTCAGCTGCAAAAAAAACCTTGGGTATTATCATGACGGGTATGGGTGATGATGGCGCTAATGGTATGAAAGAAATGTTTGATGTTGGTGCTTTTACATTGGCACAGGATGAAGCAAGTTGTGTTGTTTTTGGTATGCCTGCGGTTGCCATTGAACGCGGAGGTGTTAAGAAAATAAGCTCGCTTAAAGATATTTCAAAAATAATGAATGCTTTCAATTAATCATGCTGTTAACAAGCCATGATTTAATATCCCAAGAGCTAACCTCATTGAACAACAAAGCTACTCGTTATAAAAATTGCACAAAGCAGGGTAAAAATAAGGTTAAAAAGCCAGTCAATTAAGTCTAAGTTAATGTCTTGGTTTAACCCTTAAACTCAATTAATTTATCACCGGGATGTATTCGGATAATTAATTGTAAATAATATTTATTTAATGATCTCCTGCCACAAAGTCGTCATAATTATTATGCTGATGTTTGATTTTTATCAGTCAATCAACCATGGAAGAATATTGAAACAAGTGAATGCCCCTTACCGCAATCGACTACTCTATACATTAATGACTGTTTTAATGTTAGTAACTGCCTTGACAGTGCAATCAGCAGAGCTTGGTGATAATGTCGGCACCCATCTCAATATTATGGGTGTTGAAAGCGCATTAAAAACCAATATCTTACGTAATTTGAGCACTAACGAAAATACTATTCCATTGTCACTGCTGGGTTTTCCACAATCCGACAATTATATTTTGACTAAAGCCCGTAGCGCGTTGCAGGCATTGGGCTATTATCAGCCTGTTTTAACTTTGGCTGACGATAAACAAGGCAAAATACTCACCATTGACTTACAGGCGCCTGTGCGGTGGCACAACACCAATATTGTGCTCAACTGTGAGAATGAAATTAAGGAAATATCCCAACTTATTGCTAAACATCCATTTACCCAAGGCAAAATTATTAACCATGGCGATTACAGCCAGTTCAAAGCCTCGTTGCAACGCGAAGCACAAGAGTTAGGTTTATTAAACTCCACCTTTTCATCTAGTGTGTTAAATGTTGATGTGGCTCAGTTTCAAGCTGATGTGCATTGGGTGTTCAACTGTGGCACTCGCTATAGCATTAACAAGGTGACGATTGAGGGCACAGTGTTATCCCATGATTTAATCAATCGTTATTCAACCATTCGCTCTGGTGACACTTATAGTCAACTCGACATTATTGCTAGTCAGCAGGCCTTAAATCGCTCTGGCTTTTTTAAATCAGTGGTGGTTGAACAGTCAGTTGACCATCTGACAAAAACGGTCGATGTTAGCCTTTCAATATTGGATACTGACAAATATGAACTTAAAACTTTGTTAGGCTATGGCACTGACAGTGGCGGAAAATTAGGGGTGAGTTGGAGAGATCGACGAGTAAACAGTAGCGCTCATCAATATATTGCCGCCATAGATTTTAATAAAGTAAAGCTCGATATTGCCGATATACACGCAACGTTTCAATACCAAATACCGTTAGATAAAGCCAACAGTCAATGGATAAACCTAGTCAGTTATCAGATTAAAAATGAGGAAATAGGTCGCAGTAAAATTTTCACCTTAGAGTCTGTGCTGGCCAATAAAATCAACGCAAATTGGTCTAGTCAATGGTCAATTGCCATGGCACAAGAGCTGTTAGAATCAAATGCTAATGTGAATCATAGCCTGCAATATATTGTCCCTTCATGGCAACTCAATTATTACAGTGTTACCGATCCCTTCTCCGCTATAGCAGGTTGGCGTTGGCAAAGTATATTTCGTTTTAGTGGTGAGCAAGTTAGCGATCCCGATATAAAATTTTTACAAACTGATCAAAAAGTAAAACGTATTTGGTCACTCAATAATAACTGGCGATTATTGTTACGTGCACGTTTGGGCACTACGTGGATGGATACCGATGATTTTAATCGCTCTATGCCGTCAAACTATCGATTTTTTGCCGGCGGTGATGTTTCAGTAAGAGGTTATAAACATCAAAGTTTGTCGCCTGTGGAGAACAAGGTTTCACTGGGTGGTAAGCATGTTGTATCGTCAAGCCTTGAGTTGGATTATTTATTTAATGACGACTTTCGTTGGGCGGTATTTACCGATCAAGGCAATGCCTTTAATGATTGGCGGGATTGGAAAATATATAAATCAATCGGCACTGGGCTAAGGTGGGTAACACCGATTGGCGCTATTCGACTCGATATTGCTAAAGCACTTGATGGTAATAAAGGCTGGCGTTTTCATATCACCATAGGGCCAGACTTATGAGTTATTTCAAAAAGAAAGCGCTGTTAAAGTGGCTTAGCCTAGCGGCTACTGGGCTGATGGTTATCGCGCTGTTAATGCTCTCATGGCTGTACACGACAGAATCAGGGTTGCAGTGGTTAGCTGCGCGCATTGCCCAATTGCAACCACAGGAGCTACGTTTAGGTAAAATCAGTGGCACATTAAATACGCGCATAAAGCTAGCAGAGCTTGATTGGCAACAAGAGGGCAGCAAAGTACAGATGACCGGTTTATCGCTTGACTGCCAATGGTTGCACTTGATTGACCGTTTGCTCTCGTGCGATAGCATTGCTTTAACTAGCTTAGCTGTAGCGAGTGTTAACGATGAAAAAACCACATCTTCGCCAGAGGCATTACCCAAGCTAGCGATAGTGACATTACCTATTGCGGTCAAGGTGAAGCAAGTGACTATGGCTAGCATTAGCTATCAGGCAATGAGCGCTAAAATAACGCCAGCGAAAAACAGTGACCCCGCAAGAATATCTTCAGAAAGAGCCCCTTCAGCAAGCACATCTTCAGCTAATACAGAGTATAATGTTAGCGGTCTAGTATTAAAAAAATTAGCCTTCGCGCGTAGCAAAGTAAGCGTTGGAGCGTTAAAGCTTACCTTTGACGAACACAAGATAGCGGTATCTGGTGTTCTTGACATGCGAAAAAAGTGGCCACATCAGCTAGCAATTGAGGTGCTGGGGGCCAAACTTTCGGGAAGTGTAAAATCTAAAGGCAATATCACTGATTCATCACAATTAACGTTACAATTGCAATCGCCTAATCAAATGTTAGTGACTAGCGATTGGTTTTATAACCAAGGCTTATTTTTAAAGCGTGGCACATTAATAGCCGATAAACAGCAAGTTGAGTTGGCCAGTCAAGCTATTACACTCGAACAAATCAAAGCAAACTTTGAGCTCAATTGGCCAAAGTTGAGCGCTAATTTACAAACACAGACAAGCTGGCAAGACTTTAAAGACATACAGTTAACCATTAATACCGAGCTAGCTAATGTAGTAGATTGGCGTGCGAGTTCAGCTGTCTCTTTGTTATTAAAAAATGATCTTAATGCCGCGCAAATCGCCACGTCCTTGCGCCAAACACTGCCCGAGGCGATTGACCAAAGCACCCCTGCGATAAAGCAATCATGGCCAGTGCTAGCGAGCCTTGATTTGGCCATTAAACAAGGTGTTGCTACGGTTAAAAGTAACAAGTTAACATTGGGTAATTTAACGGCAGCAATACAAGGTGAGTTTAATCTTGATAATCCAAGCACGGAAAACTTTTCGCTAAAAGGTCAGCTTAATGGTCACTCGTTAGTATTAAACAATGCCTTTGACTTGGCTGATGTCAATGTAAGTTGGCAGGTAGAACAACAGCAGTCTCAATGGCTTATCTCTAGTCAAGGTAAGATAGGTAAACTTGCGCTGGCAAACTTTGACGGTAAAAACATTCATTGGGCGTTAGATTTTAGCGAAGACTGGCAGGGCGATGTTAAGGCCGACGCACTTAATATTAATGAGTTTACCCTTGAACAACCGTCATTGAAAATCTCTGGTTTACCCGCTGATCATAAAATGCTCATTAGCGCTACATTAGCTCAAAACACAGGCGTTAAATTAAGCTTTGATGGTCAATTACTGCAACAAGATGCAAAACCGTTCAGCATCAGTAGTGATTTATCAAAAGCTATATGGCAAATCAGTAAGCTTGATTTTAAGGCCGAAAACCAACAACAAACACTGGTTTTAACCACAGAGCAATTACAATTAAGTGCAGAAAATCAACGAATAAAAAGTCTATGTCTTAGCGGTAGCGGAACACTTTGTATCAATGCCGATAAGCAAGCAGAGCAGTGGTCAGCTAATTTAACTTTCGAACAATGGTCAATGTCACCGATTTTCCAGCAGATTAAGCATTGGCAGTCCAGGCTACTCGCTCAGTCATCACAATATCCGCAGGAAGTTCAAGGTAGGGTGACAGGCCAGTTAGCGTTATCAGGTAAAGGTCAGCAATTGGCAGGAATTTCGGCCAATTTAACGATACCAAGCTTTAAATGGCAGTCATCTGACGTTCAAATACACGGACAAGAACTGACTATACTTAGCAAGCAGCAAAATGCTATCGCAATAACCACGCAATGGCAGACAATAAACACCCAGTTACAATTACCCGAGTGGCCAGCTGAAATTTCGATGCCTACAGGTCAGATGTTGTTGTCGATTTCGCCTGACTTTACCGTCGATTTTGACTTAGCACAAACTGATATTACTTTGAGCGCTCCAGATGAAAGCAGCCCAGCTGACACACAGTTATCAAAGCATTTATTAACGGTAGCGCTGTTAAAGCTGCAGGGTAAATGGCAAAAAGATAAAATATCTACTCGTTTGAACATACAACTATCTGGCGAAGATGAAATAACGGCCCAGTTTAACAGTGACTGGCCGCTGGTTGATTCAGCTCGCCTTGATGGCGACTTGTCAGTTAATTTACAGCAATTTGAATGGCTTAAGCAGTGGCAAAAACGTATCGATAAAGTCGAAGGTAGTTTAGTGCAAAACTTTACCTTGGCAGGCACTTGGCGTGAGCCAATATTTACCGGCGAGGGTTCGCTTGGCATTGAACATTTAGTTATTGATGAATATGGCTTAGATATTCGTAACAGCAAAGTAAAATTAAGTAGTCAACAAGACCGTATTACATTGTTAGGCGAATTACAAAACCCGCAGGGAGCACTAACAATAGCAGGGCAAGCAAAACTATCAATGCCGATAAAAGCAAACCTAACGATTGAAGGACAACAAGTTACCTTGGTCAATAATAATGATAATAAATTAATTGTTTCACCCATGTTAAAGGCAAATTATCAAGATAAGCATTTAACTGTCGACGGTAACTTGATTGTTGACCAAGCTGATATCAAAATAGCGTCTTTACCAAAACCTGCCATTAGTGTGTCAGAAGACCAAGTTATTGTTGACGAAAAAATCCTAGCCGTAAAAGACTCAGCATTTGACTATAATATATCGCTAACGCTGTCAGCAGGAGACGACGTTAAAATCAGTGGTTTTGGTTTATCAAGCGAAATACAGGGTAATTTATCTTCATCACTTATTACGGGTCAACCTTTGACTCTGAATGGTCGCTTAGATTTAAAAGAGGGTAAATTTGAAGCCTACAAGCAAACATTAACTATTGAACAGGGGCAATTATTGTTTTTGGGTACGGCAGCGAACCCAAGCATTCAGTTTCGAGCGGTTCGTATAGTTGATGATATCAAGGTTGGAATTATTGCCGATGGCACAATACATACCCCTCGTTTAACGTTATTTTCAGAGCCAACAATGGCAGATGAAAATGTATTGTCATTACTGATCACCGGCCGAAATTTAGATTCTTTATCACAGCAAGAGGGCAATGCACTGACCAGTGCCGCCATTAGTTTGGGGGTAGAGAGTGCCAACAAATTAGTGCAAAAAATTGGTGAGCAACTGGGCCTCAAAGATGTGGCTTTTACCAGTAAAAGTGGTAATAACGGGAATAGCACGCGTGTTGATATTGCCGCGAAAATTAATGACCGTTTAAATGTAGGGTACGGCACCAGTATTGACTCTGACAGTAGCGTTCAGGCGGGGTGGAATATTGAATACAAGCTATCGCCAAATATATCGTTTGAAGCGATTAGTGGCGATGAAATAAGTGCTAACATCAACTATAAAAAGCAGTTTTCATCCACTAAAGACAAAGACAAAGACAAAGACGAAAATTAGTACCGGCAATTAAATTAAAAAGAAGGTGTTTATGTCAACAGATTCAACAGGCTCCACCCAGCTATCATCAACAGCAATAGTAACACCTGTAAGCATTCCTAAACGTCATCCATTCATCAGTTGGTCATTGGCGATATTAACAGCCATGCTTGGAGTGTATTTATCGCTAATACAATTTGCTGGTTTAGAATGGCTTTCTCGCAGTGGTTGTTTAATTGTTGTACTGGGTGTTTGGTCTGGGTTGGGTGGTATAATACAAGAACGATTATTACTTAGCCGACTTAATTTTCATCATCGCATAGTACTGGCTCGCGCTAAAAGAAAATTACATAAATCCAAGGTATCAAGCGAAAATATAGCAAGCGAAATTCAAAGTATTGAAGATGACTTTGAAGAAAAAACCGGAAAATTATTACAAGCCGTTAGATTACAACTGGGTATTCTTGAGGTTTCATTACTTATTACGGGGACATTATTGTGGGGATTTGGGGATTTATTTTTTATATTGAGTAGTTAAGATATGAAAATTTTTGACTGATAAATAACCATGATTTTTATTCATCAGGCAAAACTAGTTAAGGAGTATTAATTAAAATCATATCGCTATTTTGATGGCTAATCAGTGCTGAAATTGTTGAGCCATTGAGCCACTTGTCAAATAAGCTGTGCTTTCTACAGCCGAGTACGATTAAGTCTATTTTATTATCGTCAACGTAAGTGAGCAACGCATGCTCAGGTGTACCACGAACAAAGGTTAACAAGTTTTTTGCGCATTTTACTTGTTTAGCGAAACGATATATTTGTTCTTTGTGCAAGGCTTCAATTTTTTTCTCGTATTCAATCGCCAAAGGTGGAATGTGAATAACGTGTAATAAAAAGGGCTCTGTTTGCTCTGCGGGTGTGCACCACTGGCGCATAAAATGATAAACTTTACGATCAGATTTGTTGTCGCTGTCATCTTCATGAAATGGGTCAATTGCCCCGATGGCTTTACCATCAGATAACCATTTTTCTTGGTTTAATATAAATACCGTATGCTGATTGTTACTGACATATTGATTGTCAGCCGAGGTAAGGCCAGATTTTGAGCGAATAATAACGATAGGATCTTGTGTGTTAGCTTCGTTATCTACTTGCTTTGACCAGTATTTTTCTTTACAGATATGCACCTTGCTCTTTGGCAAGTGCTGCTTAATTTTCAATTCAATTTGGTCAACTTTGTTTTGATGATTTGCCTGTAAGTTACCTGACATAGCGGCGAGTTCATTTGAAAAATAACGGCGATCAAAAAAACGCTGATGATGATGTAAGTACCAAACAATATTCGCTGAAAACTTATTTTGCAGTAGGCTTATCTTAGAGAAAATGGCATGAGTGACTTCCAAATCAGACAAAACAATGTGTAATGTTGTCATGATACTTTCCTTGAAGTGGTTAATGATTAACCGCAGTAAACGCCAATTTATATGCGGGATTTTGTCTATACACAAGTGACTTAAGATAGCATAATCTATCAATATAGAAAGATATTGTTAATTGAACAGTAAGCTAAATTTATACAGTTTCACAAGCTGTTAGGTACTTTAAAATTAGCTACTTTGAAATTAGCTAACAGCCAAATAAAACAGAGAAAATTAAAATGCTGAATAATGCATGGTGGGGCGAGTTTACTTTTGACCTTCAACAACAACGCTGCTGGCGACTGGGTGAGAGAGCCATCATTCTTAAACGCTTAGACAATGAATGGAACAGTTGGAATCTAGAAACAGATACTGATAACAACGAGCTAATGGTTGTTGGTAATGGTGATGAAAATTACGCGATTGGTGAAGCAAAGTTCGGCCGATATTTACAACAAAGCACGTCTCAAAACGTACGGGTATTACCTTTATTAGCAGACCGAGCCGTAGTGGCGCGCCCAGAGACACCCTTAACTTTACTGGCGGGTGAAAAATCACGGTTATACGTTAGCACGCCTATTTGGTTCTCGGCTCAATTATTACCTAAAGGTGAATGCTTACTTGATTTACCCTTTTGGCGACCGTCTGACTCTTGGTTTGGTCCATCGACAAGAGAAGGGCAAATATGTTACGCAAAATATACTGAGGCCCGTATTCAGCTTAATAATATAGACAAACGACCACATCGCGCAATAACCCCAATTACTGTGATTAATAACCATAACAAAGCGTTAACCATAGAGCGAATTAATGTGCCCGTGACCTTATTGCATCTATACGCTGATGAAGAACATCAACTTTGGACCACCGGCATTTCGGTGCATCGAGATGGTGATAATGATAATGTTGAACTGCATCTTGATAAGCAGGCGCCAGTTGAAGCTTTATCGCCGGTGTTAATTAGTGGCCCAAGAATCGCAACCGAACAAAGTATACTCATACGCAGTATTAGTAGCTTGTTTGCTTAAAAAAGAGAGATTTTGTGAAAGACATCATAGCGTTTATCGAGCTACTAAAAGCCTCGCATTTATTTGCTTTTATTCAGGCTACTTTATTGTTTATTATTGGTTTTATCATCGCGCGCTTAATCAGCAGTGCTATCGTCAAAGTATGTCAGCATAAAATGACCGCTCATGGGCAGTTATTCCTTAAAAGAACTATTTTTTACGGTATTTTAATTTTAGTTACCATTTCAGCCTTAGATAATATCGGTATTGATCTCAGTATTTTACTTGGCGCGGCGGGCATTTTTACTGTTGCCTTAGGGTTCGCTTCTCAAACGTCAGCATCAAACTTAATTAGTGGCTTATTTTTGATGATTGAACGGCCCTTTTCTATTACGGATGTTATTCGTGTCAATGACATTACCGGTGAAGTTATATCGATTGATTTACTCTCAGTTAAACTACGTACATTTGACAACTTGTTTGTTCGTATTCCCAATGAAAGTATGATTAAAAGCGCGGTCACCACACTGACCAAATATCCGATTAGGCGTGCTGATTTAATCATTGGTATTGCCTATAAAGAAGACATTGAAAAAGTACGTAATATATTGATGGATATTGCGGCGAAAAATTTAATTTGTTTAGAAGAGCCGGCGCCAGTTTTTATCATAACTGGCTTTGGTAGCTCTTCTATTGATATTCAGTTTTCAGTGTGGGCGATACGAGAGAATTTTCTAACCTTGAGAAATAGCATGTATATAGAGATTAAAAACACCTTTGATCAGCAAGGAATTGAAATACCTTTTCCACACGTAAGTTTATATGCGGGCACAGCAACAAGCCCTTTTCCACTTTCATCTACTAACAATAACAATGACAATGACAAAAGCGATAAGTAATTTAGCCGCTAGTTTAACTGAGCATATAAAGTCATAACAAGTACTAAATTTACTGGTTTAAACCGTAATACTGGAGCATGTAACCGACACTATTTTTTTAATTGGCTTGTATGCTAGCAGCTTTAGCCCCAAGTTTACTGACAGTGTACTGACAGCAAATCGTTATATTTTAATGATGGTTTTTCTGAGTGGCGCAAGTCGCGCTAATAATTTGTTTTGGATTGGGTAGCTAATATCTGCATTATCCATAGCCTCAATAAAAAGCTCAACAAAATGATTAAATTCGTTTTTATTGATATACATGCCTTGATGAATATCTTTCATACTGTCACCTTTGTATTGACAAGGACCGTCAGCTAAATGGCACAAAAACACCGTGAGTTGGTCTTTAAAACGGGTGACATTACTTTGAGCAAAGTGAGAGAACACCACATCATCTTGACCAATTATATTAATTAAATTATCAATGATGTTATCAAGTGCAGGTTTTTCACCCATTTCTTCATAAAGGGTAAGTTCGGTCTGTGCTTGGCTATTACTATCAATATGGCTATCAATGTGACTATCAATATTCCCGCTAGGCGAAGAGCAAGCTAAACAACTCATTAATAGCAATAATATTATTGATTTTGTCATGCTCGTTATTCCAGTTCTCATTATAAATACCACATAGTTGATAAATACCAACCGGTTTGTTTGTCAATGGCGGCAATACTACCTAAGTCAACATAGGCCAATGTCACGCTAAGATGTTTATTGGGAAACCAGGCAATGAAAATATCTTTCCAGTGGTCTTCACCCAAATTTAAGTTATCAGGTTTTTGCCTAAATTCGACACCAAGGGCTAAGTGTCGGTTAAGTAAAATAGCGCTTGAAACTTCTAATTGAATTTTTTTCTTTTCATGGCTACCACCAAAACCTAGCAAGCCTAGTTGATTGCTTTTAGTATGTCTGGCGGTAACGTTCCATAACCAGTTGTAACCGTTAATAAAGCCTAGGTGCAGTTTACTTGCGGCGATGTAAACATCAGTGCCAGTATCTTTTTTTGCACCTAATGAAAATGCGACATCACTGGTTTTTAATCTTTTTGATTGAATGCCTAAACTTACTTGCGGCATAGTGGAGTAGACTAAATCGCCAAATAAATTAATTTTTGCTCCAATAATGTTTTGCTTTAAGTTCAGTTTAAGCGGGGTTACTTCAAAGCTTTGTTTAGCATACGACAATTCTATTTTGTCATATAAATTTGCCTGTAGAGCACAGCTATCTAAAGAAAAGTCTTTAACCGTAACTCGACTACATGCCGCACTGACCGAGATACTCTCTTCGGTCGCATAGCCGGCTAACTGCGCCCAAGGTACAATGCCACCGCCGCCAGAGCCTTCAATTTGAGAAACCCCTGGCGTGGCTAATATTTTACCTTCTGCTGAGCAGTTGGCAGAGCAAAGCGCAAGAAAACAGCCATAAAGTAAGGGTGATATTTTATTCATAGCTATTTAACCATATTAGTAAATCAGCTGATTTAATGGGACGTGAAATAAAGTAACCTTGTGCATGGTTACATTTCATCGCTTTGAGCATATCTAGAGACGCTTTATTTTCTACACCTTCAGCAACCACACTAAAACCTAATTGGTGGCTCAACTCTATGGTAGATTGAACAATGTATTGGTCTTTTTCTGATGTGTCTAATTCAAGTATAAAGGCTTTATCTATTTTTAATTCATCAATAGGTAATTGCTTTAATTTACCTAAAGATGATTGACCAATACCATAGTCATCAACAGAGATTTGTATACCAGTCTGCTTTAACTGTGTTAAACGACTAATCACTAAACCTTCATTAGTCATAATATCTCGTTCAGTTATTTCTAAGGTAACAAGCTTAGGATCGACATGGTATTGTGAGATTTTTTTAAAAACAAAGTCAATAAAATCAGTATGGATAATGTCCTGCGCTGATATATTGATGGCAACCTTAAGCTTAATGTTTTTAGCTTGCCACTCTTGTTGTTGCTTAAATACTGTATCTATGACCCAGTGGGTTAATTTAATAATTAGCCCCGATTGCTCAGCTAAATCAATAAATAATTCAGGAGAGACAAATTGTCCACTCGGTTTTATCCAACGAATTAATGCCTCTACCTTTTCTATTTTCCCGTTTTCTAAATTGAGCTTGGGTTGATAAACCATGAACAACTCGCCGTCATCACGTGTTAATGTTTCTCTGAGTTCTTCAAGTAAATTTAACCTTTCTAAATAGGCTTCATCTTCACCACTTTGGTAAGCTCTTAGCGTTGCACTTTCTGTTTTTGCAGCTTCCAAAGCAATAGTCGTTCTTCGCACTACTGCTTTTACATCGCTACTTTGCTCGGGGAAAAGACAAGTGCCAAGACAATAATTTAAATTCAACCAGAGTTTATTAACTTTTAACGGTGCTCTTAAAGGCGGTAAGAAATGTTCAACAATATCCTCATAACTTTCTTTGTTTTTTAGGTTAATAACCACCCAAAATTCAGTGCCTGAAAATCGTCCAACCATTAATGTTTGTTCTGGATAAATGGTTTTAATCCTTTGGACAACAGACCTAAGGGTAAGATCACCTGTGCCCGAGCCTAAACTATCGTTGATGCGTTTAAAATTACGCACATTTATTGCCATCAGCAATAATGAACCGTCAGTGTGATGATCATGTAAGGCGATTTTTTCTGCCAGCAGTTCAAGAAAAGTAGTGCGATTATAAACATCGGTTAACGCGTCATGTTTTGCCTGATAATTAATTTTAATTTCACGTTGTTCAATTTTTTTACCCATTTGAATAAAGCTGTTGTAAACCCGGAACACTTCTACACCGCCGTCTGACATCATACTGTTATGCTCATATTTACCGCGAGCAAAGTCATGGCTTAATTGCGTGAGTTGGTGCAGAGGTTTAGTGAGACTTCGAGCAATAAAACTACAAACAATGGCCGTAATGCCAATGATCAAAAGTGAAATTAACAGGGTAATAGCGACTAACTTATCAAGCTCTATATAGCTTGGGGATAAATCTACAGACAATTGGGCAATGTATTCACGGTCTTGCGAATTAGTAAAGGTTATCAGCTTGTTCTCATAAAGCTGTCTTTCAAAGAGTAACCAAGAGTTATCGGTTGTTTTAAAATGTTCTTTATAGCTGGCATCGATATTTTGCGAAGTCGATATAATCAATGCATCGTTATAAATAAAGCTAACTTCAACCGTCATGAGCCTTTTTAACTCATTAACGAAGGCCTGATCTATTTGGAAACCTATGACAGAGTAGGCAATGGTTCTAGGTGCCTCAACAGGCAATACAATGAGTTGGTATAAATTACCCCCAAGCAGCATTAACTGAGTTTTATTCAAGTTTTGTTTTATGGCCGCTAAGCTTTGGCTTAAGGTCGAGTCAAAGGTAAGTTGGTTATTACTTGAAGAAATAATCTCACCATTTAAATCACTTAGCACCATTAAACTCGCATTAATTCGAGAACCATGGTTTTGTAACACGCTAGCAATAGTGGCCTGATCACGTGAGGCAACCGCTTGCTTAAAACCGAAGTCTGCCGTCAGCACTTTTGATGCCGTCAGCAGCAATTCTTCTTTGGCTTGTAAATACTCTATTAATACGTTTTCAGCACTGGTAATACGTTGATTTATTTGTAGGTTATGTGACGATATGGTTTTCCACAAAGATACGGCTAATAAACTGGCCACCGTTAAAACAACCAGTGACACACCTAGAAAAGTGATTTGTTTACGTAGAGTAAGTTTACTGGCCATTTTTTTTGAAGATACTTTGAAAGGTATTGCGTGGCTCAGGCGCTTCAACAACTAAATTAATCACCAATGCGCCATTATTATTTTTGCTTTTAGACAAATCTTCATAACTCATATTTGTTAAGCGAGTCACTGAACTTGCATGCCAAACATTAACGCTATCGTATGCAACCGTATCTGCTAATCTTGCTATGCCTTGCTCGTTAGTCATTAATATCTGTGTTGAGCTAGCAATATAAATATAACCAATCATAGAGTCGTGTATGTTGCAGCCTAATACAGCCACACCGGCAACATCAAACTGTAATGGTGCTTTAGATTTTCCTGAGTAAAGTTTTAATTCAAAAGGTTTTGCCGATGAAAACGAGTAAACATGATGCCTGATGTTGTCACTATTGGGGAAATTAACATAGTCACCTTGATGGATAACTAACACCTCGGGTTTAAAAAGTTTATCAACTTGATCCATAATCAAAGTCTTTGGTGGTGACACAGCCTCAGCAGCAGGATTGGTTACCGAGAACTCCAATACTGCATTTTTAAGTGGCAAGCCTTGTTGATCTTGCACTAGAAAAGACTCGGCACTTGCTTGTGTACAAAGTACTAAAAGCGTAATAACAATGCTTGAGGTATTTAAAAGACGATTTATCATAATTTCCTTTTAAAACTATTTAGGTAAAGTATCAATAAGAACGCTGATTGAGCAGACTTATTGCAAAATAAAATCAGTGACTTAACCTAGCTATATCTTAAAATCAGATTAAGTTTTTGGTCAGGTAATTGCAAACTAAATATCAAAACCAAAGTGCTTAAATAAAACGGTACCGTGAGTAGGGCAGTGAACTGCATTAGAGATATTTTTTCTCAATGCATCCAGTACTTAGCGGTTTAGAAAAAAAGTAGCCTTGTGTGCGCTGAATATTAAGTTGTTGGCATAAACGTAAATTATTTTCATTTTCAATACCCTCTGCGACAATATTTAACCCTAAAGAATGCAGCATAGCCGTAAGGCCATCTATTAAGGCCCGTGTTTTTGGCTCATTGGAGGCAAGCATTAACGACTTGTCAATTTTAACGGTATTAATAGGGAAATTTTGTAAATGTGATACTGACGAAAATCCAGTGCCAAAATCATCTAATGCAATATGGCAACCTAACTGGCTAATTGACTCAATAACCGCAATCGCTTGACTACTGTTTTCAAGTAAAGCAGTTTCAGTAAGTTCAAATTCTATCAGCGCTGGTGGTACCTGATATTTTTCTATTATGCTTTTGATGAAACTGATCAGTGTTTTATCAGCCAATTGTACGCTTGATAAATTAATGGCGATGGATAATGCTTTGTCACTTTGTAAATTCCATATTGATATTTGAGATATGGCTTGAGCTATCACCCAGCGACCAATCTCAATAATGACACGAGAAGACTCAGCGATAGGTATAAAACTATCTGGAAAGTGCAAGGTGTTTTGAAAGTTCCAGCGTATTAAGGCTTCAAAGCCGATAACTTGTAATGTGGCTGTGTCAACTATAGGTTGGTAATGTAATATAAATTCATCGCGCTCTAAAGCACCAACTAAATTAGCTTCAATTTGGTATTGTTGTAAAAATTGCTCTTGCATTTTTTTTTCAAAATAGCAGATTTGATTTCGACCCAATTTTTTTGCGCGATACATGGCAATGTCGGCATATTTAAGTAATTCAGTAGCGCTGATACTATTGTCAGGGAATATGGCAATACCAATACTTGCGCCCATTTTTATTTCTATACCTAAAATATTAAATGCCTCATCAAAACAATTTAATATTCGTTGGGTTACTCTATTTGCATTGTCTACAGATTTTAAGTGGCTTAATATAATAGCAAATTCGTCTCCACCTACACGCGCAAATAATTCATTTTCACGCAGGCACTTGTAGACTCTATTGGATACTTGTTTTAACAATAGATCGCCAATATCATGACCATGGCTATCGTTAATGAACTTGAAATTATCAAGGTCGAATAATATTAAGGCTAATTTAGCGTCATCACGAGGTTGTTGTGTAATGTTTAAACGTAAAGCCTCTTCAAATACGTAACGATTAGCTAAGCCAGTTAATGAGTCATGTTCTGCTAGCTCTCTTGCTTCTTGGTAACTTTTATAAAGTTTTTTCTCTAATTCAAAGCGTGTTTGAGATTGTAGTATTGCACGTTGTAACCTTGATGAAGTGACCTCTGATTTAAGTAAAAAGTCTTGAGCACCATTTTTGATGCATTCTAACGCTAAATCTGACTCTTCAGAATTACTCAGCATAATAACGGCAACAGAGTGATCTACTAAAGAGCTACGTAACTCTAGTAATAATTCAATACCGTCACGCTTGGGCATGCGGTAATCTAATAAAACCACATCAAATTTTTCAGCTTTAAAGGCTGCTAAGCCTTCATCTACTGACTCAGTTTCAACAATATGACAGTCGCTATTAGCTTTATTTAATGTTCTTATAAGGTGTTCGCGATCGACAACGTCGTCGTCAACAATCAAAATATTCAAATTTTATCCTTTTCGTGATCATCACGGTAAAAGTATGGCTGATTTGTTTAACTTCCTGGGAAAATAACTATTTTACAATAGCCTTTGAGTACCTTTGCGATGTCTAAAAAACCGTCACCTACTTGATCTTTGATAACCTCACCCGCGATATTTTGTTGCTCAGTCATTTTCTCAGTTATCCGTTTATCTTGTTTAATGTCAGTATTGAGTTGCTATATTGTTGTTGTAATGGGCCATAAAAGCACTATGGTGGTGCCTCTAACACCATCGGAGTTAATAGTTAAACTGCCACCGTAATATTCGATTGTTTTCTTTGATAATGACAAGCCCATACCACTACCTTCAACTTTATCTCTGGGTCGTAACGTTTGAAACATCTCTAACGCCTTATCAAATAATTCGGGTGGAATACCCGGACCGTCATCTTGTACACTAATATGGTGCATTTTATTGATGGTTTTATATAATATTTTAATCTGACCCGTGGGTTTATCGTGATGTTTTACGGCATTTGACAAGAGATTGCGTAGTATAATTTCTATTGGCGTTCTAGGCAAAAGTAAGGTCTGCTTTTCTACCAACAAATTAAAGCCTGTTGGGTGATCTAATAGACTAAAAATATCGTTAGCCAGTATGGCTAAATCAAATTCTTGAGGTTTATATTCATGTCGGCCAATACGAGAGTAGTCGAGTAAATCGTCCAGTAACCTATTCATTCTGTCACTGCGGCTATTAAGCAATGTTAAATGTTTTTTGGAGCTCTCAGGTAATAGGTTTTCACAATCCTCAGTGATCCAACTGGCTAATTTTTTTATGGCATTTAAAGGTGATTTCAAATCATGGGAAGCTACATAAGCAAACTGTTCAAGATCTTGGTTTGAACTCATCAGACGTTGAGTGCCAAGTTTGAGTTCCCGAGTAATATCGTCAGCATAGATTAATGCTTGCTTGTTTGCTCTTGAAAGTACAATAAACAAGGCGAGTATCAAAAGGTCAATGATAATACCACCCGCTAATATGAAATACGGTTGATTAGAACCTGAAGCCTCACGAAAGAATAAATTTGAACTAACAATAAACTTCCATTCTCGGCCATAGAAATTAACATCGATATGCTTAATAAAGAGTGGATTAGCGTCTATTTCAATACTGTCGACATTATTTATATCATTATACAATGACTTACCATCGTCGCTAATATCTAATGAAACATGGCGTTTTTCAACCGCTAAGGTGCCGGAAATAAGTTTAGACATAATAAAAGGTGCATAGGCCACGCCTTGTATTGACGCTTGGCGCGTATTTACCGAATTGTGCGGTAGACCTTTTTTATAGAAAGGGGCATAAAAAAGAAAGCCAGGCGTTTGTTTCGCGTCTTGTACTAGGGTAATGGGTCCGGTTAATTGTGCTAAACCTGTATCTCTGGCTTTTTTGACACCCAAGTATCTATTTTTTTCAAAGGCTACATTTAAACCCAAAGCCTGTTTATTTGTTAATAACGGCTCAATAAAAGTAATTGGCCAAAGCTCTTGATCGGGATATATGGGGTGGATGCTAAAATTTGGTCTGCTTTTTTGCTGCTGTAGAAGAAAGCTATTATGTTGGTCAAACTTAACATTATAAATTAACCCTAGGCCATTGATGCCAGGGTAGGTTTGGTCTATTCGTAGGCTATTGCTGTAGTTTTCCCATTGCTGGTCAGTAATATCACCTTCGCTAGCATCAACATGAGCGACAGCTCCCCATAAGGCGTGTTCATATAGCTGCATTCTTTCTTTAACAAGTTCTATAACGTGCAAAGACTCACGCTCAAAACGTTCAGCTACTCTTTTATTAACCTGCGCTGAAGCAATGTACCATGCCCCAATAGTTAATATGGTTGAAAGTATTAATATTAACCAATGTATACCGTGAAATCGACTTGCATCAATTAATTTTTGCCTTTTAATATCAGCATGCGTTACTGCTATTGCGCTATTTTTCATTAATGGTGTCTCGATATGTTGTTTTAAATACCTAAGATAAATATAACGACCTATCCTTGGTGCTAAAATTAATACACATACCTCAACAATGTTTACTGATGTTAAATTTAAATATTTGCTAAAGATCATCACTTAAGGGGGTAGTTAACGTTGAAGGCATAACACTGAAAAAATGTCAGTGCAATAAGAACAGTAACAAGGTTAACTGTGCATTAAGATAATATATAAATAAGTGGATTACCAGAACATTGCCACTATAGCCCAAGACGCTAAAGTGATTAACAACCTAAGTTTCGTTTTTTAAACAATTATTTAGTTAGGTAAATATTATGAAAATTCTAATACGGGCAAAGTAAATTTAAAGTTCAGCACTAGTGGATTCTTGGATTTAAATGAATGATTTTTAGTGTATTACAGAAAATAAAGCCTAGTTTTATGTATTTTATTTAATTGTTAACCTCAACCCCTTAATAAGAACAAGAACCAGTGGTTAAAATTTTTGTTACCACTATTTGTTACCACTAAGAGTTTAATTAATTTATTTGATTAGTTTGAATAAATTAATGCGCTTGCTAGCTTGGTATGAACGACTATAATTATGCTTATATATTATTTATTGAGTAATGAAATGACAAGCAAACGTACTAACAACACTAATTTAATCAGCGTTGTTATTTTCACCATGGCGCTTTTAATAACAGCGACTGTTTTTGCGTCTCCTGACGATGCTAAAGCTAAGGTAAAGCAGATATTTAGTCAGGTTGAAAGTTCGCTAATTAAATTAAAGCAAACTGAGACCTTAACCAAGGCTAATATTAGAGATGTGTTAAACCAGTATTTATTGCCCGAAGTCGATACCCGATACTTTACTTATAAAATCCTGAATAAAAATTTTACTAAGGTTCCTGAAGAACTCAGAGAGCCTTTTATAGCTGAGTTATCGTTACAGCTTATCAACACTTATAGTAATTTATTAAATAAATATGATAATGAAGTGATTAATATCGGCGAAAGTACCATCTCTAAAAGTGGTAAAATGGCGATGGTTGATATCACCATTGTTGGCAGCACTAAAACCAATAAAGCCGTGGTTAAATTATTACAGTCAAGTACACAAGCCTGGCTTTTCTTTGATATTGAGGTTGAAGGCATAAGTTTATTGCAAACAAAACAAGCAGAAATAAATGCCAGTTTTAATAAATTGGGCATAGAAGGTACTTTGCTACAGCTACAGAAAATTAATCATAAAGTCGTTGAGGGTTAATTAACACTAAAAGTTAACGCTAAAAGTTAACAAGGACTATTAGCTATTAAGCACGGCTAAGCATTAATAAACTTAATCTAATTAACCCGTTAATTTTATTAAGTTATTGTCCGATTTTACTAGTTAAATACACTAAGGTAACAGTGTTGTTAATTACAATAATCGGTTGTTGAGCGACAATATTAATCAAAGTAGTATTGCTGTGCTTGCTATTAAAGATAATTAACTGTTAATTATCTTTAATGAGCCATCAAGGTGTATGTCTCGTTGCGGATATGCCACGACAATATTCTCTTGTTCAAATAATTCTTCCAAACGAAATCTTACGTTGCTTTTTGCAATTCTTAAACCACTTTCCACTCTTGAGTTGACCCAAAAAGTGACTTCAAACATTAAGGCATTATCACCAAAGTCGTCAAAGGTAACTAAGGGTTTAGGCTCTGTTAGCGCTTCAGCTTGTTCTGTAGTTGCTTGCATAATTAACTCCGCAACTTTTTTGGCTGGCGAGCCATAAGCGACACCTACTTTAACCGAACATCTAACAAACTGGTCTACTAAGGTCCAGTTAACCACGGTGTTTTCAAGTAATTTGCTGTTAGGTATTAATAAATGCACACCGTCTACTCGCTTTATACGGGTTGAACGGGTGTTGATTTCTTCCACTAGGCCTTTGGAGTCTTCAATTTCTAAAAAATCGCCAATACGAATAGGGCGCTCCCACATTAAGATCCAGCCACTAATAAAATTATTAATAATATTTTGTGCACCAAAACCAAAGCCGATAGCAATGGCGCCAGACAAAAAAGCAAAAGCCGCGATCGGCACATTCATAAAGTCTAATATGCTGATAATAATAATGGTTATCGCGATAACATATAAAACTCGTTCCACTAAGTGAATAATATTAGGGTCAGTTTTTTTTGTTGTTAAACGACTACTGATTAACTTAATTAGCCACTTGGTTAACAATATACCCATAAAAATTATTATGGGTATAAAAAGAATATCGCCTATCGTGATAGGTTGCTCTGATATCGTAATAACGATATGAGAAAGTATCACTTTCGCTTGTTCTATAGTCTGTTCAATAGTCATACTAAAACCTTAATAAATTGTATGTTATGAATTTACAAAGGCTTTTGATGGGTCTATAAGAAACCTTTCACCAATTGCCTCGCGACCAAATAACATTAAGTAACTCATATCTGAGCGATCAGTTAAGGTTATTTCAATCGGCCAAAGTTCGCTACCTAATTTTACCGGTGTTGATATAACATAGCGTTGCTCTGCGGTACCATTTGAAGATTTAACTCTTCTAATGTCATGAATAGGGGCTTCACAAGAAACCATATTCTCAACATTATAGACATCAGGATGCAGGTCAAATCGAACCATCACCTTACCATTTTTTTTAAATTTTTTAATGTTATCAACATGTAGAGAAGAGGTCTTAGCGCCTGTATCAACACGCACCTGTATATCTGTTATCGCTAAATCAGGTAGCGTAATAGTTTCCAAACTACCAATAATTATTTTTTGTTTTGTGGTCATATCAGGTTACCTTATTTTAAACGTTGTTCTCTGGTAGTAGGTTGTCTTGAGCACTCTCTATTTGCTCAAATATATGTTTGTCATCTTCTTCAAAGTAGGCAATATGAAACATAGCTTCACCTTCTTGTACTAAAGGAATATTTTGTTGACCAATTAATATGCCAGATCTACTCGCTTTAACGACATCAATAATTTCGCCATACGGACTGCCAATTTCTGCCAGCACATCACCTTTTTTTATTTGTTCACCTAAACGTACGCGATGATTAACTATGCCGCTGGCATTAGCACGTAACCATTGACTGCTGTTAGCAACAAAGGGCGCGATAATTTTTTTGCGCGTCGACGAAGCTTTACGCATGCCTAAATGCTTTAATACATTAGTAATGCCTCTCATGCCGGCGCGAATTGAAAACTCATCAAAACGTAGCGCTTCTCCAGCTTCATAAAGCAATACTTTAGTGTTATGTTTTACCGCCGCTTCTCTTAATGAACCATCAATAATGTTGGAATTTAATACCACAGGAACGCCAAATACTTGCGCAAGCTCTTTGGTTTCGGCACAAGAGAGATCGGCTCTAATTTGTGGTAAATTTGAGCGGTGAATTGCCCCTGTGTGTAGATCAATGCCGTAATCGCAATGTTTAACAATTTCATTAAGAAAAATATAGGCTACGCGCCCAGCCAGCGAACCTTTTGCTGAGCCAGGAAAACAGCGATTAAGATCTCTTCGGTCAGGCATGTAGCGACTTTGGTTCACTACGCCATAAACGTTCACCATAGGAACGGCTATTACGGTTCCTTTGGTGATTTTAAATTTATTTTCGCTGATTAATCGCCGAATAATTTCAATGCCATTTAACTCATCACCATGCACCGCAGCACTAACAAAAATAGTAGGCCCAGGTTTTTTTGAACGAATAATATGTACAGGTAAAGAAACGTCTGCATCTGTATATAACTTGGCTACAGGCAAGTCTATCTTGCGTTGTTCGCCCGGTAATATTACAAATTCACCTATTTTTAATGGACCCATCATTACCCTTATCCTTTACCACGAGTTTTATTGCTGTTTGGCTTGGCATTTTTTTCTAAAAATTCAAAAATCATACCGGCAATGTTTTTACCTGTTGCGGTTTCTATACCTTCTAAGCCTGGAGATGAGTTTACTTCCATTACCATAGGACCATTTTTGGAACGCAGTAAATCTACGCCACACATATTTAAGCCCATGGCTTTTGCCGCTTTAATTGCTGTGTCTCGTTCTTCTTTTGATAACTTCACCACTTCAGCACTACCACCGCGATGTAAGTTAGAACGAAATTCACCTTCTGCACCTTGTCGTTTCATGGCAGCAACGACTTTGCCACCGATAACTAAACAACGAATGTCAGCACCACCGGCTTCTTTGACAAATTCTTGTACCAAGATGTTAGCTTTTAAACCCATAAAGGCTTCAATAATTGACTCCGCGGCTTTTGCGGTATCAGCTAATACAACACCAATACCTTGGGTGCCTTCTAATAATTTAATAACAACAGGTGCGCCACCAACATTTTTAATTAAATCTTTGGCATTGTCAGGTTTACTGGCAAAGCCGGTACGAGGTAAGCCAATACCTTTACGTGATAATAATTGTAATGAGCGCAATTTATCGCGAGAACGACTAATAGCAACAGATTCATTAATATTAAAGGTGCCCATCATTTCAAATTGACGCGCAACCGCTGTGCCGTAAAAGGTAACAGAAGCACCGATACGAGGAATAATAGCATCATACTTAGGTAGTTCTTTACCGTGATAACGCACAGCTGAATGGCTACTGGTTATATCCATATAGCAATGTAAAGTATCAATAACATCAACTTCATGTCCCATTGCTTCACCTGCTTCTTTTAAGCGTCTTGTAGAGTAAAGATTTTTATTTCTTGATAATATTGCTACTTTCATAAAGGCTACCTGTTCATTTCACTTTTATTATTTAAAGTGATGTAAATATTGAACTAGAGTGTATAGTCAGCTCCTAAAATAATAAAACGCAATATTTTGACCTCTTTAATCAAAATATTTGATTAAAGAGGGTTTTATGAAATTTGAACTATTAACAACATTTTTGGAAGTAAGCCGAACATTACATTTTAGAATAGCCTCAGAAAATCTTTTTATTACTCAGTCGGCGGTCAGTGCGCGTATAAAGTTATTAGAAGATGATCTGGGTGTTTTGCTGTTTGATCGTAGCCATAAACATTTAAAGTTGACAACTGAAGGTATTCGACTCATAAAACATGCCAATGAAATTCTTTTTATGTGGCAAAAAACCAAGCACGATGTCGGTGTAGTCGAGCACGACGCGCAGCAACTTGCCATCGGATCGTTAAACTCTATCTGGGATATTGTCTTGCAAGGTTGGTTGCAAAAAATTCATCGTAATTTAGACAGTGTTAGTTTATTTACCAGTACCTATTCGCCAATGGAATTAAGAAAAAATGTTATTGGCCGCGTGGTAGATCTTGCGTTTTTATTTGAACCACCATTTATCGAAGATTTAGTCACCGAGAAAGTAGCCACAGTGCCACTGCATTTAGTAACCACAAATCCAGATCACATTGAAGGCTCGCATGTCGATAATTATATTATGGTGGATTATGGTGAGTCGGTAAATACCCAGCATATGCGTGAATTTCAGCATGCTCCACCGGCAAAACACTTTATGAGTCAGCCTCGCATCGCCTTAAATTATATTTTACAAGCGGGGGGAAGTGCACACTTGCCTCGGCAAATGACTTTTGAACATGTTGAAGCGAATAAGTTGTTTGTTGTTGAAAGTGCGCCGGTTTATCATCGTGAAATATTTGCTGTGTACCTAGCGAAAAGTCAAAAAACCGAGGTTATTAAACAAGTGATAGGTTTATTTCCCAACATACATTTTTAGCGCAATCGCATTTTTAGCAAAGATACCGCCATAGAAAAGTTAAAGCTAATCTGTGGTTATTACATAGTTTGCTTTTTGTCATGATAGGGCTATTTAGTCGTTAGCACTATTCTTTAGGTATGCTTAGCTATTTATAGCGAATGAATATCATTAAACCGCGGTGAAAAACCCAACAGATTACACTAACTGCTCAGCCAAGTAGTCCACCAGTAGCCTTATTCTGGGGGATAAATGACGATTTTGCGGGTAAACTGCCCATATACCCTCATCAAGAGCACGGTAATTATCTAATAAAGAGATCAGTTCACCACTTTGTAGATGGTGCTGCACATAATAATCGGGTAATTGCACTATGCCTAAGCCTTTGAGTGCGGCATCGGTTAAACTATGACCACTGTTATAGCGTAATCGACCTTTAACGCGGACACTTTTTTCTTTGTTTAATTCTCTAAAGTGCCAATAATCAGCTGTGCCCAATAAACAGTTGTGTTTACTTAGCTCGGATATAGAGTGGGGTATGCCATGACTGTCGAGATAACGTGGCGAGGCACAAACATAGTTGCTTCGTTTACCTAATTTTTTTGCCATCATCGACGAATCACTTAATTTGCCAAGGCGAATGGCTAAATCATAACCATCTTCGGCTAAGTCAATTTGTCGGTTACTTAAGTAAGCCGACACTTCAACATCGTTATAGCGCTTTACAAAATTATTCACGAGCGGCAATATTTGTTTTTCACCATAGGTTACTGGCGCGGTGAGTTTAATTTTACCTTGAGGTTTTGATTGCAGATTGGTGATTGCACGCTCTGCTGCGTCTAAGCCATCAAGTACGCTGCGACAGTGCTGATAAAAAACCCGTCCTTCTTCTGTTAAAGAAACTTTGCGGGTAGTACGGTAAAATAACTTTATATTTAGGCGCTTTTCTAACGCACTGATTTGACGGCTTACTTGCGCTGTTGATATGGCCATTTTTTTTGAGGCCAGTGTGAAGCTCTCATTTTCGGCGACATATACAAATTCGCTAATCCCTTCCCATTGCATAATTGTTACCTATATGTACAAATACTTCTATAAATTATTATATTATCATTTATTAAGAAATAATTATAATAGCCGTCATTAATACCCAGTTACGGCTATTATTGTTACCACTTGGTAAAAGTGAATTGTGATCTAGTGGTATTATCATGCCTAAAAGAATGTATTAAACTACAGGCAATAGTAAAAGTAGAAATATCTATCAATTGAAGGTGAGTATAAATATGTCAGACAAGTTTATTAAATCAAAAGCGGCTATTGCTTGGGGACCTAAGCAACCATTATCTATCGAAGAAGTCGATGTGATGTTACCGCGCAAAGGCGAAGTGCTAGTAAAAGTTATCGCCTCAGGCGTATGTCATACCGATGCATTCACCCTTTCAGGAGAAGATCCAGAAGGTATATTCCCGGTTATTTTAGGCCACGAAGGTGGTGGTATTGTTGAACAAGTTGGTGAAGGTGTTACTAGTGTACAAGTGGGCGATCATGTTATCCCTTTATACACACCAGAATGTGGCGAATGTAAATTTTGTTTGTCGGGAAAAACCAATCTTTGTCAAAAAATTCGTGAAACTCAAGGTAAAGGGCTAATGCCTGATGGCACTACGCGTTTTTATAAAGACGGCCAACCCATCTTTCATTATATGGGCTGCTCTACGTTCTCTGAATATACGGTATTACCTGAGATTTCTTTAGCGAAAGTGAATAAAACTGCACCGTTAGAAGAAGTTTGCTTATTAGGTTGTGGCGTTACTACGGGTATGGGCGCTGTGATGAATACGGCGAAAGTTGAAGAGGGCGCAACCGTTGCTATCTTTGGTCTTGGCGGTATTGGTTTGTCGGCAGTTATTGGCTCAACTATGGCGAAAGCGAGCCGTATTATTGCGATTGATATTAACGAAAGTAAGTTTGAGTTAGCCCGAAAACTTGGTGCTACTGATTGTATTAATCCGAAAGATTACGATAAGCCGATTCAAGACGTAATTGTTGAATTAACTGATGGCGGCGTTGATTATTCGTTTGAATGTGTCGGTAACGTCGACTTAATGCGCTCTGCTTTAGAGTGTTGTCATAAAGGTTGGGGTGAGTCAGTCGTTATTGGTGTTGCCGGTGCAGGGCAAGAGATAAAAACCCGTCCGTTCCAACTTGTGACTGGGCGAGTATGGAGAGGATCGGCATTTGGTGGTGTTAAGGGGCGTACTGAATTACCTGATTACGTAGAACGCTACTTACAAGGTGAATTCAAATTAAGTGATTTTATTACTCATACTATGGCACTTGAAGATATTAATGATGCCTTTGAGTTGATGCACAAAGGCGAAAGTATTCGCAGTGTTATTCACTTTGATAAGTAAGCTTTATTTTAATCGCTGTGACTTATCTTAAAAATAAATTTCCAGCTATCTTAATATAATTTTTTCCCCCTTTTTGCCGCATAAGCGGTAAGCACAAAGGGGGTAATATGGTGAGGTGTACCATGACAATTGAGCATTTAATAGAAAACGTAAGTGTAAATAAAAGCTTTGGTGGCTGGCAGAAACAATATAGCCATCAATCCAAAATCTTGAATTGTACTATGCGCTTTGCTATTTACCTGCCGCCGCAAGTATCAAACGGCGAAAAAGTACCGGTATTGTATTGGCTTTCAGGCTTAACATGCAGTGATGAAAACTTTATGCAAAAATCCGGTGCACAGCGTATAGCTGCTGAACTAGGTATTGCTATTGTTGCTCCAGATACTAGTCCACGCGGCGAGGGTGTTGCTGATGATGAAGGTTATGATTTGGGTCAAGGCGCAGGTTTTTATGTCAATGCCACCCAAGCACCTTGGAATCGTCATTACCAGATGTACGATTACGTGGTTAATGAGTTGCCAGCGATAATTGAAGCCGCATTTGAAGTGTCAGATCAACGCGCTATTAATGGTCATTCGATGGGTGGACACGGCGCATTAACTATTGCGATGTTAAATCCTGATCGCTACAGCTCAATGTCGGCATTTAGCCCCATTTGTAATCCAGTGCAAGCGCCTTGGGGCAAAAAAGCTTTTACCACTTATCTAGGTAAAGACAAAGCTGATTGGCGCAATCATGATGCCAGTGAATTAATGCGCAAAGCCACGGCGTTTATTCCAGCTAAAGTGACTCAAGGCGGTGCGGATAATTTCCTGGCTGAGCAGTTAAAGCCTGAAACATTAGTAGCGGCAGCTAAAGTTAATGGTTATCCATTAGAGCTAACTATTCATGAAGGCTATGATCACAGTTATTACTTTATCTCATCATTTATTGAAGAGCACCTGCGCTTTCATGCCGAGCACTTTACCCAATAGTACCATCACGGCCGTTGCACAATTTGACGGCCGTTTTTTCGGCATTAACCAGAGTTTTTTATAGCCTAGTATCTTAGAGGGCAAAGCTAATGAATATTCGCATTAAATCTACTGATGACAATTAACAACGCAGTGTCTTTTAGCTTGTACTTGCTTTTTTACAACCTATTATGTGCTGTTTTCTGAATTCTTTTCTCTTCTCTTCTCTTCTCTTCTCTGCTCTTCTCATCCTCCTTCTTTATTAATTAATCCATGGTTAATCGCAAACCGAACAAGATCAGCCAGTGATTCTATATTGAGTTTAGCCTTTATATTACGACGATGAGCTTCAACAGTACGAAAGCTTATGTCGAGCTTTTTAGCGATATCTTTGCTGGAAAAGCCTTGTGCAACAAATGATAGAATAACTTGCTCACGTGTGGTTAACTTGTCGTTTTCTATTTTCAATGGACTTTCTTGTAACATTTTTGCAATCGAACTACTAAAGTGGGTATTACCTTTGGTGACCGCTTTTATAGCAAAATAAACTTCCTCTGATGAAGTGTCTTTTAATACATAACCTGAAGCGCCGGCCTGAATAGCGCTGTGAACAAACTCAGAACTATTATGCATAGTAAAAATTAACACTTTAGTATCGGGCAACTGCTCGGTAATAATCTCTGTTGCATCAATACCATTCATTAATGGCATACTGACATCCATCAAGATAACATTGGGTTTGAGCTCCCTAGCTTTATTTAGTGCATCTTTACCATCATGAGCTACGCCTATTACTTCGATATCATCGTAATAAGCCAGACAAGCAGACAATCCCCCTTGAACCATGGGGTGGTCATCGACTAATAAAACTGATGTTTTTTCTTGTGGTTTATTATCATGTATCATTTTGTTTTACTGCTCGATTTAAGTGATTAAAATAATTTGCAAAACTTTTCGTTGGAATTTTAACGGTTATTTCAGTGCCGGTTTTGGACGAACTAATATGAAATTTACCCAGGTGATATTCAACACGTTCAGCCAAATTTCTTAAGCCAATACCTGAGTGCTGTTGTTTCGTTATCGCGTTTACGTCAAAGCCGACACCATCATCTTTTATACTCAAGGTTAGCCAAGTTTGTTGTATTGAAATGTCAATTAATACGCACTTAGCGCCAGCATGTTTTTTAATATTGGTGAGTGACTCTTGCACCACGCGGTAAAGCGTTGTATTAATAAAATCAGGTAACAGTTTTTTTAATGATGGTTTGCTGACTTTTATCTCAATATTTGTTTGTTTAGCGAAATCGCGACTCAGGTTTTCAATGGCGGCTGACAAACCTAGCTCGTCTAATATTTGAGGATGCATATGATGAGATATTCTGCGCACTTCGTGGATAGCAAAGCCTAAATTATCTTCCGCCTGTGTAAGTGATGCTGGTTTTTCTTGTTTGTTTTTTCGAAGAAAAAAAGTAGTGGCTTCGAGCGAATATTTAATTGAAATTAAGGTTTGAATAATACCATCATGTAACTCTCTTGAAATATGCCGATTTTCTTCTTCTTGCACATCAATGATCCGTTGACCTAATTCACTAATTTTTGCTTCAGCTCTTTTTTTATGACTTAGATTAACGGCAATGCCAAATAAAAATATAAAAAATATCGAAGAAAGTGCCACAATCAAAATAATTTTTTTGGTGTAATTAATATGAAAATCAATCTCTTGATGTAAGTTATTTAGTTGTGAGTAAACATCATCTAAATAGACCCCAGTGCCAAACATCCATTGCCATTTATCAATGTAAATAGAATAGCCTAATTTGGGCGCTTTCACTTTTTCTGAGGGTTTAAGCCAGTCATAGCGATAAAACCCTCCGCCAGCATGAGCATTCGCCAATAAAACTTGAATAATTTTATCGCCATTTTCACCTTCTAAATCCCACCAACTTTCTCCAACTCTATCCGGCTGTTTAGGGTGAACAATAGCGATGGCTTTATCATCATAAATAAAAAAATAGCCATCATCTCCGTTGTACAGCATATTTTTAAAGATGTTTGCCACCGAAACTTTAACCACATCTTTTTTATCTTCTGATAACTCAGCCATATGATCGACCGATGAAAGTGCAATGGCAATATAGTTTTTTAATTCTTGTTCTTTTTGAGTAATAAGGAAGGTTTCCAGTGTTTTAACATTGAGATCAGACAATTCACGATATTGACTAGAAACGAAATAATAGATAATAAAAGAGGTTAAAATAACCTGAATTATGGCAAGATAAAACATCCGTAATGGCATTCTCATTTCAACAGCCTTTATTAATATCAAGATAAAAAATTTAATCATCGCAAAATTAGCACTAACTTTCTATCACAGATAAATATTTAGGTAGTAATACCTAGTAAAGAAGTCTAATACTTACTTACGGGTTATTATGTAAAAATTGATTAGTTACGCAACAATGGGTTGTTTAAAATAGACTAATAGGTGGAAAGGTGAACATGTTAAAAACCTCAATACTAAAAGTATTATTCATTGCGTCAGTTGCATTCTCTGGATTTGCAAATGCTGATGCTGACGATAACAAAAAATACCGATGGAAATTAGCAGAAACTTGGGGACCTAATTTTCCTATATTTGGTGACGCTTCAAAAAATATGGCTCGTTTGGTTGACGAAATGTCAAATGGGCGATTAACCATTCGCATTGATTCTTCAAACAGACACAAGTCAGCCTTTGGTATTTTCGATTTTGTTAAAAACGGTCAATATCAAATGGGGCATTCGGCTTCTTATTATTGGAAAGGGAAAGACTTTAATACGATGTTTTTCACTACGCTTCCTTTTGGTATGACGGCACCTGAGCAATATGCTTGGTTCTACCATGGCGGCGGCATGGAATTAATGAAGTCGGTATATGACAAACACGGCATCATGTCATTTCCGGGCGGTAATACCGGTAATCAAATGGGGGGTTGGTTCCGTAAAGAGATTAATACTGTTGAAGATCTTAAAGGCTTAAAAATGCGCATTCCTGGATTTGCTGGTGAAGTACTTGCTAAGCTAGGGGCTAAACCAACCAATATTCCTTCTGCCGAGCTATATACAGCGCTAGAAAGGAATACTATTGACGCATTAGAATGGGTTGGCCCATCGCTTGATCTTAGAATGGGTTTTCATAAAATAGCGCCTTATTATTATACTGGCTGGCATGAACCTGCGACAGAA
This sequence comes from Colwellia sp. MB02u-10, assembly GCF_014077185.1. Classification (NCBI taxonomy): domain Bacteria; kingdom Pseudomonadati; phylum Pseudomonadota; class Gammaproteobacteria; order Alteromonadales; family Colwelliaceae; genus Colwellia; species Colwellia sp. MB02u-10. The sequence continues at coordinate 178,915 of NZ_JACGVK010000120.1, forward strand.
CTTCAGTTTATGGTTAATCCAAAAGCTTATAATTCATTACCTGAAGACTTGCAAAAAATTCTAACGGCAGCAATGAAACTGGCTGCTTACGATATGTACATTCAGTCGATGCATGAAAGTGGTAAAAATTTAGCGACTATTCAAGAAGATTACCCTCATGTAAAAATCAGATCGTTTCCAAAACCTGTTATGACAGCGATTAAGCAAGCAAACGATGAACTTTTGCTAGAAGCAGCGAAGAAAGATCCTAAAACAAAAGAAATTTTAGATTCAATTTCTAGCTATCAGAAACAAGTACGTGCCTGGACTAACTTTTCAGACCGCGCTTACCTCGATAACTTTGATTCGAAATAATTCACTTCTAACCATCACACACATACCTAGCCGCCATGGTTAGGTATGTGTGGAGACAACATGAATACTTTAATTAACCTATTAAGAAAAATCATTGATACGGTAGGAAACCTATGTAGCCTACTGATGGTATTGATGATTTTAAATGTTTTCTATGACGTGGTATTACGATACTTTTTCAATGACGTCAGTATTGGTATGCAAGAACTTGAATGGCATTTTTTTGCTGCAATGTTTATGTTTGGTATCGGATACACCCTTAAAGAAGACGCACATGTAAGGGTAGACATAATCTATGATCAATTATCCAGCAAGAAAAAAGCCATCATTAATCTTGCAGGTTCGCTATTTTTAGCGCTGCCATTTGCTTGTGTATTAATCTATTTTGGCTGGGATTATAGTTATGAAGCTTATGCTATTGGTGAAGGTAGTGGCGACCCTGGCGGCCTGCCACATCGCTGGATAATACGCAGTGTTATTCCTCTTTCTTCGCTATTTTTAGTGCTTTGCATTACCTATGTAGTGTTAACTCAAATGAGAGCATTAATGACTAAACCCAATTTTAAAGAGGCACAAAAATGACTGGAATAGTTTTATTTGCCGTAGCGCTAATGTTCCTGTTTTTTGGTTATTCAGTTGCTTTTACGTTTGCGGGTATCTCCCTTATTGTTGGCGTTCTCAGCCTAGGGACAGATCTTTTCGCCTTTATGCCATACCGCATCATGAGCATTATGGAAAATACCACGCTAATGGCGATTCCTATGTTTATTTTCATGGGTATTGTTTTGCAAAAAACAGGCCTTGCTGAAAAATTATTAGAGTCTTCGGCAAAATTATTTGGTCAGGTAGCGGGTGGCTTGGCTATTTCAACCATTATCGTTGGAGCACTATTAGCGGCATCAACAGGTGTTGTTGGTGCAAGCGTTGTGGCGATGGGAGTGATATCTCTACCGGTAATGTTAAAAAATAATTATCATCAACCAACCGCTACTGGCGTTATTTGCGCCTCAGGTACCTTAGGACAAATTATTCCCCCCTCAATTATTTTGATTATATTGGGTGATGTGATGGGTGTACCTGTGGGAGATTTGTTTAAAGCGGCGATATTGCCAGGCTTTTTGTTGATTTTGATGTATACGCTTTATATTCTTGTGCTAGGAAAAATAAAACCAGAATTTTGTCCACCTATGGTAGTGACAGAAAGTAAGCAGGAATTATTAATTCAAGCCCTGAAAGATATTGTGCCGCCAATGCTATTAATCATCACGGTGTTGGGGTCAATATTTGGCGGCATTGCTACGCCAACAGAGTCATCAGCCATAGGGGCTGTTGGCGCGGTTATATTGGCGACATGCTATGGTAAGTTTTCATTTAAAATGATCAATGACGTTTCAAAAGAGTCGGTAAAAGTGAGTTCGATGATCTTTGCTGTGCTGCTGGGCGCCACGGCTTTTTCAATGGTTTTTACCTATTCAGGCAGTGACTTTATCGTTGAAGACTTTTTTATGGATCTTCCTGGTGGTCAATGGACATTTATATTATCTGCAATGGTGGCGATATTAATACTGGGTTTTTTCATTGATTTTATTGAAATTGCTTTTTTAGTTGTGCCGATTTTAACCCCCATTGCCATGGCATTAGATATTGACTTAATTTGGTTTGCTATTCTTATTACGATGAATTTGCAAACATCATTTTTAACCCCGCCGTTTGGCTTTAGTCTGTTTTACTTAAAGGGGGTAGCTCCTAAATCAATAAAAACGCTAACCATATACAAAGGTGTGATTCCATTTATCCTAATGCAATTAGTTATTTTATCGCTAGTTTTATTGTTACCTGGATACCTGATCATTACATAACAATTAGCGAGTTCACTATAGAGAACTAAAGGACTTATCTGAGTGAGTGAATATTGGTTTTATTTATTACTGACAATAACAGGATTTATTGCGGGAATTATCAACACATTAGCAGGGGGAGGCTCTAACTTAACTCTCCCTGCATTAATGATAATGGGTATGCCTGCTGACATAGCTAACGCGACTAACCGAGTGGGTGTGCTGTTACAATCAGTGTCAGGCATTGTTGGTTTTAAGAAATATAACAAGTTAGCAAGCCACGATTTACCTGCCATTTTAAGTTTAACTATACTGGGTGGTGTATTTGGTGCCTTGGCTGCGTTGGTGATGTCAGCACAAACCCTTAAATATGTGCTACTTGGCTCAATGATCGCTATGTCGTTGGTGATGATTTTGGTGCCTAGTATAATATTACCCAATGTTGAAACAGCCCCCAAACTTGTTCGTTCAACACCCAGCTCATGGTTAATACTGTTTATTTCGGGCTTTTATGGCGGATTAATACAAGCAGGTGTGGGTTTTATTTTGCTGTTTGCCCTTGCTGGCTCTCTTCATTATGATTTAGTGCGAGCCAATGCTTTAAAATTAGTGTGTACGCTAGCATTTACCTTAAGCGCTTTAGGCATTTTTATTTATCAAGACTTAATTCTTTGGTTACCGGGCCTAGCATTGGCCTTGGGCAATATCATAGGCGCTTGGATGGCGGTTAAAATATCAATAAAAATAGAGCCTAAGTTTTTGAAAATTTTTATATTAATAATGACTTTATTGGCGTGCGCTGCAGTGCTGTACCTAGATTAGCATGCAGCAACACTATGATATATAAAAGGTAACGCCATAAGCGTGAGCGTTTAATGAGTAGTAGAATGCTAGATCAGTTATTACTTATCCCCAATGTGCTTTTAATAAAAAAATTATACCTACGAATGCATGTCAGTATTATTACGAGTGCACTTAGAGTCGAGAAAGTGTCGATAAATGTGTCGAACAAGCATTAAACCCTTAGCGGCATTGCTATGAATGAGGAATAATTAGAATATGAAATATCCTATTAAAGGCTCCTGCCAATGTGGGCAAGTAACATACAAACTGTATGAACAACCTAATAGGGTGTGGGCTTGTTATTGCACAGAATGCCAAAAGCTCTCTACTAGCCCATTTAGTGTTACAGCCATTATTGCGTCAAATGCTATTGAGTTTGAAGGTGAGTTAAATGAATGGAGTAGAATCGCCGATAGTGGTAACAGAAATAACGCAAAGTTCTGCTCAACTTGCGGGAATAGAGTTTATCATTACAACCCAGATGACTTAAGCACGATCAAATTAAAATTAAAACCAATCAGTTTAGCAGACGCCACTATATTTAAACCATCGGCTCATGTTTGGGTCAGTGAAAAGCTCAGTTGGTGTCAGATTCCTAGTGGAGCTAAAACATTCGAAAAACAGCCTTTTTAGATTTATCCAACTAAGCGCGACTTATGCTCTAACGTGGTTAATCATGAGGGTAATATTCCTAATATTTGGGCTATGCATCATGGTTTTTTGTTAAAATATTTATTATTTTACTATCATAAGTTAAGGCGTTTTAACCCAAAACGGTCTTGAATATTTGTTCTATTGTTATTCATTAATAATTTTTATTTCCTCATCATTAGATAATACCGTTGGGATTCTACTCTCGTTGCTACCTTAGCTCTGATGGTGTTCGTTAATAACGTTAATTCTCTTTTTAATCCATGTTGGTAGATAAAAACGCTAGAGCAAAGTGCTAAGTTCTGTACAGATGAAGTAACCTTTCTATCGACAGCAAAGTAAGTTAGATAATGACTTACCTTTTCTTCCCCAACATTGTTAGCGTGGCGTTTGTCATTAAAAAAAATGAAATTTTTTATCCAATGCTAATAAATTTTTTCAGTTTGAATGCTGTCATGCATAGTACAAATAATAGAGCGAATACTTTCTAACAATAGGGAGGCAGACATAATAAAAAAACCTTCAGTTATATACTTGTACAGCTAGAGTAAATGGTTAAATAAAAATCAAGTACTTCTTCAAGTTATGTTACTAAGACGTTTTAGTAATACAAGATTAATTACACATATGATTAAAGGAAATAATTTAACCATATGAATATAAAGTGTTTTATTTTACGTCTGCTAAGAGATGTGAGTAGTAAAACGTCTTATTAACCTCCTAATTAGTATTATATTTTTTGTGTTAATTGTTTCTAATACCTTGTAAGTATGGGATATTAGTGTAAATGAAGTGTTAATTATGGTGCGAGGTTACTAAGACGTATCCAGAATAAGCTGTTATACGACTTTTCAAAGGAGTGGAGTAATGTCTGAATCTTTTAATGAACTCGAAAATTTAAAATATGTATCTGTGGGAATAGTTAGCGATGAGAAAGGCTACACAGATAAACAATGCCCTTCAGAAGATTGTGAGTTTCTTTTTAAAGTGAATAATAAAGATTGGCTTAATATTTTCAAAGATGAGGCAGTCTGGTGCCCTTTATGTAGGCATGAAGCACCTGCTAAAGAATGGTTCACAATAGCGCAAATTGAACATGCAAAAGAAGAAGCGTTTAATGTGGTTAAAGGGTTAGTTGGTAAATCACTAACCAACATGACTAAAAACTTTAATCGCGGTCAAAACAAAAAAGGTTTTGTTTCAATTAGCATGAAATATAAAGGAACAAACACCCGCACTTTTACTATTCCAGCAAAAGCCGCAGAAGCGATGGAATTAGATATTTCATGCGAAAAATGTCAATCTCGATTCTCAGTAATAGGAAGTGCTTTTTTCTGTCCCGCCTGTGGGCACAACTCTGTTACACAAACATTTAGTGACTCGCTCAGAAAAATAAAAGCCAAAAGAGATAACCTTGAAGTTATAAGAGAAGCCCTTATTGCTGCTTCAAGTAAAGATGATGCTGAATTAACTTGTAGGTCACTGAGAGAGACCTGCATTTCAGATGGGGTAGTTGCGTTTCAAAAGCTCTGCGAGGGTTTATACGAACCATATGGAAAAAGTCCTTTTAATGCTTTTCAACGTCTTGGCCAAGGAAGTGAATTATGGGGGAATGCTATAAATAAGCGGTACAGCGATTGGTTAACAGCTGAACAGTTAAATCAAATTAATGTATTGTTTCAAAAAAGGCACTTGTTGTCCCATAACGAAGGAATCGTTGATGAAAAGTATGTTACCAAGTCGATGGATTCGTCATATAAAATAGGGCAACGTATAGTAGTCTCAGATAATGATATAGAAGCGTTACTAATTATTCTTAAAAAATTAAGCGATGGCTTAAAGTTCGGTTGTAGCGTCGTATAAGTCGTTTAAAAGGGCAAAAAACAGTTGGCTTTTGCTCTTTTGTCGCTAATTTTAGCCATCTATTTTATTGCCTATCAACAAGGAGTGTAAATTGAAGTCTATTTATTTAGATAACTACAGAGGGTTTAATAAACAAATAATTCCCCTCAAATCTGTTAATTTTTTAGTTGGTGAAAATAGCACAGGTAAAACATCGTTCTTAGCTTCATTAAAGATTTTAGGCTCCCATAGATTTTGGTTTAGACCATCGTTTGATGATCCGGATCTACATTTTTCATATTTCTCTGAAATAGTTAGTAATAAAGCCGAAAATAAAAAAAGTTTTACCATTGGTTTCTTTGATGACTCATCATTAGAAGAGGAATCAAGCGAAGATGAAAAGATTCCCACATTTAGATTGATTACTTTTAAAAATGAAGAAGGTATGCCAGTAGTTCATAAATATAGTTTTATGAGTCCAATAGGTTTGATTTCAACTATCATTTCTGACAATTCTCTTCGTTATAAAGTTAGGGATGCTGATGTTGGTGAGACATTAATTGATTTTATAAATATATGTACAAAAGAGCATTCTTTAAGTCGTCCTACTGGTTATAAAAAGTTTTCAAAACAAGGCTTTCCCAGAGATTTATTTTTCGCTAATGCTTATCATTTTGTTGTAGCAGACCTCGCGGGAAAGGATTTAATAAAGAATAATAAAAAAATAACTTTTCAGATAGAAATAGATGCACCTGAGTGTAAATGGATTGCACCTATAAGAGCAAAGCCGGAAAAAATATATTTGCATCAAGCTTCAGATTATTCTTCTGAAGGTGGACATATTCCTAATTTACTAAATAAATTATTGAACAATTCTAAAGGAGATAGAAATAATAAAACTATCAATGCAATTAAAGAGTTTGGTTTAAGCAGTGGTTTATTTGATTCTGTTGGCATTAAGCGTTTTGGAAAAGAAGCTTCTTCACCGTTTGAGGTTAATGTAAACCTTGGTGGAAGTGATTTGTTGGTATCTAATGTTGGGTATGGTGTATCTCAAGTTTTACCTATTATTTTAGAATCAAGAAGACGTTCATCAGCTGAATATATAGCTATTCAACAACCTGAAGTTCACTTGCACCCAAAGGCACAGGCTTCTTTGGGGGAATTTATTTATCAATCCGTAGAACTCACGGGTAACAATTTTGTAATTGAAACTCACAGTGATTACTTAATTGATAGGTTTAGATTATGTACAAATCAAGCTGAATGTAAAAATGCTCAAGTTCTTTTCTTTGAAAGAATTAAGGAAGGGAACGTTGTGCATTGCATATCTATTGATGAAAAGGGGGGCTATCCATTAGATCAGCCTGAAGCATTTCGTGAATTTTTCTTAAATGAAGAATTAGCAATGTTGAGGCTTTAACATGTGTTTAGTAATTGATATGAATGTCATTCCTAGTGTTTTTAATCAGGCATCTGAGCATCACTCAGATTATAAACCAGTTTTTGACTGGATCATTGATGGTAAAGGAAAAATGGTTTGTGGTGGGACTAAGTATTGGGACGAATTTAAAACAATAGGTAAATACTTAAAATTTTTCAATCAGCTAAATAAGGCTGGTAAAGTTGTCAAAGTAGATGATGGTGAAGTCGATATTAAAATGCAAGAATTAATGCAGCGGTGTAATGATAGCGATTTTGACGATCCACATATAGCTGCTCTTTTAATAGTATCTGGTTGTAAAGTTTTGTGTAGCGAAGATGAAAGGTCATATCCTTATATTAAAAATAAATCTTGGTATCCTAAAGGAAATACGATTCCTAAAATTTACAAAAGAACAGCTCTGAAAAATGCAGAGACTATTTTGTCAGATGATAATATGGCAGGTATTTGCCTACCATGTTTGAAACTCAATAAATCTCACTCAGCATTACTAAAAGTGAGCTAACAAGAACTTCAAGCGGAATACAGTTGGCTGTTTTCGCTCTGTTCGACATTTTAGCTAACTATATTTTTCCGCTTAAGTAGGCGTTGAGGCTGTAGAATAACTAATTCAGCCAAAATCACTAAATTTTTGTGTTCCTGTATCGCGCTGTAGACGATTTACTTGATAGGTAATGCATTTGGTACCCCTATTTTAGGGGGTATTCATAATAAACGAGTTATTCTACAAGCTCGTTATAAAGCAAATATCCCTATGGAGGTATATTCTCAAGTGGAATTAGAAATCAATGTTGTTGACGCATTCACAGATGTGGTGTTTAAAGGGAATTCAGCTGCAGTAATTATTACCAAGGACTGGCTTTCTGATGAGCATATGCAGTCCATTGCGATTGAAAATAACCTATCAGAAACCGCGTATGTTAAAAAAATTGATATTCATAACTATGAAATTCGTTGGTTTTCTCCAATAACAGAAATTGACTTTTGTGGTCATGCCACATTAGCAGCTTCATTTGTTATTTTTGCTAAAAATGATGATGTAAAAAATATTAATTTTTACGCTGAAGCAGTAGGTAATTTATCTGTTACGAAAATGGATAGCGGTTATATTCAAATGGATTTCCCGAGTAGGCCACCTGAAACCATTAAGGATATACCAGCAGCATTATTAAACGGCCTTTCAATTGCCCCAAAGGAAGTGTTATTAAACAATCAAGCATACTTTGTTGTTTATGAAAACGAAGTTGATGTGACTTCTGTCGTTCCAAATAATGAGTTATTAAAGCAACTCGCCCCATATGATGTTGTTGTAACTGCTAAATCAAACAATTATGACTTTGTTTCTCGTTATTTCTGGCCTGCGAATGGCGGTGATGAAGATCCTGTTACAGGTTCTATTCATACTGGGCTAGCACCTTATTGGGCTGGAAAGCTCAATAAGTCTAGATTAATTGCATATCAGGCTTCTAAACGTGGCGGCAATATAATATGCAAGGTTGCGGATGATAGAGTTTTACTTTTAGGTAAGGCTGTACAGTATTTAAAAGGTACAATTCAAGTTTAGTCGTTGTTGCTTTATAAGCCACTCAAGCAGGACAAAATGCTTACAGCTGGCTGCGGTTCGTTGCTCACGCATTATAGCCAAATGTAATCAGCCGCTTAGTAACGCGCTATATTTTATCGATACCTGATGCGCATCACGCTACACTTGTTGCACGATTAAATATTATTAAAAATAAAGGCCTTAATAAATACGTCCAAACTGGGAGTAATTCAGATATTCAAGCACAGCATGAACGTAAATTACGAATGCAATTAGCCGCAATAGATACCGCCCAAGAAATTGATGATATCAATTTGCCCAGTTTTAAATTACATCCATTAAAAGGCAGTCGAGATGGGATTTGGTCTATTACTGTAAATGGTAACTGGCGTATTACTTTTGAGTTTATCGATGGTAATGCTTTTATTCTTAACTATGAGGACTATCACTAATGACTATGCATAATCCACCACATCCGGAGAATTCATCTACGATGTTTATTTAGAGCCAGCTGGTTTTACTGTCGCTATTTAGCAAAGCAATTAGATGTTTCATCATCTACTTTACATAGAGTGATTAAAGGTCAAAGTTCTATTTCTTTAGAAATGGCACTGCGCTTATCTAAAGCAATTGGCAGAACTCCTGAGAGTTGGCTATCAATGCAAGATAACTACGATCTTTGGCATGCGAAACAAAAAATAAATTTAACCAATGTCCACTTAGTAAACTTTGCTGTGGTATAAAAAAGAGAACACTTAGCAAAGTGTTCTCTGTCGCCACTTGCCCTAGCTAATTTCTTTGTGATTTAGGTAGTTAACTTTTAGGTTTGTGCTTGTTTATATTCGTTTTTATGGTGACTTTATCGACATAGGATATTTTGTATTTTTGGTTACACAGTTTTCGCCTAAATGGATTTAGTGCACATCGCTTAACCCCCTCTAGGTTATATAAATTCTGCTTCTGTTTTCGCTTAATCAGTATTTTTCATTACGCAACATACAGCAACATGTCTCAAATAACATTTAAGGACAAATGATAATGACCGAAACAAGAACACATTTGCGAGAATTTTTGGTGGGCTGGCTTGAGCACAATATGCCGGGTAATGTCTTTGTGTGGTACGACACTTTAGTCATTGTATGGATAATCACGTTTACCTTAGTCTTACATTATATTATTAAGGTCTCAGCTAAGCATTTTATCAAGGGCAATTTTAAAACTACCGACTTGCCGCAGGCGAAAAATTTAACTTTAGATTTATTTCAGCGCTTAGCGAAGCGACTTTCGTTGACGCTGCAAGGCGCCATTGTAGTGGTTCAAGCCAAGCTTTTACTCGCGAAAGGGAGCAGCTTATTACATCTTGCTGAAGTCGTTACCGACCAGTGGATCATCTTATTCTCTTTGTTGTCGTTGTTTACCTTTTTAGACATTTTGCAAGCGCTTTCAGATAGGCGCGCAAGTCAGGTACACTTTCCGTTAAGAGGCCTTTTGCAAACCGTTAAGCTTGTTGCCAGTATATTAACGTGTATTTTAGCGGTGTCGTTGCTGATGGACAAATCACCCCTTATTTTACTGAGTGGCTTGGGCGCCTTGTCTGCCGTAATGTTGTTAGTATTTAAAGATCCTATCTTGGGCTTAGTTGCCGGCATACAGCTCTCTGCTAATAATATGCTGGCAGTGGGAGATTGGCTTGAAATGCCAAAGTATGGTGCAGACGGCGATGTGATCGACATTGCTTTAACAACAGTTAAAGTAAGAAATTGGGACAAAACGATTACCACCATTCCTACCTATGCACTTATTTCAGACTCATTTAAAAACTGGCGCGGCATGTCTGAAGCAGGTGGTAGAAGAATAAAACGAAGTATTCATCTAGAAATGAGCAGTGTCTGTTTCTTAGACAAAGAGCAACTAGCTGAATTGAAAAAGGCGCATTTACTCAGCGAGTATATAACGCATACGGTACCAGAAATTGAAAAAGAAAATACGGATAAAAAAACTGATATGACAGTAATGCAAAATGGCCGGCGACTAACTAATGTTGGTACTTTTAGAAAGTATCTGGTGTCATTTTTGAAAAACCATCCTGATATTCATCAAGGAATGACCTTGATTGTTAGGCAGCTAGAGCCAACAAGTGATGGTTTGCCCATTGAAATTTATGCTTTTACCAACACAACAAACTGGAATGCTTACGAGGATATTCAGTCAGATATTTTCGATCATGTTATTGCGGTGTTACCCGCTTTTTCACTGAGAGTGCATGAGTCACCGACCGGGAATGATATTAGGTCATTGGCGAAGCACTAGCTTGATGATTTGTTAAACTAACAGGTTTTACGCTAAGCCATAAATATTAGGCTTAGCGTCTATTGCACTCTTAAAGCCGCTATGTTTAAAGTATTATGTGGAGGTGTCATAAATAATGAGAATCGCGTTAATAAATGAGATTGACCTATTATGTTTACTGTTGCCACAGACTGTGTGAAAAATTTTGATCACCTTTTCGTATAACTACTTGATAGTTATGATTAATCATCCTTAACATTGACCGCAAACAAAACACACGTTTACTATACTTATCGGTAAGTTAATATTTATTGGTAAGTATAATGTCAGGTTTTATTAAAGGTGTTAACTGTTCCCAATCTACACTCTTTCCTGAATCTCTCGACGATTATTAGTTTAAATATCTAAAAGTCAACCTAAGAAAATTATATTAATCACTTTACTGATTGAAATCAATAAAGTGATTAAGGCAAAGTGACTTTACAGACATAAATTAGTACCTTACAGACTTAAGTCTGTAAGGTACTAAGACAAAGTGACTCAAAGACAAAGTGACTCAAAAAATTGAAAAGCGAGCTGCTGAGTTGCTCATTGCTAATGAAGAATTGTGCTTTCAAAATGAAGAAAAAGATAAGCGGGGTACTAAGTTAGTCATCGCTAGTGAATTTCGGATTGCCGCCACCGTTTTTGAATCTCAAGAAGGTATGTTTATCACCGATGCTAACAGCAGTATTCTTCGTGTGAATCGCGCATTTACCCGTATTGCAGGTTACAGCGGAGAAGAAGCCATCACTGTTCGTGCAGACATGGGAAATGCACTACGCAAAGCCATTAAGTACAATCAATTTCAGCTCTATTATCAAATACAGGTTAGCCGTTCTGATCAAGCATTAGGGGCTAAAGCCTTAATCCGTTGGCAACATCCAGAACGTGGCCAGATTTCACCCGTTAACTTCATCCGTTAGCCGAAGAAACAGGGCTTATTTTACCGATAGGGCAATGGGTATTAGACACGGCCTGCGCTCAACTTAAAGCATGGCAACACAGCCTCCAAACAGAAGGTCTTGTAATCGCCGTCAATATCAGTGCTAAGCAATTTCATCAAGAACACTTTGTCGAGCAGGTAAAAACCACCCTACAACAGTATGAGATTAGCCCCGCAAAACTCAAGCTAGAGCTAACCGAAAGTATATTGGTGGAAAGCATCAGCACTATCATTACCATAGCGCATAGCTTAGATATTGATGTCATTGCCGAGGGTGTCGGGACTGTAGAACAAAGGCAACTCCTATTGGATAAATGCTGCATGCATTATCAGGGTTATCTATTTAGTAAGCCCGTGCCGATTGATGAGTTTGAGCTTTTACTGAGAAAAAGCTGATTAACGTTAACTACATTTACTGATAAAAGAAATATTATGAATCACACTTTAAATAATGAAAAAACTTTCGCGGCAGTTGAACAATTGGTCTCTATTACAGATCTTCAAGGAAGAATAACTTACGCTAACCCTGATTTCTGTGCCATTGCAGGGTATTCTCTTGAGGAACTCGTTGGACAACATCATAATATAATTCGACATCCATCAATGCCTAAAGCGGCATTTTCTGATTTATGGCGTAAACTCAAACAAGAAGATTCTTGGCGAGGAATGGTTAAAAATCGTTGTAAAAATGGCGATTATTATTGGGTTGATGCCTATGTAACACCTGTATATGAAAATGGAAAAGTGACAGGCTATCAGTCCGTTAGAACATTGCCGAGTAACGAGCAAAAACAAAAGGCTCAACAGTTGTATGATACCCTAAACAATAAGGGATCAGTCTCTGGTTTAGAGACTAACGTTCACTTAAGAAGGTTATTGGCTATAGTGCTCATCACCATGGCATCTTTTGGTATATGGACATATACCCATTCAATAGTTCCACCTGTAGTACTGCTTGGTTGTATCGGTTTGCTTTCTCTGGTTTTTTCACCAGAGCTGTTTGCCTTTCCAAATTACGTTGCCAAAACTAAAATACTATTCGATAGCCCTTCACGTATAATTTTTTCAGGGAAAGGGCCATTAAGTATTATCTCTTACCCTATAGAGTTATATAAAGCTCGGGTACGCACAATACTTGGCCGGGGTGCTGATTC
>NZ_JACGVK010000121.1:0-21196 GCF_014077185.1 Colwellia sp. MB02u-10
CTAGCGACAATAGCGACATGGCCCCACCTGATCCCATTCCGAACTCAGAAGTGAAACGTGTTAGCGCCGATGGTAGTGTGGGAGTTCCCATGTGAGAGTAGGACATTGCTAGGCTTCTATTTAGAATACCCAGCTTATGGCTGGGTTTTCGGCCCTGTGGAGGGGTTCCCGAGTGGCCAAAGGGATCAGACTGTAAATCTGACGGCTCAGCCTTCGGTGGTTCGAATCCACCTCCCTCCACCACCATTCTAAAACCCGTAACTAACGTTACGGGTTTTTTCGTTTCTATCTATCAATTAATCATATTTTTTAGAGCCTTATCGCCGACAATCCTTCTTTTTCCATGTGAATTTTTTGCAGGATGGGATAATGAGAAGTGAATCAGTAAGAAATCATGGCATTTAAAAGTCCTTTTTTTTAGTGTTTACCTCCTGTAGTCCTCTTGCTTCTCTCCCTGTGAGATGTTTTTCTTATTTTTACAGGAAAGAATGAATGAGAAAGGAATAAGTGAATACTTAAGACATTAAAGGACAGCTTAGCTTTGCCCTCCCCATTAGTATTAATTTAGTTGCTGTTTATGATAGAAGAATAAGCACTTTCATTGCACTAAAGCCGTCTATACTGTATTCTGCATCGCCGTTTGACATTGGATCAAACCAACAGCGAGAAGAGAATATTCTATGAGTTTTACCGATTTAGGTTTATCTGCACCCATTCAAAAAGCCATTGCGGAAAAAGGTTATGATACGCCATCACCTATCCAAGCTCAGGCTATTCCTGCCGTGCTTGCTGGTAAAGACGTTATGGCTGCTGCGCAAACGGGTACAGGTAAAACAGCCGGTTTTACTTTACCTATTCTTGAGCTGTTATCAAAGGGCGATAATGTCCGACCAAACCAAGCTAGAACGCTTATTATCACTCCGACTCGTGAGCTTGCAGCACAAATTGCTGAAAACGTAGAAATGTATGGTAAACACTTACCATTGAAATCTACTGTAGTATTTGGTGGTGTTAAAATTAACCCACAAATGCAGCGCTTGCGTCAAGGCGTTGATATTCTAGTGGCTACTCCTGGGCGTCTACTCGATTTGTATAATCAAAAAGCGGTGCGATTTAATCAATTAGAGATATTAGTGCTTGATGAAGCAGATAGAATGCTAGATATGGGCTTCTTACGTGATATTAAGAAAATTTTATCTTTACTGCCAAAAACACGTCAAACACTACTATTTTCAGCAACATTTTCTCCCGATATTCGTGAACTAGCTAAAGGTATAGTCAAGGATCCCGTTGAAATTTCCATTAGCCCAAAAAATACGACAGCTGAATCGGTTGAGCAATTAATTTATTCGGTTGATAAAAATAGAAAAGCCGCTTTACTGACGCATTTAATTCTAGAGAATGACTGGCAACAAGTTATCGTGTTTATGAAAACTAAACATGGCGCAAATAAATTAACTAAACAGTTAGATGCTGCAGGTATCAGAGCCGCCGCTATTCATGGCAACAAAAGTCAAGGTGCGAGAACTAAAGCTTTAGCACAATTTAAAGATGGTAATATTAGCGTACTCGTTGCTACTGATATTGCTGCCCGTGGTATCGATATAGAACAGTTGCCACAAGTGGTTAACTTTGAATTACCTAATGTACCAGAAGACTATGTGCATCGTATTGGACGTACCGGCCGAGCAGGTTCTACCGGACATGCAGTATCTTTAGTTTGTGCTGATGAAATAGATTTACTTAATGATGTAGAACATGTCATACAAACACATTTGCCAAGAGAAGTTGTTGCCGGTTTTGAACCCGTACATGCCTTACCAGAGTCACGTAATTTACGCGCTTTAAAAGCTCAAAAGCCAAGAAAATTTAAATCAGAAAGTGTTGAGCATAAAGATGGTCAACGCTCGGGTGAAAATGCTCGTGGTCATAAACCAACTGGAAAAAACAGACGTCATATCGGCAATAGCTCTGCTAGTAACCCTTATGGCAATAGCGACGGTAATGGTGGCGGACGTCGCCGCATTAATCCTAATCCAAGTAAATAATGATAATAGCAACGGCAAAATAATTTTTTGCCGTTGCGGTTTATTTGCTTAACTTATTGCTGCGCTAGTAACTTATCAAGATTGTTAGCAAAAGCTTGTCGATCACTTTGGCTAATAGGTGGCGCTCCACCTGTTTCAATACCACTAGAGCGCAGCGTATCCATAAAGTCACGCATATTCAGGCGTTGACGAATATTGGCCTCTGTGTAAAGCTCGCCTCTAGGGTTAAGTGCTAAGCAGCCCTTTTCGACGACTTCAGCCGCTAAAGGAATATCTGCTGTTATCACTAAGTCATTTGGCTCGGCTCGCTTAACAATTTCATCGTCAGCAACATCAAAGCCAGCACTAACTTGTACGAAGCTGATCACCTTAGACGGCGGTACTTTTAGATAATGATTAGCCAATAATGTTGTGAATGTTTGAGTACGCTCTGCGGCTCGAAATAAAATCTCTTTAATAACTACCGGACACGAGTCGGCATCAACCCAAATTTTCATGGTTATCCTTTAAATTTTAACTATGACTTAACGGGTGTAATGTACCTTTAAACCGCAAATATTGTAAGCACTGTTAGCCTTAATTTTACTGATAAATAGGAAGCACCATGAAGCAACCCCAACGCGATATAACCTTAAGATTTTTAGCTGAACCCCAAGACGTTAACTTTGGTGGAAAAGTTCACGGCGGCGCAGTAATGAAATGGATTGATTTAGCTGCTTATGCTTGTGCAGCCGGTTGGAGTGGTCGTTATTGTGTTACCGCGTATGCGGGTGGCATTCGTTTTGTGGCGCCAATTCATGTCGGTAGCTTAGTCGAAGTTGAGGCGAAAGTGATTTATACCGGTAGGTCTTCCATGCATATAGCTTTGGAAGTAAATGCCTGTGATCCTAAGTCATTAAATCGTCGACTCACTACGCATTGTATTGTGATTATGGTGGCTGTTGATCAGAATGGTCAATCTGAGCGTATTCCTGAATGGATACCTAAAACAGCGGCAGATATCAAAGAGCATGACAGCGCAATAAAGTTAATGGAAATGCGGAAAAACATCGGCGAAGAAATGCAAATTTTTGTAGAATAGCGCCGCCATTTAAAAATAGTTTTCATCAGGAGTTCATGTGTTAGAGCCAGAAAAAATCAAACAAATATTACAGATGGATGACGCGCAGCGCGCCGTTTATTTTATCAATGAAGCGGTCAGCCAAAACGAGTTATGGATCTTAACTGATGAACATGGCTGTGTAATGCTCAACACAGAAGAAGAGGACTGTGTACCGGTTTGGCCGAATAAAGAGTTTGCCCAAGCTTGGGCTACCGATGGCTGGCAAGCTTGCCAACCTGAAGCAATTTCTTTAAACAAATGGTTTAGTCGTTGGAGCACGGGTTTAGCGGATGACGAACTCGCTATTGTGGTGTTTCCAAGCCAAGACGAGCAAGGCTTAGTATATTACCCTGATGAACTTGAGCATGAACTTAAACAAAAACAACATCAACATTCGATTAATAAGCGATAGATCATCATGAGTTTTTCGTCCCTAGCATTAGATAAGTCACTTACCGATGCCGTTAAAGCCTTAGGCTATGATCAGCCAACGCCGATTCAGCAGCAAGCCATCCCGGCTATTCTAGCCAATAAAGACATTATGGCTGGAGCTCAAACCGGTACCGGTAAAACTGCCGCCTTTGCTTTACCCATTCTGCAACGTTTAAGCGAGAATATTCCAGCACAAAGGCCGATTAGAGCCTTAGTATTAACACCGACGCGTGAACTTGCGCAGCAAGTGTATAAAAGCTTTGTTAGTTATGCTGAAAATACTGAGCTGAATATTGCGGTCGCTTATGGTGGTGTTAGTATTAAACCGCAAATTGAAGCTATTGAACAAGGTGCTGATATATTAATTGCCACCCCTGGCCGGTTGTTAGATCATATTGTTAATGGCAGTGTCTTGTTAATTCACCTTGAAACTATTGTTTTTGACGAAGCTGACCGTATGTTAGATATGGGCTTTAAGGATGAAATTGACCGTATTTTAAACCGTCTACCGCCTAAGCGTCAGACTTTGTTGTTTTCAGCGACTTTTGATGATGCCATTTTCAAACTCAGTAAAACCTTACTTAATGATCCACAACTTATTGAAGTCAGTGAACGTAATACCGCAGCAACAAAAGTAGAGCAAATTGTTTATACCGTTGATAGCGACCGAAAACGTGAGCTAACTTCATTTTTAATTGGTTCAAAAAACTGGCAACAAGTGCTTATTTTTACTCGCACAAAACTTGGCGCGGATGAACTAGCAAAAGAAATGTCAAAAGATGGCATTAAAACCCAATCTATTCACGGTGACAAATCTCAAGGTGCGCGTGATAAAGCCTTAGCAGAATTTAAAGCAGGTAAAACTCGATCCTTAGTCGCGACCGACGTTGCCGCGCGTGGTATTGATATTAGCGATTTACGTTATGTGATCAATTATGAACTCCCCTATATTGCTGAAGATTACATTCATCGTATTGGTCGCACCGGACGAGCAGGTAATGAAGGCTTAGCTATTTCTTTAATGAGCCCATCAGAAACTTGGTTGCTAGAAGCGGTAGAAAAAGTGTTAGACACCCGCTTAATGCAACAATGGCTGCCAGGCTATGAGCCAGACTTAACTAAAACTGACCCACCAGCTCGCAAAAATACCTTAGGGCAGCAAAAAAAGCATGGTCGACAAAAGGCCTTTGGCGATAACAATAAAGCTAAGTTGAATAAGCCACATAAGTCACGTAAACGCTAAAGCAATAAATTAGTTTATCCTACTTAAGATGATATCTTAATAGCCTTGCTATCAGAGGGGTAGAGCAAGTAGAGGTTTAGCTTCTGCTTGCTATTGAACTAAACTGAACCTAGGTAAATTAAATTGAGGTCAAGTAAAAACAGACTAAGTTAAGCGCCAAACTTGTGCTGATTTGTATTTTCTTTTACGTGCACTGTCATCGTAAGCAAGATCATCAATACTTTGTCTAATGTCTTCATTAACCGTAGCCCATAAATAATAGCTATGTTCGGTGACACCACGAACAATATCAGAGCAGTTGACTTGACTGATTTTATGGTGCAATTGCAAGGGTCGTGCTGTGCCATTATGGCCTAACCTATCGGTATTGCCTTTGGTGAAATCAGAAATATACATAGCTAAATCACCATTATTGTAATAAACCGTTACATGCTTGGCTAATTGATGCAAATTAACCATATGCTTTTTATCTTCAAAAATATCATCATCAACATCAGGTGCACACATAAAGATATGTTGAAATAATTGTGGACGGCGTTTTTGGTTATTGAGCTTATCTAATGAAACTAGGGCGTTTTGTAAAACAAAATTACCCATTGAGTGGCACAGTAAGTGTAGTTGTTGACCACATTCATTTATCGTCGGATCATGATGTTTAGGTCTGAGCGTCATCAGAAAGTCACGTAATTTAAGAAAGCCTCGCGCTACTGCTAAGCTTGAGTCTCTAGCATCGTTACGATCAGATAAATAAGCTTTATTTTTCACCATAGCGCCGTTTGAAGGCCAAGTAAAAAGAAACACGCTGGTATCCTTTAATTTTTCATTATCTTGCGATATGCGGTTTAACATTAATTCTAATGCCATGGCAGAGGCGACCGCTTCAAACCAGTCAACATTAAAACCATGAATAAAAACCACCAGATCACGTTTCAGATCCATTTGTTTCTTGATCTCATTAAAAGCCACCGTGGAAGCCAGAGGTGTGGTGAGGTTTTTTGGTTCTACAAAAGCAGCGATAAGACTTTTTTTCCGTAATTTTTTTTCAATATAGCCTGATAGGCTTTCACCATCACCTGATCGGTTATGGACCTTATCACTCAGGTAGTCGGTTACTTTATTAGCACCAACTTCAACCGTGACTCGACCAAAACGTAAGTTATTAGGTCGGTCAGCACTAAAATCTTGTCCATAACTGTCGGGAGTCCAACGTTGACCTAAGTGATTTCTGTTAGTGGCATAATGTAGCGTTAAGGTGAGCATATAAACATCCTGTAAAATTAAATTAAACTAGCATAATTGTAGTTAAGATATTTTTGCTCACAAGCGACCTAAGTCATTATGCTGATGTTATACGTTGAAAAACCTTGCTTATTAAACTCGCTTTTCCCTGCTTTAGCGCGGCATCGTCATAATGACTGTTTAATATTTTAATGCCGATAGAATAGGTTGAGCCATGACTCCAAGGTCACCAAATAACAGCAAGGGTGGGTGTTTCTTGAAAGGCTGGCTGAGTAAAAATCAATTGGTTTTATTAAGGTTTAATAATTGCCCCAATTTATCTTTAAGCAATTAGGTCAGTATTTAAGTTCAATGATTTAAAATACCTAGGTATGTTTTTAAGACTTGTTGATCACCATGTTAAAGTTGAATTTATCGACGCAGCTTTTACAGATACATGATTTTCCAGATAAGGCTGGTGGTACTTGTGTCAATAATGCGCGTTTAACATCACGACTTACGCACCAACAAGGTTCATTACCATTTACCGCACATAAATTATTTTGTTGGCATAAAGGGCATTGGTTGGTATCAATGGCAGGCATTAGCACTATTGCTCTAGATTAAGATTATTAAGCTTGAAAATAGCATAACTTCACTAACAGTAAAATATTTAGCGGTAAACTTTAGGCGCTGTTGTCACTAATTGTTGTGTCTTAGGTAAAATTACCTGGCTAAGCACTGGTAATAGCAGAGACTGCTGGTTAGCGGTGCTGCAGAAAGTTATTAATCAGCAACTTTTTCTTAGCTGTATAAATAAACAGTTTTAAATGCTAGGCTATCTAAAACATCAGCAGCCTTTGCTCTACAGGTAAGCCTTCATCTTGAAATTATATATCGCCGAAAAACCAAGCTTAGGTCGGGCAATTGCCGCCGCATTGCCAAAACCTCAAAAGAATCATCAAGGCTATATCGCACTGGCCAATGGTGACGTAGTAAGTTGGTGTATTGGCCATATTCTTGAACAAGCAAATCCTGAAGATTACGATCCCGCATTTAAAAAGTGGCAAATGGGCCATTTACCGATTGTGCCGCAGCAATGGCAACTAAAACCTAAAGCACAAACCCGGTCACAGCTTACTGTGTTACGAAAACTGGTTAAGCAAGCAGATGAAATTATTCATGCCGGTGACCCTGACCGAGAAGGCCAACTGTTAGTTGATGAGGTTATTGATTTTTTCAAGGTATCAGCAAAGAAGAAGCAAAATACTAAGCGTTTGTTAATTAGTGACTTAAATTTACCCGCAGTGCAAAGATCGCTGGCTAACTTACAAAGTAACCAATTATTTATGCCCTTATCAATTTCTGCTTTAGCGCGCTCAAGAGCCGATTGGCTTTACGGCATTAACTTAACGCGAGCTTATACCTTACAAGGGCAAAAAGCCGGTTTTAATAGCGTGTTATCTGTCGGCAGGGTACAAACGCCGATTTTAGGTTTAGTGGTGCGACGCCAACAAGAGATTGACCATTTTGTCGCGAAAGACTTTTATGATGTGCACGCACACTTACAAACCAGTAACCAAGCGCAATTCATTGCAAAGTGGCAACCCAGTGAGGCCTGCCAACCGCATATGGATGAAGAAGGCCGTGTGATTAATCGTGCTTTAGCTGAAAATGTTGTCCGCCGTATTGACCATAAAACCGCTGAAGTGATCTCAGTGATTGAGCAGCAGAAAAACCAAGTAGCCGCATTGCCTTATAGTTTATCAGCACTGCAAATTGACGCGGCAAAAATATATTCATTGAATGCGAAGTTGGTATTAGATGTCTGTCAGGCATTGTATGAAAAGCATAAACTGGTGACTTACCCTCGTTCTGATTGTCGCTATTTACCCACTGAACATCACGCTCAGGCTAAAGGCATTATTGCCATGTTAGCCAGCGCGGATGAAGACTATGCCAAATTTGCGCAAGGTGCTAATAGTGCGTTAAAAAGTAAAACCTGGAATAATGCTAAAGTAACCGCTCACCATGCCATTATTCCGACCGAAAAATCAGCGAACAAGTTGTCGTTGAACCCATTTGAAAAGCAAGTTTATTTTCTTATTGTTCGGCAATATTTAGCACAGTTTTATCCACCATACCAATATAACCAGTGTCGGGTTGAGCTGCTAATTGCGGGAGGTAAATTCTTAGCTAATGCTAAAACCCCGATCGCCCAAGGTTGGAAGGTGTTATTTCAGCGTGCAAAAAATAAGCCTGACAACGCAGCGCAAGACAATGACGAAAAGCTTAATAATCAACTATTGCCAAAATTAGTGAAAGGCGAGCAAATACTCTGTCGTCATGGCGAACTCATCAGCCGTATGACACAAGCACCTAAGCAGTTCACTGATGCGAGTTTACTGAGTGCCATGACCGGTATTGCTAGGTTTGTCAGTGATAATGAGATAAAAAAACTTTTACGAGAAAACGACGGTTTGGGTACCGAAGCAACGCGTGCCGGTATTATCGACTTATTGTTTAAACGTGATTATTTGCAGCGCCAAGGCAAGAATATCAATGCCACAGTGATTGGCACGTCACTGATCAATGCCTTGCCTGTTGCGGCTACCATGCCTGATATGACCGCTCACTGGGAAGCCACACTGACTAACATTAGTGAGAAAAAAAGCCGTTATGAAGATTTAATTACTCCTTTAACATCGACTATAGCGCAGATGGTTAAGCAGTCAGAGCAACAGTCATTTGCCCAATTACCCAAAGTGGCTTTTAAGCGTAAGTCAAAAGCCAAAAAGCAGAGTACGTGGAAAAAATCCGCGGTTAAATAAAACCCATTTTTATTGGTCAACATAGTAATACCCTTGTGTATGTAGGGTGTAGTGCAGGTAATAGGATAAGTAGGATTAAGCTGTTAAGTTGATGCCATAAGTATTGGCCTTTACCTAACATTATGCCTTAGAAATAACTGTTGGATAATGTCCCTAGCTATGTTTTTATCGAGTAAAAAGATAATTGATGAGTATTAAAAGGCACAGGGATAGGCAGATAGAAAAGGCAGATAGAAATTTTCAAAAGCTGCAGGTGATACTCGTGAACTAGGCATGTTCACGAGTATGTTAATCGCTAGTATTACAGGATGGTTTGTGGACTAGCGATAAAGACTTTAAAAGGTAAGGGTGCTTCTAACGCGCTGTCATCTATAGCTAAATAACTAAAACCTGACTGCTGAAAGAACGCGCTTAATGCTTCAGTGTTTAACTCGTCTGCTGATAAGTTCATGGCCTGATAATAGGCGGTATTTTCAGGTGTTTCGCAGTCTTGAGCATCAACAAATAAACTCATTGGCATACACAGTGCCGAAATTGACTGCACTTTGCTGTAGTGTTGGGCAATTTCTTTTAGTAAAAATGTCGCAACACCCTGCTGGCGATATGCGGGTAAGACACTAATAGCTTCAATTAAGATATGATCTTTGGCTTTAGTATCAATTTTTGCCTGTAACTTTTCGACTAAATCTGCCGCGACATTTTGTTTTTTAAAAAATAAATTTAAGGGTACTTCCCAGTCAGTAGCATCGTGCTGGCTTAATAATTCATAGCTTTCGTCAGCACCACGGTGCTTATTTAAAGTGATTATTTCAATTTCTGCTTTGGCAATAACTTGGTTTTCGTCATTTTTAACATTAATTTCTTGTGCTAATTGCCAATCAAAGGCACTTTTTATTTCTGGTTTATTAAATTCTATGGTTAAGTTCATCATATTTCAGTGCTTGGCTTAACGGTGATATAGCACCGAATAACAAGCGACTGCCTTTAGTGGTTGGCACAGTAAATTTAAGGCAAAAATTTTGCGATTACTGCAGATTTTCATGCTCTGGCCCGTTTATACCACTAGTATGCGTGTCATACCAGCGTTTGATTTTTTAAGCGCTAGGCAACGAGAGGCTAATGTTTAAAAAGTATTGATGATAATTTTACTTGATAAATGCGTCTTAAGAATATAATTTGAGCGATTGTTAGTTGTTGCCACATTAAGCTGCTAATGAAAACTTGATGTTGCTGTCTTAGATAGTTCTGGCTAGCGAAAGGTAAATGTCTAACCCAGCAGCTAATATCAAGGCAATACAGTTAAAATAGCTTTTAAATACACCAAGCACTATTGAGGGGAATGCTTATATTGCCTACAATAGCGCACTTTTTATTTACTACAGGTCACCAAGATGAATGACACTAAATCGCTACCCGATTTACCCGATCGCCTTTCGATCAATCCCCGTAGCCCACATCATGTGGCAGAAATTTTTGAGCATGATATTGGTATTACGCTCAACGGCAAAGACCGTTCAGATGTCGAAGAATATTGCATCAGTGAAGGTTGGGTAAAAGTTGCCACACACAAAGCATTAGATCGTCGTGGACAGCCACTTTTGATGAAGGTAAAAGGCACTGTTGAAGCGTTTTATCGTTAATCACTATTAATGAAAAGTCGATAACCTAAGAGCCTCGTCCAAGAGATATTGCACGGGGCTTTTTATTATCAAGATAGCGGCCTTTTGATTTACTGGTTATCGGCACGAGTATTATACCAGTTCCATTAAGTTTGTGATCTTGTTGTGCGCAGGAAAAATAACTCAAGGGAAGGCGCTCGATTGAGTAATAGCTGGCTATTGGGATTGAGAGCAACACAGCCTTGAGCTATTTTAACTAGTACAAGTGAGCAATAACTTAATGGGATTGGTATTAGTAAGAGTATTCGGCATTAACACTCGCTATTAGCACTAGTTATGACTCAGGGCATTAAGATTAATGCTTGGGATCAACGTCCCAAAATTCAAAGAAAATTGCGGCCAGTTCATGCCGGCCGCTGACTTGGGCTTTTTTATAAACCGATGAAGCCTGGTTACGCACTGTTTTTTCTGATTTTTGCATTAACGACGCAATTTCAGCAATCGTTAAGCCTTTTAAGAGAAAAAGCGCAATATCGTGCTCTGCCGCCGTGAGTTCCCAAATAGCGAATTGTGCGTTAATGGCATCAAAAAAACTGTGCTTACTTCTTTCTAATTGCTTATTGAGTATTTTTTGCTGGTGTTGGCTGGAATCTAATTGTCGCAGTAAATAGTTAGTTTGCTTGCTGCGGGTAAAAATATCTTTCATGAGAAAGATAAAAAGTGATAACGAAATAATAACCAGAGTGAGCTCTTGTGCTAAATGAAGGTAGCTCACTTCACTTTTAAAATCGACATAAATATCTACCAGTTTAAAGCCAATGATAAGTGAAAGGGCCAGTGATATTATTTTATCTTTATGCATTTTAATCCCATAAAAAAAGCGAGGATAAACCTCGCTTTATTGCTACACTCCTTTGAGTTTAATCATCGTTTCCATTCGATTCAATTTCAGCTTCTAAGACGCGAATATAGGTGTTTTCTACCCATACACCTTCAATCTCTACCGTGGTATTAACCGATATTGCATTCATAAAGTCAACTAAATTAACGTTTTGATCATTGAGTTCTAAGCGAGCGCTATTATCTAAACGTACTTCATAGCCATTAAGCGTAAAGCTAGTTGCGGATAGTAATTGCGATACCCGACCTTCGATTTCTACATAACCTTGGCCAGTATCATGGTCTGATGAATCGTCTTGATCGTCTGATGGCTCATCGCCTTGTGAAGTTGACTCTAGTTCAAGTTTGTTAATGACTAATTGATTATTGCTATCGTAGTAACCTTCTATTTCGACAGAGATACCTAGTACGAGCGCATTAATGAAATCATCCATGGCAATCACAATATCTTGATTAAGATACAGGCTGCTACTATTCAACAAAATTCTGACACCATTAACCGTGATTGATGAAGCGTCAAATGCACTGACAACCCCTTCAATTTCCCACTCATCGTTAAATTCGCTGCTGTTTTCTCGCTCAATTCGCTGTATGACTTTAACGCCATCAATCAGAGCAAACACTATTTCAACCGCATCATTAACTTGTAGATTTTGTAAATTAACATATTGATCGTCATCATCTTCAAATCGGGTATTAATACTTAGCTTATAAGCTTGGCCATACAGGGTAATTAATTGATTATCTCGATCAATTTGCTCAATATTGCCTTTAACTTTGCCATCAGAACGATATTTGTCTGCTTCAAATTCAATACGTACGACTGCTCTGCTAGTCGATAATTCGAGTTCAACAAATACACCCGCTATTAAGGCATCTGCTGTGCCACTTTGGTATTGAACTGTATCAGCAAGCGTAAAGGTATAGCCATTGACGGTTATGGTGTTGTTCGTGGCATCGAACGCGGATACTATGCCTTCAACTTCATAACGAGAGAACTCTTCCGATGAAGAGTCGCTATTACTGTCAAAGATCTCGGTTTCAATGTGAGATGCGATAATCGTTTCGTTGCTTAAAACACCTTCAACTTTGACTAAAGCCCCATTACTCAGTTCCCCTTCAATTGAGGCGGTACTGTAGTCAATAATCAATTGATTTAAGCGAAAGGTTCTATTCGTTGTATTGAGCTGTTCAATTGATCCTCGGGTATATTCGGCCTGGTCATTACCGGTATCAGCGTCAAGTTTGATCATAGTGGCTAGATAAGAATTATCCTGTTTTAAATAGCCATTAACTTCTATTCGTTGAGCCACAGACAAGTTAGCTTCAGTAATATCAATAAAATGAGTGAGGTTGTTATAGGAGATTAACGTGCCGGCGACAATGATGGTTTGGTTATCCCGATCTATCGAACTCACCATGCCTTCTACTTCAGACTCATAAGTCACTCTTGAGGCTTCGGGGGTCTCACTATCATCGTCGCTTGAAGCAATAGTTACCTGCATACCTACCTTCAATAACGAGACATCAGCACCACTATTGCCATTGATATTGATGTCAGCATTGTCAGTAAGATAGCGTACGCCATCAACATAAACACTGCCAAAGCCAGTAATAACGCCGGTCGAGGAGACTAAGCTAGGTGAACTTGCAATAGGTGCTGGTTGGCTCGGTGGAGCGATCGGCGCTGGAGTGATAGTCGTTTCAGAGCCACCTGAGCCGCCACAACCCAAAAGCAATGTCGCGGTAATTATATTCAGTGAGTAAATCTTTTTTTTGTTGTAAGACATTAGTGCTGCTACCTGTTGGTTAATCTAATTGATGCAAAGATACCAAATACTAAGTTTTATTCACATAGGTTGAATGACCTATGCGCCTATTTGTAAGCGCTGTAGCCTAATATTTAGTTACTATTTTTATATCAAAATGGAAAGTTAATTACGTGACATAATTATGTGATTGCTGAAGGAAAAATCAATGGATAGAAAATTATGGCAGGCTTTAATAACCAGGCTGCGATTATTGGCCTGTCTACTTAGAGGTGTTGAAAACACGTTATTAGCTAAATTGCCATAAAAAAACAGTTTATCTTTGCTTGGAGATAAACTGTTTTTTATGGCAAAGGTTCCTGATTATTTAAGTTTATTAGTCTGTACATCATGCTCACACGTTTGTAATAACCCGAGTCAATGTATAGGTTTTTCACTGCACGGAGTAATTTATTACCAGTGATATGTAACGAGATATGTGGTTCTTCACTTAAACTCTAGTACCAGTTTCCAAGTCGAAAAGCGGTGGGATCAATTTATGGACACCCTATTATTGTCTTATCTGATAACCACTTTTAAATATCCAAGTAACCGCCAATAAACACAAGGCTAAAAAGCCGCCCATCACACAAAGACTTGTGATTAAACTTACATCAGCCACTTCATAAAAACTCCATCGAAAGCCACTGATTAAATAAAATACCGGGTTAAATTGCGTTACTGTTTGCCAAAAGGGCGGCAACATACTGACAGAATAAAAAGTGCCTCCTAAGAAAACCAGTGGAGTAATAATAATCAGAGGGATCACTTGTAGCTTCTCAAAATTGTCGGCCCAGATACCAATAATAAAACCAAATAAACTAAAGGTAATGGCGGTCATCACTAAAAAGAATAACATCCAAAATGGATGGGCTATTTCAAGTGGAACGAAAAAATGCGCGGTGGCTAAAATAATCAAGGCTAATAACGTGGACTTAGTCGCTGCCGCACCCACATATCCGAGTAACACTTCAAAAGAAGATACCGGAGCAGAAAGTAATTCATAAATAGTGCCGGTAAATTTTGGAAAATAAATACCGAATGACGCGTTAGAAATACTCTGGGTTAATAGCGATAGCATGATTAATCCCGGGACAATAAAAGCACCGTAGCTAACGCCACCTATTTCAGTGATACGAGAGCCAATCGCCGAGCCAAAAACCACGAAATAAAGTGAGGTAGAAATTACCGGAGAAATAATACTTTGAAAAATAGTGCGTTTAGTGCGAGCCATTTCAAATTTATAAATAGCCGCAACAGCGTAACGATTCATGTTGTTTCCTTTACTAATGAGACAAATATGTCTTCCAACGAGCTTTGGTCGGTTTTGATATCTTTAAAGCCAATACCAGCGACTGACAAATGCTGAAGTAAAACAGAAATTCCCGTGTGCTCTTCGGTGGTGTCATAACTATAAATTAACTGCAATCCATCATTTTTAAGCTGTAAATTAAAATCAGCCATATTGGCGGGTATTTCAGTTAAGGGTTCTTTTAAATCTAGGAGCAATTGCTTGGTGCCTAATTGATTCATTAACGTCATTTTATCTTCAACTAAAATAAGTTGACCATTTTTAATCACGCCAATACGGTCTGCTATCTCTTCCGCTTCTTCAATATAATGTGTAGTTAAAATAATAGTGACGCCATCGTCACGTAATTGTCGTACCAATTGCCACATGTCTTTGCGCAGTTCTACATCAACGCCTGCCGTGGGTTCATCTAAAAATAAAATAGCCGGTTCATGCGACAGTGCTTTAGCAATCATTACTCGGCGTTTCATACCACCAGACAACTCGATGAGACGGTTATCTTTTTTATTCCAAAGTGACAATGATTTAAGTGTTTTCTCGATAAAAGCGGGATCGGGTTTTTTGCCAAATAAACCACGACTAAATGACACAGTCGTCCAAACGGTTTCAAAGGCATCGGTGGTCAACTCTTGTGGCACTAAACCAATCAGTCTACGGGTGTGTCGGTAATCGCTAACAATATCTTTACCGTCAACGGTGATTTGTCCAGAGGTTGCATCAACAATGCCGCAAATAGCACTAATGAGTGTTGTTTTACCGGCACCATTAGGGCCTAACAAGGCAAAAATTTCAGCAGGTTTTATTGATAAGTTAATATTATTAAGTGCTTGAAAACCACTAGCATAAACCTTATTAACATCGGTGATTTGAATCATTGGCTGCAAGATTATTTTCCGTCAAAATTTGAATGCTACTAAGGTATACGAGATACCCTATTGATGGCTAGGAAAATCACTACATTAGGGGCTAAAATTTTTTAGATTATATTCTCTGACACTATATTCTGTATGGCGTAAGTGACAACAGTAATCTTCCATAGAGCTTTACTATGGTTTAGTGCCATTTAGTGTGACTATTGATCGTAACTCTGTATTTAATTGCTCGCAGAAGCTACTTTTGGAGACAGCATTACTCTATTACGCCCTTGGCTTTTAGCTAAGTATAGTGCAATGTCAGCTTGCTTGTACAAATCATCATAATTAGCTTTTTCCATATTACCTAAAGCAATACCGATACTGGTTGTGATTGTTGATTCAAAGGATCTTGACATACCTTCAATACAAGCTCTTACTCTTTCAGCAAAAAAACGGGCTGATTCTTCAGTGCTACTCATACTTAAAATGACAAATTCTTCTCCGCCCATACGGGCAAATATGTCATTTTTGCGACAGACATCTTTAATAGTCTCTGAAATAGCGATTAGGATTTCATCACCCGCATCGTGACCAAAGTTGTCGTTAATCTCTTTGAAATGGTCAATATCAAGGAGAATAAAAGCCATTTGAATATCTTGGCATTTAAATGCTTCGAGTTTATTATCAAGATAGCGACGATTTCCAATACCGGTTAAAGGGTCGGTTTCCGAGGCTTTTTTTAATGTTTTGTTAGTGGATTTTAAACGAGCGATCAGCTGTTTTCTTAGCAGCAACAAGAGAAATAAAGCTAAGCTTACCAGCGAAATTACAATAGCTGTAAATAAGTACAATGAAGAGTGCTGAGACTCTTGTTGACTGACAATTAATTCATTTTGCAGCTTTATATGATCTCGCTCTATTTGTAATTGATTTTCTAATTTTTCAACCATTCCATCTTGTATTAATGGTTTAATTTGATTTCTTCTCTCAATGTATTCTGATTGCACTGTTGCCGCTGTTTCAAAATGACCTTGGTTTAACTCTAATTTGGCTAAGTTCTCATACAGCGCCATTTCACTTTTAACTGATGTTTTACCTTTTACTGCAATGATACCTTTGCGATAGACATCACCGGCTTGCTTGATATGGTTGGTTTGAATTAAAACGTCAGCTAGGCCTAAATATGCCGCTGCAACAGCAGGAGGATAAGCACTGCCTTTTTCATCGTCGATGACAAATCGATAGAGAGATTTAGCAGAGGAAAAGGTTTTTAACAATTTATAGACATGAGCTAAATTGACCGATGCTTCACTAAAAATAAAGTCATTTATTAAAGACTGATTATTGATAACTTTTTCTAGTAAGCTTTGTGCTTTGAGTACATCTCCTGACCTTAATAAAGATACACTTAAGCCTACAGTAGCATTCATCTTCATATTTAAATCATTGAGTTCGGCATTAATAGTTATTGATTGCTCAAAATATCTAGCCGCATTGTTATAGTCATGTTGAGAATTGAGGACATTTCCCAGGTTATTAAAAACCATCGCTAAGTCTTCTTTTTTATCACTTAACTTAGCAAAAGTTAACGCGATAATATAGTATTTCATGGCATTATCATGATCAATAATGAGCTCATAAAAAACACCCATCACCCGATTGCTAACTGAAATTAAATGAGAGTTTTCACTAGCCTTTGCGCTATTAATGGCTTGATTCAAGTGAGCAAAAGCCGCTTGATTTAAGCCTTGGTACATCTCGGCTTGTCCAAGTAAACGAAGTGCTTTGGCTTTACTAGCATTATTATTGTGAATACTAGAAAATGCTAATGCTTGTGTCGCATACTTTGCTGTTTTTTTGGGGGCAATATAAAGATAAAAATATGCCAATTCAATTAAAGGCTCTATTCGTGCTTCATCATCTAGAGAAAGATCTGTTAATGTTGCTTTTAAG
The DNA here is from genome assembly GCF_014077185.1 of Colwellia sp. MB02u-10. Taxonomy (NCBI): domain Bacteria; kingdom Pseudomonadati; phylum Pseudomonadota; class Gammaproteobacteria; order Alteromonadales; family Colwelliaceae; genus Colwellia; species Colwellia sp. MB02u-10. The sequence goes on from NZ_JACGVK010000121.1 coordinate 17,321, forward strand.
GTATCAACATTAACGTCACTCGCTAAAATAGGAAAGGATGTAGTAAAAGGTAATAGTAATAGTAATATCCATCTCACCGTTTTTAAATCTTTTATTCTTAACAATAACATTAGCGTCCTTAGTTTATGAGCTTAGTCGCATAGGTTTCTGGATTTAGCGATTGCAATACTAGGCCTAAAAACTAATCAGTAAAATTTTGAAAGTTAACTAGGAACTGTAGATCTTTCGTGTTGAGATTTTGAACTAAAAAGGCAATCTCGACTAATTATTTCGCCAAAACAGAAATACGAGATCACCATGCCCCGAACAATGCTTAACGATGAGCACTGGTAAAACTAAGTGTAATAATGCTCAAAGATAGCGTCTCAATGTCTATTGAACTAGTTATATTAAGCTAAATACGCGAAAATAATATAAGCACATTAAATATAAGCAAATATTAAACCGCTTGCCCACAAGCCACGCCACTGCTCCAGGCAAACTGGAAATTATAGCCGCCTAACCAACCGGTTACATCTATTGCTTCACCAATAAAATATAAGCCTTTGGCTTTCTTCGCTTCGAAGGTTTTTGATGATATTTCGTCAGTGTCTACGCCACCTAAAGTCACTTCAGCCGTGCGATAGCCTTCCGTGCCATTGGGCTTTATTTGCCAGTGATGTAGATATTGGCCTAGGTAAGTAATTTCGTCATTACTGATTTGGTTGATGGCTTTATCAGCAATATCTTTTTGTTTCACTAAAGCTTCAATAAAGCGCTTGGGTAGCACAGTTGAGAGCATATTTTTTAATGATTTTTGCCCACTGGTTTCACGCCATTCATTGATCAACTCATCGATAGGTGATGCTGGCAGTAAGTTAATGCTTACCGCTTGTCCTGCACGCCAGAATGATGAAATTTGCAAGATGGCGGGGCCAGATAAACCACGGTGGGTGAATAAAATGTTTTCTTTGAATTTTGTGCCATCGTCACTGGAAATTTCAGTCGCTATGCTGATGCCGGATAAACCATCAAACTTTTGTTTGTCGTGATCGTGCAGGGTAAAGGGCACTAGTGCGGCTATTGTCGGCAATACCTTTAAGCCAAATTGTTCGGCAACTTTATAGCCAATTGGGCTGGCACCTAATTTCGGCATGGTTAAGCCACCAGAGGCAATAATTAATGACTCACATTGGTAGCTTTCATCGGCGGTAATGACTTCATATCCGGTCGCATTTTTGTTGACTGATATGACTTCGCTGCGCATGGCAATATTGACACCGGCCCATTTACATTCGGTCATCAAAATATCAACGATGTCTTGAGCACTGTTGTCACAAAATAACTGCCCTATGGTTTTATGATGATAATTAAGGCCATGGCGGTCAACAAGCTCAATAAAGTCTTGTGCGCTATAACGGCTAAGGGCAGATTTTGCGAAATGAGGGTTTTGGCATAAGTAATTTTCTGGGCTGGCGTTTTCATTGGTGAAATTACAGCGGCCACCGCCAGAAATTAAAATTTTTCTGCCGGGTTTTTTACCCATATCAACCACAGTAACACTGCGGCCTCGATAGCCCGCAGTTGCCGCTGCCATTAAGCCTGCGGCGCCGGCACCAATAATAACTACATCAGAAAATATCAACGAAATACCCTAATTTATGCTTTAAATGCCAACATTATACGTGAGATGACGAAGCAGGGCGATAAGATAAAGCGCAAAATTTTTAATCCAAAGCTAACGCGGTAAGTGAGTTTTGTAAAGAAAGGTATAGATAAGTAAAGAAGTGCAAATATGCTGTGAATTCTCGAACTTAATCCTAAAATACCACTCTACAAAGTGCTTCTTCAGCTGTTTCAGCTGTAAGCATAAACTCTCTGGCAGCAACCTCTGCCCAGTGATAGCCATTAACTTTATTGGAACAATACATGCGCTTAAAATCCAACCTATTTTCAACTATTTCGTCTTCAAAGCTAGTGTTATTTTCATCAGCATTATTAGTACTTGCTGGCTGTGGCGGCAGTGATAGTGATAATGTCGGTTATGTTAAATTTTACAATAGTTCGCAAAATGCTCCTGATATTATTTTAACCCTTGATCAAGACCTTGAATCAGACGATGACGACGACGCAGATAATTATGAAGTAAGCTTTAATGGCGTTGCCTACACTGAAGCTTTAAGTAAATTTGAAATAGATACCAACAGTTATTTTTATGAAATGGCTTGGCAAGATGAAGACAGCAGCGACCGAGACGATTTAGAGATAGTTGCTCAAGGGCAGATTGCAGTAACCACAGATACTATTCAACTATTAGTGCTAACTGATGATATTACGTCGCCACAGGTTGAAAGCTACAGTATCGAGGTACTTGACGATGACGAGGATGATGAGGATGACTTATTTAACTTACGAGTGTTAAATTTACACCCAGAGTCAGTCGGTGTTGATTTTTACATGTCGGAGTCAGATGAAAGTTTTAATGAAGCTATATTAGTTGGTCAATATAACTATAAGCAGTTATCAGATAATCAAAAGTTTGACCAAGACGAATATATTTTCTATATCACTGAGTCGGGTACTCAAGAGGTTTTGTTTACTTCAGACGAGATAGATTATGCCTATGCTGCACAGTATGTGATGATCGTACGCGAAAATACCGGTTCAGGTGCTTCCCCTTACGCCTTGGATAGAATGTCAAACTCATCAATAACCGAGTATTTAGACACAGATTCTGAAGCACAGTTTAGAGCCTATAACGCGATTAAAGCACATGAACTGCTCCCAAATTATACCGGTAGTTTAGATATTTATATTAATGGTGTTGACGATGAAGCTGAAATAACAGCACTTGCGCAGGGTAACTTCAGTTCGACAATAGTGCAGGATAAGGGAGATTACAGCTTAGATTTATTGATTCCAGGTAGCTCAGAGCAGCTTTTAAGTAATCACTTACTAAGCTTGGCTGAAAACAGCAGTAAAACCGTTTTCTTTTATTTAAATGAAGAAAATGTTGATTATGACGGCGATGGTGACGTAGATGAAGATGGTGATGGTATTGAAGTGACGATTAATTCGCTTGTGGTCGCTAATAGTACGCGTGAAAGTATCTACGATCATAAAATCACCATGATTGATTTAGTCGATAGTGACGATTTTAATCTGGTAAAATTCTATTTTGTTCGTAGTAATGAAACCATAGAAACCGCCCTGTATAGCCGCAGCGCTGTGTATACTCAGCCTGAATCAATTTACCTACAAAACAATACGTATCAGGTATTTGCAATAGCAGAGGTAGATAGTAGTGAGATTATTTTATCGAGCTTTCAATTGACATTAGATACAGCGTCAGATGAGCTATTTTTAATCGCTGAAACTGATGTTAATGCGCCAACCGGTTATCGCATTGAAATGATAAAGCAAACTGACGACGAGTAACCAACGACTCAGTTGATTGAGTATAAGCTCCTAGCTTTACAAAAAACTTTACAATAGCTGGGCAAATAGAAAAGGCTTACCTCAATTAATAGGTAGGCTTTTTTTTGTTGATTTTACTTTGATATCAACGAAAAAATCTAATTTATGTTTAAAAAAAACAGCGTTATAGGTGAGATAAGGCACTAGCGCGATACGATAAAAAGCGCTTGTTGCTCTCTAATATTCGCTGGCTGGCTGGCTTGCTTACCTAGCCTTGAGGTTATTTACTTCGAGGGTTATTTGTCTTGCTGTAACCGGTAAAAAAACAGTGGGCAATAAAAAGGGAGCCATTGCTCTAATGCCGATCATTTAAGCTAAAACAGATCGGTTGAACGATCATCTAGACCCTGTATAAAGGCTTCTAAGTTTACTTAGAAGCCTTTATTTTTATGCAAGTATCACAAGCCCTAGACATTATTA
>NZ_JACGVK010000122.1:0-9368 GCF_014077185.1 Colwellia sp. MB02u-10
GCTGCTAACGATACCGATTTAGATGGAGACAGCTTAACGGTAACAGCGGGAACATTTACAACAGCGCAAGGCGGAACATTAGCGCTTGCAGCGGATGGCTCATACACTTATATACCCGCAGCAAATTTCAATGGTACCGATACAGTTGATTACACAGTAACGGATGGAACTGCAACTGATGTTGGACAATTAACCATCACGGTAGCTGCAGTTACAAATGCATTTATTGATGGAGATGAGACTCATAACACAAAAGAAGACACAAATATCGTAGGTGCTAATCTCTTTAGTGACCTTGTAGATGCAGATAGTACAAGCCACTCAATCACTACATTTACAGTGGCTGGAGATATAACTGTTCATGCAGCTGGCGCTACAGTCACTATCGCAGGTAAAGGTGACCTTACTATTAAAGCAGATGGTACATACGACTTTACACCCGTTGTAAACTTTAACGGTTCTGTTCCAACGGCAACCTATACAATCCAAGATAATACTGATACCTCTGATACAGATACATCAACACTTGCTATCACGGTGAATGCATTTACTGATGGAGATGAGACTCATAACACAAACGAAGACACAAATATCGTAGGTGCTAATCTCTTTAGTGACCTTGTAGATGCAGATAGTACAAGCCACTCAATCACTACATTTACAGTGGCTGGAGATACAACTGTTCATGCAGCTGGCGCTACAGTAACTATCGCAGGTAAAGGTGACCTTACTATTAAAGCAGATGGTACATACGACTTTACACCCGTTTTAAACTTTAACGGTTCTGTTCCAACGGCAACCTATACAATCCAAGATAATACTGATACATCTGATACAGATACATCAACATTAACCATCACAGTAGCTCCTGTAAATGATGCACCAGTAGCAGTCGATGATGCAATCAATGCAAATGAAGATACACCATTTACTTCAACTGTAGATTTAGATTTTAATGATACAGATTTAGATGGAGATACCTTAAGCGTTACAGCGGGAACATTTACAACAGCTAATGGCGGAACATTAGTGCTTGCAGCGGATGGCTCATACACATATACACCATTAGCAAACTTCAATGGTACCGATACAGTTAATTACACAGTAACGGATGGAACACTTACTGATGTTGGACAATTAACCATCACGGTAGCTGCTGCCCCGACCGTCATCAGCGTTGGAGATGCGGGCGGCTTCGGCGACAATGTGACGGTTGACGAGGGCGCGTTGGCTGTCTTCACGGTCACTTTGTCGAGCGCTACGTCGTTCGCAAGCTCGTACGACTTGGGGCTAACCAACGACACCGCGCAGATAACCAGCGACTACCTAACGGTCAACGGCGTAGCCACTTCCGAATACACGGACGCGATGAAGTTCAGCAACGGTGTAACGCTCAATGACGATGGCACCAGTGTCAGTGTGCCGACAGGCGTTAGCAGCTTTACGGTCACGGTGCGGACTGTCGACGATGCGGTTGTGGAAACAACCGACGAGACCTTCAACTTGAACGTTGGTGGTCAGACGGGAATCGGCACCATTCTCGATAACGACTCTCCACCAACTATAAACCATATCGGTGATGCGTCGGGCTCTGTCAATAATGTAACCGTCCTTGAGGGAATATCTGCTGTTTTCACAGTCAGTCTATCGCATGCTACTACAGCCATTGGCGCATACGATTTAGTACTTACTGCTGGTTCAGCGAATTTAACAAGCGATTATACTAATGCCATGGTTTTCAGTGACGGTGTCACATACGACTCGGATACTGGACAAATCAGCGTACCAATTGGTGTAACTAGCTTCACAGTGACAGTTCCAACTACTAATGATACAGACCATGAGCCGACAGAGGCTTTTACACTCTCAATCGGTGATGTCGGCGGTGCTAACACTGCTGCAGGCACGGGTACTATAACTGACAACGACGCTGTACCGACTATTACCCATGTTGGTGATTCAGGCGGTAGTATCAACAATGTGACGGTCGTTGAGGGCGTGACCGCTGAATTCACGGTTAACCTGTCTGGCACTTCGGCGACCGCAACCTCGTTCGCCCTGGCGCTCAACAACGGCTCCGCGCTGCTGGGCGCTGACTATACGAACGCGATGACGTTCAGCTCTGGCGCGAGCTATGACAACGGTACCGGTTTGGTGACCGTGTCGGCCGGCACGACCAGCTTCACCGTCACCGTGCCGACCCTCGACGACACGATCGATGAATCAGACCAAACCTTTGTTCTGTCGGTCGGCGGCGTCGCCGGCACCGGCAGTATTACCGACAACGACATGGATGCGGTTCCGGAGGTCAATACCGTGCCAGGCGGTCAGATCACAGCAGAAGACGTGGCGCTGGTATTTAGCACTTCTACCAGTAATCCAATTACAGTGGCGAGTGATGTGACTACAACAACTATTAGCATAGCTAGTGGTACCTTAACAGCATCGATATCTTCGGGTGCTACGATCACTAACGACGGAAGTGAAAGTGTCACAATAACAGGTACGACAGCACAGATTAACGACGCTCTAGACGGCTTGATTTACGCAGGTACAGCAGATTATAACGGCTCAGTAATCCTTACAGTGACAAGTACAGGTGCAGGCTCAGTAGTGACTACCGGAAACGTAGCAATAAACATGACTCCTGTGGTCGATATCACAGATGATTCAGTTTCATATACTCCGACAAGCACAGGGTTTTGTGACACTGTTCCTGCTGACGACACACCTATCGTCGATGGACAGGCTGCCCTTTCAACGGCCAGTGATACCTACACCGTCGGCTCCACAAGCACCGACACCGTGATCCACGGCCTGGGCGGTAACGACACCATCACCACCACTTCAACGAGCGCCAGCAACAACAGTATCGTCACGCTGGAGGGTAACGACACCATCACCACCACTACGGTTGACGGTAACAACGTTATCTGTGCTGGTGACGGCAACAACATCATCACCACCACAGTCACAGGTACCGGTGGCAACTTTGTGGGGATGGGCAAAGGCAACGACACCATGACCACTACCAATGTCAATGGTCACAATATGATCATGGCCGGCGACGGTAACAACACCATTACCACTACTACTACAGGTAGCGGTAACACAAAGGTGGTTGCTGGTACAGGTAACGACACCATTACAACCACCAATGTAGGTGGGGGTTCAAGTACCATACTCAGTGGTGCGGGTAATGACACTGTAAGCACTGGCGCTGGTGCAGACCTCGTCGTCAGTGGCGCGGGTAATGACACTGTTACCACGACAGGGGGGGCAGATATTGTCCTCAGTGGTTCGGGTAATGACACTGTTACTTCAGGAGAGGGTAATGATATTGTCCTCAGTGCTGCAGGCAACGACACCATAGCCGCAGGTGCTGGTAATGACATTATTTTCAGTGGTTCTGGAAATGACAGAATCAACGCCGCTGCAGGTGCAGACATCATCGACAGTGGTGCTGGCAATGACATAATCTGGCTTGGAACTGGTGATGGTGTCGAAGATGTCGTGATTTTCGGTTCAACTGCAACGGCCAACGGTAGTGACGCCATCACACAGTTTACATCAGGTACGGACAAGCTGAATCTGGACGCAATGACTACACAGACTGCAACAACTGCAGTGAACGGTGCCTTGACGGTGACTGCGGGCAATGTTTACTTTTTGTCTACGAATGTTGCAACCGCAGCGAGTACGGCAGCTTTGTCAGCGACTGCACTGGAAGGTGGAGCAGATTGGACTAACGCGAACGTCGGTGACGTCGCTTTCTTTATTGTGAGTGCACCTAACGGTTCGGCGATTTATCAGTATGTAGAAGCGGGTACTGCAGGTATCAATGTGGCAGAACTGACACTAATGGGAACGATTGACGACACCATTACGACTAGTGATTTAGTCTTTGAGGCTAACACTGATGCTGCAACAGGTCTTGCGGCAGGACTTGCGGGACTTGCAAGTACAGAAGAGGCCCCATCAGTTTCATCATTAACGATTGATGTTCTGGCTAACGACGCATTTGAAAATACGGGGACGATTACGGCAGTCAACGGCAGTGCAATTACACAAGGCGGTGCTGCCGTAGCGGTTGATAACGGCAGTGTGACACTAGTTGACGCTAAATTAGTCTTCACACCGACGTTAGTAACTTACAACGGAATAGCAACTTTCACATACACAGTGACATCCGGCGGAGTGAGCGAAACAGCCAACGTAAATGTTCAGGTTGGCCCCGTGGTTGACTCACCAGTGGAAGACACGCTGAAAGCTGAATCTTATTCGCTAGTGATGGGGGTAGCCGGAGCAGAAACCTTGGCGGGTAGCGAAGGCCACGACCTCATGTTCGGTGTGGAAGGTGCCGACGTCTTTAATGCTCTTGGTGGTGATGACATTTTGTGGGGTACCCCAACAGGTGCCGACACCATGAATGCTGGAGATGGAAATGACATCCTGTGGGGTCTAGGCGGGGCCGAAACAATGAATGCTGGAGATGGAAATGACACCATGCATGGTGGTTTAGGTGCAGACATCATGAATGGTGATGCAGGTAATGACTTCATTGATGGTGGTACAGCTGCCGACACCATGAATGGTGGTGCTGGAAATGACACTATCGTGTTTGGTACAGATGATACTGTAATTGATGGTGGAGACGATACCGATACTCTCTTATTTTCGTCGGCGACCAGTATCGATCTCGCCACGCTTACATTACCTAAAAATTTCGAAATTATCGACCTTTCGAAAAATGGCAATCATACGTTAAGTAACATTACCTTGGATGGTGTAATTGCTATAACCGATAGTAATAAGACGCTAACGATATTAAAAGATGACGCTGACACTGTAACGCTCGACGGTACATGGACTAAAAGCACTACGGATACATCAACAATAATTGATGGTGTATCGCGTCCAATGGATTCATATACCCACGCAAGTGATCCTGATGTAACGCTAAAGGTAGTTACCATTCCTGCAGACACGACGGATGTATCTCAAGAGATTATGGGTACCACAGGTGCCGACATCTTAACTGGTGGCACAGGCCACGACCTCATGGATGGAGGCACAGGTAACGATATTCTGGTGGGTGGCGCAGGTGGAGACCTCATGTTTGGTGGCACAGGTGTCGACAGCCTGAATGGTGGCGAAAATAACGACATCATATTGGGTGGCACGGGTGAAGACACCTTGATTGGAGGCGCAGGTAGCGACAACTTGATTGGTGGCACAGATAGAGACACCTTCAAGTGGAACCTGAATGAAACGGGTAGCGATTTCATTCAGGATTTTTCTCTAGGTACAACTGGTGATGTGCTTGATCTAGCAGATCTTTTAGTGGGTGAGTCTAGCGACGCAGCGAGCTTAGATGACTACTTAAACTTCAGTGCTAGCACCGGAGGTGGAACCCTGATCACGGTAGACACCAATGGTTCGGCTGCTGGAGGAGAAGGGCAGACGATTACCTTGGATAACATCGCCTATACTGATTTGCAAACTTATGCGGGCGGCACTGGTTCAAATACCGACATCATCGCTGAGATGCTTTCAGACAACTCGCTGATTGTGTCGTCATGAGTACGGGCGGCAACAGCGACCATTTGCTCACCACCAAATCGACTAACGTCGATAGTGGTGTTCGATTTTATACTAGCGCGTAAGCGCCTCACTAAAACTAAGGTGCGTCGTTTGCTGATACTGGGCTGATCGACACTCCTGCCTGGTACCTTTGTATGCTTTGCTCCCTTTCTAAAGAGATTTTTTGATGACTTCTTCAGCTGAAAAAGAAAAACAGTGGTCAATTCATGCTGGCCAGTGTTTTGGCGAAGACCCACTTTTGAATTGTCTAGTATTACTAAGTGAGCATTTTGGTAGCCCGTGTTCTGCCGATGCCTTAGTTGCAGGGCTGCCGTTTACAAGCAGTTACCTTTCTCCTGAATTATTACCACAAGCGGCCGCCCGTGCAGAATTAACTGCAAAATTAAGCTGTAAAAACATAAATAGTATTCCAAAAATGCTATTACCTTGCATTTTACTACTTAAAGATCAAAAAGCGTGCATATTGCAAGCACTCGACATTAAGTCAAATAAAGTAATCCTGACTATGCCTGAAACAGGCGGCGAAACACACATTAGCGTGGAGGAATTAGAGTCTATTTATGTCGGTTATTTGTTTTTAATTAAGAAAAAATACGCTGTTGATCGTGATTTTGATGTCCATATTAGCGGTACCAAAAAACATTGGTTATTGCACCATATCCGCGAGTCGGCCCCGATCTATCGCGACGTTATAATCGCTTCAGTTTTAGTCAATATTTTTGCACTAGTTTCCCCCTTATTAGTGATGAATGTTTACGATAAAGTGGCACCCAATCTGGCCTTTGAAAGCATGTGGGTATTAGCGATTGGTGCTTCAATTGCTTATATATTTGATCTGATTTTAAAGCAGTTGCGCAGCTATTTAATCGACATGGCCGGTAAAAAGATTGATATTCAAGTCTCTTCCAAGCTCTTTTCCAAAGCCGTTAATATTCCGCTGGAAAAGCGTGCGCCCAGTGTGGGAGGCATGGCCAAGCAGCTCGGTGAGTTTGATAGTGTTCGCGAGTTTTTATCATCGGCAACCATTACTGCATTAGTGGATTTGCCTTTTTCCTTGTTATTTATCTTTATTATTTATTTAGTGGCCGGCGATTTAGCGGTGTTTTCTATTGTTGCTAGCGTGCTAATTATTGGTTATGCATTAATGAAGCAGTCAAAATTGAGTTTTGCTATTGAAGAGAGTAATAAATTCTCTGGCTTGCGTCACGGGCATCTCATTGAAAGTTTATCTGCGTTGGAGTCGATTAAAGCCAATGGGGCAGAAGGTGTCGTACAAAATACCTGGCAACAGATGCTGGGCCACACCTCAAACTGGCAGCTGAAAACAAAAATGATCACTAATTCAGTGACCAATTTTTCCAGTTTTATTGTGCAGATGAGCAGTGTTGCGGTACTGGTGCTCGGTGTATATCGCGTTTCTGATGGCTTGATTTCAATGGGTGGAATTATTGCTGCTGTGTTGTTAACAGGCCGTGCAGTTGGTCCGATGGCAAAAGTGGCTGCGTTAATGACTCGTTATAATCAAACCGTGACCTCTTTGCGACAGCTTGATGGCATTATGGGGCAAGAGGATGAATTTGAAAATAAGGGGCAATTACCGAGTCGGCCTCAATTAGAAGGCCATATTGCGGTTGCAAATATTGGCTTTAGTTACCCTAACAGTAGTAAACCTGCCTTACATCCTTTATCGATACAAATCAGACCAGGAGAAAAAATAGCTATTATCGGCCGCAATGGCTCAGGTAAGAGTACCTTGGCAAAGTTGTTATTAGGTTTGTTTAAACCTACGCTCGGCAGTATGCGCTACGATGGTTTACATCAAGGACAGGTCCACCCCAGTGATTTGCGCCGTAATTTTGGTTATCTAGCCCAAGATATCGTTTTGTTTCATGGTTCAATTAAAGATAATATATTGTTTGGCACGCGCCAGGTAACTGAATATCAAGTGATGCGTGCTGCTCAATTATCCGGCGTGTCAATGTTTACCGACCTTGAATCAGAAGGGTTAGATTTACAGGTAGGTGAAGGGGGGAAATCTTTGTCACGTGGGCAGCGCCAGTCTGTAGCCTTAGCAAGGGCAATTCTAAATGATCCGAAAATTTTGTTGTTGGATGAACCGACGGCAAGCCTTGACGCGCGAGCTGAGCGACAGTTTATGCGTTCTATGGTACAAACCGCTAAAGACAGATCGCTAATATTAATTACTCATAAAATGCATCTTTTAACATTAGTTGACCGCATCATTGTGTTAGATAATGGCCGTTTAGTAGCCGATGGTGACAAGGAATCAATCCTTGCGAAGCTTAAAAGTGGCGCATTAGCCGCAGCAGTAAAACAATGAAAATAACTAAAGAAGATCTAGAAATGGCGGACGATGTTTACGGTGCTATTTTAACACAAGCACCGAGTATTCATCGTTTAATCATCTGGTCATTAGCGGCACTATTTGTCTGCTTTTTTGTTTGGGCCTATTTTGCGGAATTGGATCGTGTCACCAGAGGAGAAGGTAAAGTGATTCCATCAACCCAGATGCAAATTATTCAAAGCCTTGATGGTGGGATTTTACAGGAACTGTACGTTAAGGAAGGGATGTCAGTTAAAAAAGGTCAACTGTTGGCCCGTATTGATGACACTCGTTTTCGCTCTGATATGGCACAGCAGAATAAAGAAGTGGATTCGCTACGCGCAGATATTATTCGCTTACAAACTGAATTAACCAGTATTTTAGTTACTGATGTACCTAACTGGAAATTACAAATTAATATTAGTAAGTTGCGCTTAAAGTTTCCTGATGATGTAAATGAAAACTCCCCAAAATTGGTTTTATATCAACAGGATGAGTATAATGGTCGGCTTAACAATCTTGAAAATAAATTGGCCATACAAGGGTATCAAATAATACAAAGGCAACAAGAAATAAAAAATCAGGATTTAAAGATAGGAACTTTGAAAGCTAGTTTGAAGCTACTAAATAGAGAGCTTACGTTAACTCGGCCGCTGGCAGAAAAAAATATCGTACCAGAAGTTGATCTATTGAGACTAGAGCGAACCTTTAATGATGCCCAGGGGGAATTAAAATCACTGCGTACGATAAAATCTAAACAGCAGTCAGCATTTGAGGAAGCGGTTTTAAAACGTCGTGAAGAGGTACTTAACTTCCGTTCAGATGCTCGTGAACAACTTAATGAGTTACAGTCAAAATACTCTCGTATCACGGAAGCGCAGGTGGGCGTTCAAGATAAAGTTAAAAAAGCATTGATTAGCTCTCCTGTGGTCGGGACGATTAACACAGTTTATATCAGTACCTTAGGTGGCGTAATTAAACCTGGGCAAGCGCTCTTGGAAATCGTACCGACGGAAGACAAATTGTTAATTGAAACAAAAATATTACCTAAAGATATTGGTTTTATTCATATTGGTTTACCAGCTATGGTCAAAATCACCGCATATGACTTTACTCGCTATGGCGGTCTTACTGGCACCGTGGAGCATATTAGTGCAGATACAACCCAAGACGAGGAAGGCAATATTTTTTACATAATAAGAATCAAGACAAAAGATTCGAAGATTCATAGTAAAGACAAAAAGGATATGGCTATCATTCCTGGAATGTTGACTTCTGTGGATGTGATTATGAGTAAAAGAAGCGTACTTGAATATATTTTAAACCCTATTTTACGCGCTAAAGATATGGCGCTTAGAGAAAATTAAATCGTTATATATATAAATAAATAAATAAATAAATATAAATATAAATATAAATG
>NZ_JACGVK010000123.1:0-114824 GCF_014077185.1 Colwellia sp. MB02u-10
TTAATAATGTCTAGGGCTTGTGATACTTGCATAAAAATAAAGGCTTCTAAGTAAACTTAGAAGCCTTTATACAGGGTCTAGATGATCGTTCAACCGATCTGTTTTAGCTTAAATGATCGGCATTAAGCCAATAGGCTGGTTTTTTGCTTCTTAGGGTTTAAGTTTTATTGGTTAATCCACAAAAGTGGGTAATAATTTAATGACACTGGTATAACATCAGGTAGCATAAATGCTGAACAATAATCCGGTTGATTATTCTATAACTAAGTTATGTAATTGTGCAAAAAGAAGTGGTTTATTAGGTAGGTGTAGGTAGTTCATTTAAAAAAATAAAGTGATCAGTTTGCTATAACAGATAACTTATTTGCCTTACTTATAATTATTAAGACCAAGTAATTGGCAATTATAGCTAACGATGTAGCAGTTGAAAACGTTGGCTCATTATTAACCTTTTAGTGTACTTGTGTTTAGGTTTTTGCAAAATATCAGCAGTTTTACCAAACTCTAACACTTCACCTTTGCTTAGTACCATCATCTCATCACTAAAGTGTCTGACAATGCCAAGGTTATGAGAGATTAAGATAAATGCCAGCCCCATTTGTTGCTGTAAATCGAGCAGTAGGTTGATCATTTGTGAGCGTAAAGATGGGTCGAGTGATGCTAAAGCCTCGTCGAGAATGATCACTTGTGGTTTTAATATGATCGCACGTGCTAATGAAATACGTTGCTTTTGACCCCCTGAAAACATATGAGGGTAAAAGCTCATATGTTCAGCTAATAAACCAACTTTTTGCAAGGTTTCTCGGATCAACTGATGGCGCTCAGTTTCATTTAGGTTGGTGTTGAGTTGCAGTGGTTCATCTAATAATTGTTCTATCGTCAGACTAGGATTTAAGGTGGTGCCTGAGTCTTGAAAAATCATTCTCACATGTTGGCAACGTTGCTTAAAGTTACCAGGTTCTAAGCTTTGGCCATTTAAACGAATGTGACCAGTGCTTGGCAATTCAGCGCCAACTAGTAGTTTCGCAACCGTAGACTTTCCAGAGCCTGTTTCGCCTACAATAGCGAGCGTTTTATGCGCCATAATATCAAAAGATAAAGGCTCAAGTGCCGTGACGCATTTACGATTAAACCAATAATTTTTATCTTTATAGGTTTTACTCAGGTTACTGACTTGTAATAAAACATCACTCACGAATAGTTATCCTTCAGTGGAAAATGACAACTGACTTGATGGCTATGAAAATTTTTAATTTTTGGCGCGTGTACACATTTTTGCTGTGCTCGCGGGCACCTTGGGCCTAATCGGCAGCCTATTGGTAAATGTTGCAAAGTAGGAATACTACCAGGCAATGTCATTAGTCGAGATTTATTTGGGATCATTCGGTTAGCTTTTGGGCTACTGTCGACCAAGGCACGGGTGTAGGGATGATAAGGTTGGTTAAAAATTTGCTCTGTGGTACCTGCCTCAACAAATTGGCCACTATACATCACGGTAATAGTGTTGGTCCAATGGGTAACATTTTCTAAATCATGACTTATTAATAATATTGACATATTTTTTAGCTGATTCAGGCTCGCTAACAAACGAAATATCTGGCCTTGATTGGTACTTTCCATTGCTGCAGTAGGCTCATCAGCAATAAGAAGCATAGGACGACGTGCTAAGGCCATTGCGATCATTACTCGTTGGCATAATGCATCGGTTAGTTGATGAGGAAAGCTCTTCACACAGACTTCATGCTGCTTGATACCAACTTTATGCAACAAGTTAATAGCAGCGAGTTTTCGCTGTTGTCTTTTTTGCCAAAAATAGCCAGTTAGTTGCTCAACATCTACCGCTTCTTCTAATTGTTCGCCAATGGTGGTGGTTGGATCTAAACATGCCATAGGTTCTTGAAAAATCATGGCGACGTCTTTTGATATAATTGCTTTTCTTTCTTCAGCAGATAGCCGCATTAAGTCGTTGCCGCGCCAATGAAAACGGTCGGCATCAACTTCCCACTTCTCATCTAACACGCCGACAATCGCTTGTGCTAATAGCGATTTTCCAGAGCCAGATTCACCGACTAAACCACGAACCTCACCTTCTTTCATGGTCAGGTTTACTCGGTCGACAGCAAATATTGGCTTTGTTGAAGTCTGCAGTTTTATGGAAAGGTTGCGAATATCAATTAAGTTCATTAGTTTTCCTTGCGCACTTTTAGGGCATGACGCATGCCTTCACCGACCAAGTTTGTCGCGATAACCGAAAATAAAATAGCTAAGCCGGGTAGATAAACGGTCCAAGGAGCAATGTAAAATAACTCAATGCCATTAGCTAGCATGGCTCCCCATTCTGGCATAGGAATCGGTGCACCTAAACCAAGAAAACCTAGTGCTGCAATGTCGAGAATAGCAGCTGATTGAGCAAGTGTTGCTTGGCTAATTAATTTTTCGATAATATTGGGAAAAATAGAATAACGTAAAATCCTAATCGAACTAGCGCCATCAAGACGTGATGCCAGTACGTAGTCTTTGGCAAACTCTTCCTTAACGGCATTGCGGGTTACATGCACAAATTGCGGTATTAACACCATAATGATGGCCCACAAGGTGTTCTCTAAACCAGGACCGAGTATGGCAACAATGATAATCGCTAAAAGTAAGGAAGGAATGGATAAAATAACATCGAGAAAATGGTTAAGAAAGCTAGATTTGATACCCGTTGTTAAGGCTGATAGTGAACCAATAACCACACCAACGGCTAAAGAGGCAATAACCACAATAATACTTAAGCCAAAAGTTAATGAGGTACCTTGAATTAAACGCGACAACATATCTCTACCTAGGTTGTCCGTACCAAGCAAAAAGCTGACATCGCCATCATCACTCCATGCCGGGGGTAATAATAAGTGGTCTAAATGGTTTTCCACCGAGGAATACGGCGTAATGATATTGGCTAATACTGCCAGCGCAATTAAAAATAAAAAACAGCAAAACCCAATCATAACAACAGGAGGTTGTTTAAAATTATGCCACAATTGCACCAGTGGGGTTGGGAACTCTTCTTCTAAGTATATTTTATCACGTGCCATGACGAGGCTCCCGAGCTAAAGGGTTAAGCGCTGCGTAGACTAAATCTATAATAATATGAACAATGAATATAAAGCTTGAAAGCACAATAAGCCCGCCTTGAATAGCCGTATAGTCACGCTGATATATACTTTCGATTAACCAACTGCCGATACCTGGCCAACTAAAAATAACCTCTGTCACCATGGCTATAGTAATTAAATTAGCAAATTGTAACCCTATATCTCTGATAACTTTAATAATAGCATTACGCATAGCATGACGATAAATAATTTGACTAAAGGTTAAACCTTTTGCTTTTGCCGCTTTAATGTAATGAGTGTCTAAAACTTCGAGCATGGCTGAGCGTGCTAAGCGCATAAAGATGGTGGCGGGTGCTAATGCTACGACAATCACTGGTAATATAAGGTGTCGAGTGGCATCTTGAAAAGCTTGCCATTTATACGGACTGTCGCTGAGTAAAATATCAATTAACTGTAAACCGGTAATATGTTTAATTTCGAACAAAAGACTGATTTGTCCAGAAGAAGGAAACCAACCTAATTGGATAGAAAACACCAATATAGCGAGTATGCCTAACCAGAAAACTGGGATTGAGTAGCCAATCATTGCAATGGTCAATATTAAATTGTCAGCCGCTTTTCGGTGGTAAATCGCAGCACAAAAGCCAACGGGAATACCAACAAACATTGCCACTAACAAAGCAACGCTGGCCAACTCGACCGTTGCAGGTAAACGGTTAAGTACTTCGGTTGAAATCGGTAGGTGGCTGGTCATTGAATAACCCATGTCGCCTTGAAATAGGTGTTTCAAATAACTGACATATTGGCCCAGTAAACCCGATTGCTGTTGATATTCATCAGCTAAAATCGCTAGCTGCTCTGGTGAAGCACTTATTTGGCCAGTTAGGTTAATGAGTTGCTCACCAGGAAATAAAAAACTCAAACTAAATGACAACATTGTTAATAACAACAAGGTAAAAAAGAATAAACTAAAACGACGCAGAGTAAAAATTAGCATATTAGTTTTTTGTAACCCCGTTAAAATCAACTCCACCGATTGCGCGCAACACAGTACCTTTTACACTATTATGCCGTGCTTGATACCTTTTTGAATGAGCAATGGGAATTAAAGGTACTTCTTCATTGATCAATTTTAACGCCTTTGAATAATAGGCCTTTCGTTTATTAATGTTATTTGTTTTTAGCGCTTTTTGGATCAGCTGATCGAATTTTTTATTACACCAAAAGGTGCGATTGCTGCCATTATTGGCAGAAGAGCAGCTGAGTAATGACGAAAAAAAGTTATCGGGATCAGGGTTGTCAGCTGACCAACCCAATAGCACACTTTGATGTTCACCTTCAGAAACCTTTCGTAAAAAAGTTGACCATTCATAACCTGACACTATATTAACCTCTACCCCTATTTTTTGTAAATCAGCCTGAATAAGTTTTGCCATCGTAATAGCATCTGGGTTGTAGGATCTCTGCACAGGCATTGCCCATAAATCCATAGAAAAGCCATTACTATAACCCGCTTGCGTTAATAATTCTTGTGCAGTAGTTATTGAATAGTCTTGGCTTGTTATCCTTGCATCATAAGCCCAAGAAGAGTTTGGAATAATGCCGTTAGCAACTTCTGCTTGGCCAGTATAAACCGCCTCTAGAATTGCTTGCTTATTAATAGCGTAGGATAAAGCTTTGCGTACTAAAGGATTGTCAAAGGGTGGTTTACGGGTATTAAAGCCAAAATAACCGACATTGAAAGATATCACTGATTCTAAAATGAGATTGGGGTGTTGTTTAATTTTTTCATGTGCAATAGGGTAGGCAATTACGTCACATTCACCGGCTAATAACTTAGTTAAGCGAGCAGTATCTCTAGGAGTTATATCAAAAACGAGCTGTTTAAGTTCTGACTTACCTCGCCAATAATTTGAATGAGGTTCATAACGAATAAAAGCCCCTGAACTATACTGTTTAAACTTAAAGGGCCCCGTACCAATGGGGAGCATATCTATTTCTTGCATAGCGTTAAGTTCGACTAATTTGTCGGCGTATTGTTTTGATAAAATAACGGCTGAATCACCACCAATGTTAGCAAGAAATGAACTGTCAGCATGTGCAAGTTGAAAGCGAATGGTGTGGTCATTAATTTTTTCTATGTTATCAATCAAACTGGTTAATTGAGCATTCTGAAAAAATGGATATTTGCCACCTGATATCGGGTGATATTCATGGTTGATATCCAACATACGATTGAAACTAAACAGCACATCGTCAGCATTAAGCGCCCTTGTTGGCATAAAATAGCTAGTTTGATGAAATTGAATATCTTTGCGAAGATAAAAAGTTATCATTTTTCCGTCACGTGTCACATGCCAAGATTTAGCAATAGCAGGTATAATCGCATTATCAATAGGGCTAAACTCAATCAAACGGTTATATAACTGATGTGACGTGGCATCTATTGTCGTACCAGAGGACACCGTTTGGGGGTTGAAGCTTTCAGGAGGACCTTCACTACAATAGATAATACTTTTTTTACTTAACGAAAGTGCTTCGTTTGAATCACAGCCTGACAACACCAATATCAATAGTGCAAAGCGGCAATAGTATGTAAGTTTAGAGTAAGCCATAGCTAATCTTTATTCTTCGTCTGCACTACTTGAATCGAGTAGATTATATTTTTTTAAATAGCCTCTTAACTGATGATAGGTTAATTCTAAGGCGTCAGCGGTTTTCTTTTGACTATATTGGCAATGTGCCAATGCCGACTTGATCAAGTCGACTTCATAGTTTTGTGATAAATCTTTTAATGACAGCGGGAATTGTAACGCTTGCGTGCTTGGTTGAATTTTTTCTTCTACTTTAACCGGAGTTGTCGTTGTTTCATTGGGTTGTGCAACAGGTGTCGCTATGATGCGATCTTGAGTTTTCATACGTTTAGAAGGGCGATAAGGCGACTCAAATGGATCTATGACTAATTCATGTACAGGTAAGTGTGGATTATTACAGCGATAAACACTGCGTTCTACTACATTCTTTAATTCTCGAATATTACCCGGCCAATGATATTCAAGTAAGGCACGTTTTGCTTTTGCGGTAAAACCACTAAAAAGCTCAAATTCAAGTTCGCGCGCCATGTTAATAGCAAAGTGTTCAGCTAATACCAATATATCGTCTAAACGTTCGCGTAAAGGCGGCAGGGTGATCACGTCAAAGGCCAACCTATCAAGCAAGTCGGCACGAAATTCGCCTGCTGCGGCCATTGACGGTAAGTCTTCGTTAGTTGCTGCGATTAATCTAGCATTAGTTTTAATGGTTCTTGAGCCGCCAACACGTTCAAATTCGCCATATTCTACAACACGTAATAATTTTTCCTGAATTAAGCCAGTAGTATTGGCGATTTCGTCTAAAAACAAAGTGCCATTATCTGCGCGTTCAAAACGACCTTCATGACGCTTACTAGCACCAGTAAAGGCACCACTGTCATAACCAAATAATTCACTTTCTAATAAATTTTCATTCAACGCCGCACAATTAAGTTTGAGATAATTTTGATCCCATCGTTTAGATAGATAATGTAAACGGGCCGCAACTAGCTCTTTACCTGTGCCGCGTTCACCGATGATCAGCACAGGCTTACTTAACGGTGCTATCTGTGAAATTTGCTCAAGCACCTCTAAAAAATTGTTAGATTGGCCAATGAGATTATCTTGTTGTTTAAAACGTGTCATGAACTGACCTAATAATTGGTTTTTTTCACTAACAAATAGTGTATTTTATTAACGGCTTAGAGAAAAGCCTTTTTTTAAATAATAATAAAGCATTATTAATCAATATATTATAGTGTTATAAAAACTTGGCGTAGAACGTGAATAGTAAAACCTAAGACAATTAAGTCACTTTTCGAACGAGGAAGTAAATATGGGTATTTTTTCAAGGTTTACAGATATCATTAATTCTAATATTAACAACTTATTAGACAAAGCAGAAGACCCTGCAAAAATGGTGCGCTTAATCATACAGGAAATGGAAGACACGTTAGTTGAAGTGCGCTCTTCATCAGCAAAAACCTTAGCAGATAAAAAAGAACTAGCACGCCAAGCTAGTCGCTTTGAAGCGGATGCATCACAATGGCAAGAAAAAGCTGAGCTAGCATTAAGTAAAGATCGCGAAGATTTAGCGCGTGCAGCATTAATGGAAAAGAAAAAATGTGTTGAAAGCGCCGGTACCTTGCGTGAAGAGTTAAGTCGCGTAGATAGCCATATTGCTAAATTGCAAAGTGAAATCTCACAGTTGCAAGACAAATTAGCCGATGCTAAGTCGCGCCAAAAAGCGATTATTATGCGCGAAAAAACAGCGAATTCACGCCTGAAAGTGAAACAGAATATTGACAGCGATAAGGTTAATGACGCGCTCAGCCGCTTTGACCGCTACGAGCGTAAAATTGATGGTATAGAGGCACAAGTCGAATCTTATGATATGGGCAGCAAGTCATTGGCTGATGAAATTTCAGAGTTGGCTTCAGATGAAAAAGTTGATGATGAATTAGCGCAATTAAAAGCTAAAATGAAATCAGAGACTAAAAATAAATAATCATAGATTAAGAATATATGCCTTAATTAGGTGCAATTAAAGGAGAAAATCGTGGAGGAGATTATCATCGCCCCAGTAATTATATTCATGGTCGTCGTGGCGCCTATTTGGTTGATATTGCATTATCGTAGTAAACGCCAAATTAGCCAGGGTTTCAGTGAAGAAGAGTATATTCAACTGACTGAGTTGTCTGAACTCGCCGATAAAATGGCTGACAGAATAAAAACCTTAGAAGCTATTTTAGATGTTGAAACACCCGAGTGGAGAAACAAATGATGACCGGCAAATCACGAGGTGAGTTATATCGAAATACTAGCCAAGGAAAGGTAGCCGGTGTTTGTGCAGGCATTGCCGATTACTTTGGCTGGGAATCCTGGTTGGTTCGTATACTCGTGGTTTCTGGTGTGTTGTTAGGTATGGGTTGGTTTATTGTTATTTATATTGCCGCTTGGTTTATATTAGATAAAAAACCTGCCAATGTAGGCCATGTTAGCCGTAACGCTCAAAGAGGTCATTTTGGCCATGGTCAGGCTGGTCAGCAGCAGTCTAAGCAGCAAGCGTCAGAACAACAAGGGTTTGATGAAGACATCACCCATGAGTCGATTAAAGTGAAATCGCGAATTTGGCAAGCAGGTGAGCCGCCTAAACAAGCATTTCAGGACATTAGGCGCAAGTTCAAGACATTAGAGCTGGAACTACAAGTGATTGAACGCTATGTCACCTCACCAGAATTTACGGTGTCACGAGAGATTAATCAACTATAAAAAAAGCGGCTAGGCCGCTTTTTTTATAGTGGTAACTTAATGATAAAGCCGTTGTAGCACTGTTATCTCAATGTAAAAGCCGCTAATATCTACGGCAATAATAGTATTGTTAAGACAAGTATTCTCCCTTCAACGTATTGAAAATAAAAAGATAGCATTTAAGTATGGCATTTATTAATAAAGCTCAGTTAAACAAGTTAAAACAAAAAGCCAGCGATATCGTTAATCGTTCTATCGACCAACATATTACACTGGCTGTAACCGGGCTCAGCCGCAGTGGTAAAACTGCTTTTATTACCTCTTTAGTGAATCAGTTACTCAACGAAGGTAATAATTCGCAGCTCAGTTTTTTTAATGTGGTCCATCAAGGTCGTTACATTGCCGCTAAACGGGTGCCACAAAAGCATCTTCATATTTCAAGATTTGAATATGACGGGGCGCTATCAGCTTTGTGTCAGTCGCCGCCAAAATGGCCAAAACCGACTAACGGTATTAGCGAGTTACGCTTAGCCGTGCGTTATCAACCTAAAGACTCGTTATTAAAGTATGCTACGGAGTCGGCAACGCTCTATATTGATATTACCGACTATCCAGGCGAGTGGCTGCTTGACTTACCTATGTTGTCGTTAACATTTGAGCAATGGTCGAAACAGACAATGGAACTCCTTAAGCAGGCACCCAGAAGTGAACATGCACAGGGCTTTCTCGATAAATTGGCTGAGTTTGATGCCTTTGCCAGTGTTGACGAAGCCGTTTTAGCGCAACTATCACAAGAATATACCGACTTACTGTTACTCTTTCGTCATCAACTTGGCTTGTCTGTTATTCAACCGGGACGTTTTATCCTACCCGGTGAGTTAGAAGATGCGCCAATACTGCAGTTTTTTCCTTATAGTGGATTTGACGATATCGACAGTAATGACTATCAAAATGCTAAAGACGACTGTTATATCGGCATGTTGCGCGCACGATTTATTGAATATAAAGAGCGTGTAGTGCGGCGTTTTTATCAAGAGCATTTTATTAATTTTGATCGACAAATTGTGCTTGCTGACTGTTTAACGCCATTAAATAAAGGCCCAGAAAGTTTTGCAGATTTACAACATGCCATGGCAATGATCATGGAAAGCTTTCAATATGGGCAATCGAGTTTACTGTCGCGTTTATTTTCGCCAAAAATTGATCGATTACTTTTTGCCGCCACTAAGGCCGACCATGTCACACCTGAACAGCACGGCAATTTAGTTTCCTTGCTCAATAAGCTGGTTTTTCAAACTAAGCAAGCGCTGAGTTTTGATGCCATTAAAATGAAAACAATCGCTATTGCCTCGGTTAAAGCAACCAAAGTAGGCAAAAGCCTGTATCAAGGCCAAAATATTCCGGTGATTAAAGGTCGTCAATTAAGTAATGGCCAAATGATGACCTTATTTCCTGGTGCGGTGCCGGCGAGTATTCCAACGCTTGATTATTGGCAAAAGCAAGCCTTTAACTATATTGCTTTTTCGCCGATTGAACCGGCTAGTAGTGACGAATGTTTACCGCATCTTCGTATGGATCAAATGTTGCAGTTTTTGCTTGGAGATAAATTAACATGACCGAAAAGAAAGAAAAACATCAACAACAAATATTATTTGATGTTGATGTTTCCGACAAACCAACAACAGAAAACACCCAGCAAATTATTGTTAATGAGCAGGATTGGGTTTGTGATGAGCAAGTAGAAACGGTTGACGATAATAGCGTTATTACCAGCAAAAAACCAAGCTGGCTTTGGCGTACACTAGGGGTGGTTTTTGTTACTTTAGTGGCGGTTGAAGCGGTACAGTTTTTTGTTAATGGCTTCAGTCAATCGCCGATAATCGCCAGTTTGTACGCTATCTTACTGGCTGGTTTATCACTTATTTGCGGCCGTAGTGTGTGGCGCGAATTTGCTGGGCTTAGGCAGTTTAAATATCAGCAAAATCTTAAACAACAAGCACAAGATATTATCAATGAAGAAGGCCAAGTTGATGCCACCAGCCTTTGTAATAAAATATCTCAGCGTTTACCGGTTGACTTAGCTGAATTTGATCACAGTTCATGGCAGCAGTTAAACCTTGAAGAGTACAACGATGTTGAAATAATGCAGTTATATGCTCGCAACGTTTTATCTCAAGTGGATCAAAAAGCATTGAAAGAAATTGCAAAATTTTCTTCAGAGTCAGTTGTTTTAGTGGCCCTAAGTCCGATCGCCATTATTGATATGTTACTGATGTTATGGCGAAATTTACGTTTGGTTAATAAAATAGCCGCTTTATATGGTTTAAAACTAAGTTACTGGAGCCGAGTTAAACTCATTAAACAAGTGATTATTAACATGGCTTATGCCGGCGCAAGTGAATTAGTGGCTGATTTAGGTGCAGATCTGTTAGGCGCAGAGCTGTTAGGAAAATTATCAGCGCGTATGGCACAAGGTCTAGGTGCAGGTATGTTAACCGCCCGATTGGGGCTCAAAGCCATGCATTTATGTCGGCCTATTCCTTTTACCGATGATGCGCCAAAGCTTGGGCATATTCGTCAACAGATTGTCAGCCAAGTGCAATCATTGGTGAAGAGGAGCTAGCAAGTCACTGAAAGTAAACATAAATTTTTTAACTGTATATTTAGATGTAAAATAATTTTTACAGCCTTATTGTTCTGGTGAAAAAATAGCCACTTTGAAAGTCGTGCTTTTTCTATTGGTGTTGTCTTATGATTATGGCAACTAAAGTAGTTTTAAATATCAAAATTAAATTAACAACAAAATTAATAATAAAATTGATATTCACTCAATAAGGTTAAACGAATGGCGAAGGCGAGTAAGTATGTTTCTAAGGTTGCAGATGAACATGGTCACATTGCATGGTCAGCAGCAGAAAATAAAATTTGGCAAGCGTTAATTACGCGACAACTTTCAACAGTACAAAATACTGCATGTGATGAATTTATCGCCGGCTTAAGTAAGTTAAATCTGCCACTTGATCGTATTCCTCAACTAGAAGAAGTTAGTCAGGTATTAAGGGCAGAAACGGGTTGGAGCTGTGAACCTGTGCCAGCACTGATTGGTTTTGGTGAGTTTTTCCGCTTACTGTCAGAAAAGAAATTTCCTGTTGCGACCTTCATTCGCTCCGAAGAAGAGTTTGACTATTTAGAAGAGCCCGATATATTTCATGAAATATACGGTCACTGTGCCTTACTGACTAATCCGTCGTTTGCTAATTATACTCAAGCTTATGGCATGATGGGTTTAAATGCTTCGAAGGAAGACCGTGTGTTTTTAGCTCGGCTTTATTGGTTTACCGTAGAGTTTGGCTTACTTGATACCCCTAAAGGTCTACGTGTATATGGTGGTGGTATTTTGTCTTCTCCAACTGAAACAGAATACGCATTACATGATAAAAATGTTGAAAGAAAACCACTCGATGTTTTAGATGTTTTACGGACACAATATCGCATTGATATTTTGCAACCGGTTTATTTTATGCTCACCAAAGTTAGTGATCTCGATGAGGTACGAAAATTAAGCGTAGAAGATATTATGGTGTTGGTAGAACAAGCGAAAAAAATAGGTCTACATCCAGCTAAATTTGAATTAAAAACAACTTCAAAAGTAAGTTAAGGAATTTTTATGATCGGCGAATTATCAAATCAACAATGTGAAGCATGCCAGGTAGATGC
Organism: Colwellia sp. MB02u-10; assembly: GCF_014077185.1. NCBI lineage: Bacteria > Pseudomonadati > Pseudomonadota > Gammaproteobacteria > Alteromonadales > Colwelliaceae > Colwellia > Colwellia sp. MB02u-10. The sequence goes on from NZ_JACGVK010000123.1 coordinate 12,137, forward strand.
ACCAAAGGTTAGCGATGACGAATTAGCAAGTTTATTGGCTCAAATACCTGATTGGGTACCTGAAGTGAATAACGGTATTATGATGCTAGAACGTGTTTATAAATTTAAAAACTATAAACTAGCATGGGCTTTTGCAAATAAAGTGTCTGAATTAGCAGAAAAAGAATTTCACCATCCAGCCATTTTATTAGAGTGGGGTAAAGTAAAAGTTACCTGGTGGACCCATGCTATTAAAGGGCTGCATAAGAATGACTTTATTTGTGCGGCCAAAACCGATCAGCTTCTTTAATCTCATACGACACAATAATACTAAGCCTCCTATAAAGGGGGCTTTTTTTTATTGTAAAAAATAGTTTACAATGGTGGAATTGGATTTTGTTGTTTGCTTGAGGTTATTAAATGCGTTTAGAAATTGGTTGCAAGGACCGAGTTGGTATTGCGCAAAGTGTATTAGCAATATTTGTTGAACGTGGGATCGACCTACGTGGTATCGAGTTAAAACAACCAGGGAAAATTTTTATTAATATCCCTGATTTAGAGTTTTCAGAGCTGCAAAGTTTCATGCCGCAATTGCGATTAATAGATGGCGTTATTGATGTTAAAACAACACCTTATATGCCGTCTGAGCGTGAAAGAAATGAATTTGAAACCTTAGTTAAAACCTTTCCAGACCCTTTTATCTCGATTGATAATAATGGCCAAATTCGTGTGGTTAATAATATTGCTGCGCAAATAATGTGTAGCTCGCTTGAGCATATTATTGGTGAGTATATTGGACAATGGCTAAAAGGTTTTAATTTTACCCGCTGGTTTGGCAGTGCAGAAGTGCTGGCCCAAACTCGCCGTGTTAAATTTCAAGAAGATGACTTTGTCGCCGATATTATCCCTATTCACATTGCTGAAGGTGATGGCAGGCAAGTACTTGCGGGTGCAGTACTGATATTAAAATCAGAAGCGAGATTAGGCCAACAAATTAGTGCCTTTAAAAAAGCCAATGAAAATGATTTTAATGGCATCCAGTCTAACAGCAGTTCAATGCGTAAATTGATACGCGAAGCAAAGCGAATGGCTTTGCTCGACTCTTCTATGTTGATTGTGGGTGAAACAGGATCAGGTAAGGAGTTATTAGCTCGCGCTTGTCACGCGGCCAGTGATCGCAAGGATAAGCCTTTTATGACCTTAAGTTGTGCAGCATTACCTGACGATGCTGCAGAAACAGAATTATTTGGCTCTGGCGCTGCTGGAGAAGCAAAAAGTAAAAAAGGTATATTCGAATCAGCGGACGGTGGCACTATATTTTTCGATGAAGTAGGCGAGATGTCAGCCAAATTACAAACTAAAGTGCTACGGGTCATTCAAGATGGCACTTTTAGGCGCATTGATGACGAAAAAGAAATCAAAGTTAATGTCCGTATTATTGGTTCAACCAATCGCGACTTACTTAATATGGTTTCGCTTGGAGAGTTTAGAGAAGACTTATATTATCGTTTAAATGTGTTGGGGCTTAATATTCCATCGTTGCGTGAGCGACGTTCAGATATTGTGCCTTTAGCGGAACTTTTTGTTGCTAAATTTGGTCAACGTGTTGGCAAGACCCATGTTTCTTTCGATAAAGAATGTCTTGAGTTTATTGAACACTACCCTTGGCCTGGTAATGTTAGACAACTAGAGAATGTGCTGATTCGAGCTGTATCCTTAATTGACGGCAATATCATTACAACCTCGCACTTGCATTTACCTGCGTATACGCGGGAGCATGGTTATCTTGAGCAAGATTTTGAAGGTACTTTGGATGCGGCAGTGAAAAATTTTGAAGCAGATTTACTGCGAAAACTTTATCCTGCTTATCCAAGTACGCGACAATTAGCCAAAAAATTAGGACTGAGTCACACGGCTATTGCCAACAAATTACGTGACTACGATATCAATAAAAAAACAGTTAAAATTTAACGTGAACTGACCAATATTGGTTTTACTGCAAAAGTTATTTGAGTATTAGATATGAAATTATATGGTTATTGGCGCTCATCCGCTGCGTATAGAGTAAGAATTGCTATGCACTTAAAGGGGCTGGTGTTTGAATCAGTTCCCGTGCATTTAGTTAAAGATGGTGGTGAGCAGCATAAAAAAGCTTACACTGAATTAAACTCAACACGTTTAGTGCCCACCTTGATTGATGAAGATGTAATTTTGCATCAGTCGATTGCCATTGTTGAGTACCTAGATGATAAATATCCGTCGGTGGCTATTTATCCTGAAAACATTGTGGCTAAAGCAAAAGTAAAGGCGCTTGCGCTTGATGTTGCCTGTGAAATGCATCCAGTTAATAATTTACGTGTACAACAATACCTAGTTAATCATTTTTCACTACCAGAAAGTGATAAACTTATTTGGAGTCATCATTGGATGAATGTAGGTTTTTTGGCTGTTGAACAGCAGTTAAAAGTAAACTCAGGAAAATATTGTTTTGGCGATAACATTACTATGGCTGATATTTGCTTAGTGCCTCAGGTATACAACGCCTATCGATTTAACCTTGATATGAGTGAATTTCCAAATATTTGTCGGGTGGCTGAAAATTGTAATCAACATGCGGCCTTTATTGCTGCTTTACCTGAGAACCAGGCGGATGCACAGTAACGTGCAATGTTTTTGAAAATTTACATATGAAAATTTATTATTCATTATGCCATTACTTAAACCAATTCATTAATACAATGGGTATTACATAAAGTTAAGGTTACTATGTCAACTAAAAATACTGAACAAAAACAAACGCCTTGGGCCATTATTGCAGTAATTATTGCTACTGTTATTGCCTTGGTTATCTATTTCTACGTGATTGCAGATGAAGATAACAGTAGTGATACCGTCGCTACCACTGCCGTTGCACCCGTTCAAACACCCGTGCTTGAACCTGAAATTACACCTGAGTTAATTGAACCAGAAATTACGACAGAGCAGGTTGAAGAAGAGATTGTTGAGCTTGAGCCTGAAATTTTATTACCAACATTAGACGAAAGTGACACTTGGTTTAGTACTAAATTACCGACGTTAACTTGGCGTAAAGAATTACTGAAAATGGTCGTTACAGAAGATATAATCCGCCGGTTTGTGGTATTTACTGATAATTTCAGCCAAGGTACCTTAGCTTATGAGCACACACCATTAATTACACCGAGTGAAAAATTTACTGCGCTAGAAGAGCCCACAAACAACGGCATTAAATTGCAGTGGGATGAAAGTAGCACTCGTCGTTTTAGCAACTACGTTGACCTTTTACGCTCAATGGACAGTGAAACGCTAGTTAAATGGTACGTTGAACTAAAACCGTTAATTGATCAAGCTTATGGTGAGTTAGGTTACCCTGAACAAGATTTTACCGAAGTATTACACAATGCTATAACCAAGGTTTTAGATATGGAAATCCCTAAAACCCAGCCTGAGTTAGAGCGCCTTAGCGTTATGTATAAATATAAAGATCCGTCGCTAGAGTCTTTAGATGACGCAGAAAAGCTATTGCTAAGACTAGGTAAAGAAAACTTACTTGTGATCAAGTCAGTGTTGTTAGAAATTAACGAAAAGCTAGCAAGATCGCGTTAAGTACTGGTTAAGTATTAAATGAATCAAACCAAGGTTACCGCGTGTATAGCAACCCGCAATTATGCTCTTGTAAGATGATTCGCCAGTCGAGCAATGGTGCGCTGTGGTTGGAAAATTACTGCAGCGTTGCCACAACATGAAAAGTTTATTATTGCGGCGACCCCTCAGACTTTATATTGGGGGTGTTGGCATCGAGGTTATGCTTTCACTAAATATTAAGCTGTGATTTCTCGCTAAGGGCAGTATTTTTCGTTGGCCAATAAAGTCGTTATTGACAGTCCTTGGTAGCATTGGTGTTAAATGTAACCATAACCATGGTGTTTTTGGTCAAATATTTAAATAAAGTTTAAAGATAATAAGCAGTTTATTTTAGCGATTGCATCGAAAGGAACTCTTGGTAAAATTTGCGAGTGGAGAGCTGGATTTTTGCATATCGCCAAGCAAGCGAATGTGCTGGTGGTACTCTTAAGTTTTGATTTTATTAAAAAGGAAGTGCGATTTCATCCTGCAGTAGTTATAACGGGCGATATAAATCAAGCGTTAATCGAATTTAAGCAAGTTTTTACTTATTTTTGTGCAAAAAATCTGCAAGCAGTCTGAATTTAGTAACTAGCGCTTGCAACCAAGCCATTGATTAGCCATAATTCGCGGCGCGTTAGAGGAAATTATTTTTAACGCTTCTATGGCGACCCTTTTGGTCCCTCCGCAATGATACTCTGTGAACTCGGCCAGGTCCGGAAGGAAGCAACCGCAGCAGACGACTCATGTGCCGGAGTGTGGCTATTAGGGTTGCCACCACTGTTTTTTATCAATGACTTACACCAGAAAAGCGTAGCTGCTGCAATTGGTGCCACAACGAAGTCACCCAAATCCCCTCATTTGTAATCTTGTAATAGTATTTTTTATCGAAATAACTCTGTTTGTACATTATTAAGCATAGCTTAGATAAAGCAGCTTCAATTAGTTATCAGCGATTATATATTTTTCTCTATCCGCACCATCCGCACCAACACAACATACTATCATCTCGTTAAGCACTGTATTACTCATCAAAATTAAGCCAAAATTTATCTGTGATGATAGCTTCACTGCCAAAAGCTCTTTTAAAAATCGCTGCTATACTTCAACACGTAGTAGGCTCAGTTGTGGGGTTTAGCCTGTTTATTATTAGTTATACGCTAGCTGTAAATAGCAACTTTATACATCCTATTTTAGGTGGAACAGATTATGATCAGACACTTTTACGTTACAGCAGACATTGACGAAGTTGAAGAAGTTGAAAAAGAGCTCAAGTCACAAGGTTTTACTGATTCACAAATTCATGTGCTGAGTGAAAATGATACTGAGGTAGAAACCCATGATTTACATGCAGTAGAGTCTGTATTGAAACAAGATGTTGTCCATTCAACAAAAATTGGTGCTATTTATGGCGTTATTGGCGCTATTATCACTCTCTTGGTTTCATATACTATGGGCTGGACAGAATCTACTGTGGGTTGGATACCCTTTATTTTCTTGTCTATTATTATACTTGGTTTTTGTACTTGGGAGGGTGGCCTTATCGGCATTCAAACACCTAATATCAATTTTGTACAGTTTAAGGAAATATTGCATGAAGGTAAGCATATTTTGTTTGTTGATGTCGACCCTGAACAAGAAATGGCAATAGCTTCAGTGATGAAGATGCATCCAAATATTCAAGTGGCAGGGATAGGGGAAGGGACTCCTCATTGGGTGGTCAGAGCCCAGGATAAATTTAAACGTTTTATGAAAGTTATGCCTTAATTTAGCGAATAATGATATCACTAGGTAACGATAGTAGTAGTTAAAGTTATAAAAGTTAAGCCACCACTATATGAGTGAAAACATGAGTGAAAACAGAAAAAAGTATTTACATGATTACGTTTTAGCGAAAAAAAATAGCTCAAACCGTTAGTTTATCGATGAGTCTATACCGTTAACAACATCAGCGTTATACGTTCTTGTAAAGAATAAAATAGCAAGGTTGACTTATATTTCAAACACAGCCAGTGATAATTTTTCTACATCACCACTGAGCCCCATCACTGAATAATATCGATGCCGATCACTTTTAGCTAACATGTTAGTCACTAAACCTCTTATCAATTATTTATCTTTAGTTTCACTATAGTTGTGATGACAATCGTTATTAATCTCTTTGAAAGGCACTGGGCGCTCAGTGTATAAGGAGATGGCTTTTATATTTTTCCAGCTAACCAGAATAAATTTTAGCCACACTTAGTGGTGTTCTAGGTAAAGGTAAATAGGGCGATAAAGTTACCTTGTGAGGCAAAATATTAATCAAATGGCAACCTGAGGTAATCTTATACTTAACCCTTACCATCACCAAGTTTATAAATATAACCAATTTAATAGCAGAGAGAGTGTTACCCACATCAGTAGAATCAAGGGAATACCAATACGCATAAAGTCAGAAAATTTATAGCCACCGGCATTCATCACCAATAAGTTAGTTTTATAAGCCATAGGTGTGGCATAGCTCAAGTTAGCACCGAATAACACCGCTAAGATAAATGGCTCAGGTGAAAGGTTTAATTGGCTAGCCACGGAAATAGCAATAGGTGTACCAATAACGGCTGCAGCATTGTTAGAAACAATATTCGTTAATATGGCTAATAACAACATTAACGCGGCTAAAACTCCTCCTGGCGGTAAACCAAAAGATAAGGCAACAAAAACCTGGGCTATATATTCTGCGCCTCCGGTTATCATCATGGCAGAGCCTAAAGCTAAAGATGCAGCAACAATTAAAATAACTTGGGTACTAAGCGCAGATGCAGCTTCTTGCCAATCTAAGCATTTAGTCACTAACAGTATCAGCACCCCACATACTGAACTAATTTCAATGGGTAAAATACCCAGTGCCGACGAAACAACCACGGCGAGTAATGTGCCTAAAGCCAATGGCGCTTTTTTTGTTTGTGGCAACGATTCTGCCCCATCGATTATTAACAGACCGGGTTGGGATTTTAATAAACTTATTTGCTCGGTTTCTCCTTGCACAAGTAATACATCGCCAATCTGCAAGCGACTGTTTCCTATGCCATTAGCACCAATTTCCATGGCTTTACCTGCTCTGTGCAATGCCACTACCGTTATGGCATGTTTACGAATGAAATTGGCCTGTTGTAAGGTGCGACCTTCAAGACCAGAGCCTGCGATGATGACAATTTCAGCCAATGTTTGCTTTTCAGCTTTTAATGGATGCTCGTCGTCAACTTTATGCAAGCCAGAAAATAAAGTGGCTCCTAATACGGTTTCATATTCTTTTAGCCGATCGGGGTAGTCATGAACCTTTAACCGGTCACCAACAACAAGCAAAGTATCGGGTAAAGGGATAATATTTCGATTTTCGGGCCCTCGCTGGATACTCTCTATTTTTATTTGGCCATCAGTTAAGGCAATTATTTCGGTGATGGTTTTTTCGTTAACAAGACTGTTTTCGTTTATATTGAGGTAAGCACTAAATATACGTGGCGACGTATCAGGCATTGATGGTGCTCTACGGGGTAAAAGTCTTGGCGCAATTAGCCATAAGTAGAGTACAGCAACGACTGAAGCCATCAGTGCCGGCTTAGCAAAGTCAAATAGCCCAAATTCAGCTGCGCCCATATTTTTTGCAATACTAACCACCAGAAGGTTTGTCGAGGTGCCTATCGTTGTTGCCATTCCGCCGACTAAGGTGGCTAACCCCATAGGTAACAACATGGGTGATGAGTCTGTTTTAGTGCGTAACGACACGCTGATCAAAATAGGCAGTAATAAAACTACCACAGGGGTATTGTTAATAAAGGCACTTAACCCGCCCGCTAAAATAAGTGTGATCAATAAAGATAGTGCGGGACTTATTTTCCATAACTTAGCCAGGTATCGGCCAATAGGCTCCAGGGCCCCGGTGCGCACAATGCCATGACCAATAATCATCAAGGAACACACGGTAATCAAAGCCTCATGGCCAAAACCAAAGAACAAAGAGCTTGGCTCAAAGTGTTTGCCATCGCTATAAAATGGAAACACAGCAAACATCACACTTAAAATTGCTATCACAGCAAGTGAGGAGGTTTCTAAGGGAGTATCTTCTCGACGAAATAAATACAATGCCAATACGGTTATCAATAAAACAGCTAAGGCATGATTATTAGGAAGCTCTGGAATATTCAAAGGCTTTACCAAGTTGATTTAATTGTTTAGTTTTTAGATCTGGCCCCGATTTAGTTGAGTTTCATCATTTATTCATTAACAGACTGAGTGTGTTCTTTCATAAATTCTAGTGCTTTTGCTATCGCTACTTTGACATTACTTTCCATTTCAAAACGCTCAGATTCGGGTAAATAAAAGGCCATATCAACTTCATGACGGATGTAGCGGGTGGGTAATTGGTTTAACACTACGCAAACTAAATCGGCTATAAACTCAGCGTCATAGCTTTCTTCTAATTTTAACGTAGCAAAGTGCTGATCCACTAATTTTTCATAGTAGTTGTGAATATCATCAGAAATTTTCATGTAGGCGCCGCTTCATTTAATGACTATATTTTCAAGCGTAATGCTAGCGCAATGAAAACACCAACTTTTTTATGTCTTTAGACTAATTTTTATCAAAAAAGTTAATGGCAGTAAGCTATTAGTTAAAATTTTTCAGCTTGGGCTATTTCACGTTCTAATTTAGATATGGCTTGACGACACCGACCAAGACGCTGGTGTAGCGCAAGAATTTCCTCAGTAAATTGCTTTTTTTGTGTCGCTGATGTGTTGTGGCCTTGTCGTTCACGCACTTGGATCATTTCTACTAATCGGCGTTCAAACTCGAAGGTTTCATTGAGCTTTTTATGTAAGTTGTGACTCGATTGCATTACCGCTTGAGCCGCTTTTTTATAACGACGGGCTTTTATGGCAACTAGCCTTTGAGTTGGCTCTTTATGTAGCGCACTATTTGAATTCAATGCGTTACGTAACGCCGATATTTGCTGTTCTAGTATCAGTAAACGGCTGTGTGCAAGTGCATTCTTGTTAGCTGATAGTAATCGAGACAATTCATTAGTTTTATTTTTTACTTCGACAATATAAGGGTGGAACTGATCGCTATGGGTGAGGAATAATGCTTCAGAAAAAATATCATTTTCTTGAATTATTTTATGCGATTTAGAATGCTTATTTTGTTGATCAACTTGCAGAGCTTGCTCGTTAAGTTGATCAAGAATGGCGTGAATTTTATTAATTGCACTTTGCATAAGTAACCTTTCTTAGCTCAGCCAAGCTTGGTAGCCCAAGTTAACAGACATTAAAATGACCACAGTAATAAATACTGGGCGGATAAACTTACTACCAAATTTAATCGCCCAATGAGCGCCTACCCACGCACCTAGCATCATAAATATTCCCATAGAAATGCCTAAGACAAAGTTAACATGGCCAAGATAGATAAAGGTTAATAAGCTAAAGAAGTTACTGACAAAATTGGTGGAGCGGGCTAAGCCAGAACTTAAAAGAATATCGATCTTATATATCGCATTAGACGAGCTTACCCAAAATGCCCCTGTACCTGGGCCTGCAAAACCATCATAAAATCCTAGTATTAAGCCTTGTACAACTTGCTTGAACTTAATCGACATGGTTTTTAACGGCAAACCATGTATGTCACTAGTAACTGAGCTTGAAAGTAAGGTATATATCGCGGTCATCACTATGAGTACTGGGATGTACTTATCTAAAAATTCGACGGATAAAAAATTAACCATTATGGTGCCTAAAACAGCACCAATGGCGGTAGCAATAATAGCAAATCGCCAATATTTAGGGCTAAAAAGTCTTTTACGATAGAAGGCAAATGATGCGGTGAATGAACCAAAAGACGCAGCAAGCTTATTGGTACCCAAGGCCACATGTGGTGGCAAGCCTGACGTTAGTAATGTTGGAACCGTTAGCATTCCGCCGCCGCCGGCGATGGCATCAATTAGCCCTGCAACAAAGCCGACACTACATAAGGTTATCCATAAACTCATGTCTAGGACGGGATCAATAATCATAGGGTTTATTGCATATAAAATTTAATGCTAACTATACCACAGAGAATGCTTGATTTGATTGCCCTTTATTTTTCAATTTTTAATTACTGTGTACTAATTAAATCTAACTTAGATATTTTGAATATGTAGTTAATGAGTTGCGGTACTAATAATTTAGGCTCGGTTATAACCTTTAATACCAATATCCATACCTAATATAACGAGTAATACAATAGTTCCTCAGTATTACTTGGCTCAGTTATAAAATAAACATCAATAAAAAACAGATAAACGTTTCATTTTGTTTACAGTAGGTGTGTTTTTTATTAAGTAATTGTAATTATTAGTTTATCTTAATTAACTGGTTATTCTTTTATATCGTCCAAAAAATTTTATTTTTTTAACTCAGTTCTTCGTTACCTATTATTATTGAACTTTATCCATTGTTTTATATAGTTTAATTTTAATGTGGAGCTAGCTAGTTGTGATGTATTAGTGTTTATTTGTGTAAGTTTCACTCGGGATGACATTTTATTGTTTTTTAGTCAGTACTGTGCAGGTATTTTGCTGTTTTCACTTATTTTCCTAATCTAAAGTCAATAAACGTAACTATTTGTATTGACCTAGTAACTTAATTGCAACAGTATTGCTCGTGCTTGTTAACTTTTTTGTAACATGATTAAGTTTGATGTCTTAGCTGACATTGACATATCAGGCTTACAACCAAAAGAGCAAATTAGGTCTGTGACCAAAAGACCAGGAATAATTCAAAAATAGGCAAAATAGCCTTGAATTTAAACACTAATATCACGAAAGTGGTCCAGGGAGTATTTATGTATAACAATAGCAAAATAGCTAAAGCAGTACGCGTCGCCATGATGTTTGGTGCGGGTGCAGCTGCAGCAATTTCAGCACCTGCATTTTCAGCAGAAGATGAATCAGCTGAAAGTGTAGAGCGCATTGAAGTAACAGGTTCTCGCATTAAGCGTGCTGATATGGAAGGTGCAAATCCTGTCCAAGTTATTACTCGCCAAGACCTTGTTGCATCAGGTATCTCTAATATGGGTGATATCCTGCAAGAAATTCCATCGGTAGCTGGTGCGGGAACTAACACAGCGATCAATAACGGTGGTTCAGGTGCTATTCGCGTATCATTACGTGGTTTAGGCTCTGAACGTACTCTAGTTCTTCTAAACGGTCGCCGTATGGTAGCTTCAGGTACTGGTGCAGACAGTTCAGTTGATTTAAGTACTATTCCTACTGCGATTGTTAAGCGTGTTGAAGTTTTAAAAGATGGCGCGTCAGCTATCTATGGTTCGGATGCGATTGGTGGTGTTGTAAACATTATTACGCGTGATGACTTTGAAGGTTTCGAATTTAATGCTGGTTACGATATCGGCACTGAAGAGTCAGATGGCGAAACCAAGAATATCGATTTAACTATTGGCTTTTCTGGTGATAAAGGTAATGCTGTTGTAAACGCATACTATGTCCAGCAGGGCGCACAATGGTCTGGAGATCGTGATTGGTCTAAATTCGATTACGGTATGGAAGATGACGGTTCATTAACACCAGGTGGCTCTTCGGCTACACCATGGGGTCGTTTCCGAGGTTTTGATGAGGACGCTGATGGTTGTACAGATTTCACTCATGGTGCAGCCAATGGACCAGGTCAGTCTGATCCTTCAGATCACCGTACTGCCGGTTATGACTGCTTTGGTAGTACCGATTTATACAATTTCGCACCAGCAAATTATCATTTAACACCTGCAGAGCGCTACGGTGTTTTTGCATCGGGTTCATATGAACTCAATGATAGTGTTCGCGTATTTACGGAGTTAAGCTTTAACCGTCGTACATCAGATATTAAATTAGCACCATTACCTTTAGCTCCATTAGCATTCTTTGGTTATTCTGCTCCTTACACTGCCGATAACTACTACAACCAGACTGTAGGTCCAAAAAATGGTGCAGGTGAAAGTCAAGATATAGCTGATTGGCGTCGACGTATGGTTGAAACTGGTGGTCGTGATTCTACCTACCGTATTGAAACTGTACGTGCAATGTTTGGCATTGATGGCGAATTTGATAATGGCTGGGGCTGGGAGGCTAGCTACATCTTTGGTTCAAATGACTCTGCAACTTCCGCACAAGGTGGTGTAAACTTTGAGAAAGTAGCATTAGCTGTAGGTCCGTCATTTTTAGATGATACTGGAAGTGTAATTTGTGGCACGGTAGATGCCCCAATTGCCGGTTGTGTATCTTTGAATGTTTTTGGTGTTCCAGGTACAGACAGTGAAGTTTCTCAAGAAATGTTAGATTACATTACTTTTGAAGCACATGATCTTGGCTCTAATGAACAGCAAATTATGTCAGCAAGTATTTTTGGTGATGCATTTGAATTACCAGCAGGTATTGTTGGTTTTGCCGCTGGTATTGAACATCGTGAAGAAAAAGGTGCAGATTATCCTGATGCGCTTATTGCTTTAGGCATCACGTCGGGTTCATCGCGTACATCAACAGAAGGTAGCTACGAAGTAGACGAAGTATTCCTTGAAACAAATGTTCCACTATTAAGTGGTGTTGTTGGCGCTGAAGTATTAGAAGTTGATTTAGCGGTTCGTTACTCTGACTACAATACGTTTGGTGATACTACTAACCACAAAATTGGTGTTCGTTGGGTTCCATTCGATGGTCTAATGGTACGTGGTACATCTTCAACAGCATTCCGTGCTCCTTCTACATCTGATTTGTTCGCTGGTTCTTCAGACAACAGTCCAGAAGTTGTAGATCCATGTTTTACTAACCCTACAGCATTCTGTATTGCTAACGGTGTTCCTGCCGCTGGTTTTGTGCCAATTGGTGACCAATTATCTTCAACGCGTGGTGGTAATCAAGATCTTCAACCTGAAGAAGCTGATATCTTTACCGCTGGTATTGTATATAGCCCTGATTTTGCTGAAGGTTTATCATTAACGTTAGATTACTGGGATATCGAAATTACGAGTGCAATTAGCACGTTAGGTGAACAGTTAATTCTTACAAGTTGTGCAAAAAGTGGCGAATATTGTGACAAAATCACTCGTTTCGGCGTTGATAGCCCACTTTACGGTAACTCAATTGACATTGATGACCGTACAACAAACGTTGGTGGTGTTGATTCATCAGGTTACGACTTTAACGTTCGTTACTCTACAGACCTTGAAGGTGGCACAATGACTTTCAACGTAGACACAACTTACTATGATACATATGATATTACACAAGCCAATGGCGCCGTAATTGAAAATGCTGGTTACTTCTACCGCAATAGTGGTGATGGTAACTTCCCTAAGTGGAAAACTAATGCTGATGTTCGCTATACAAGCGATGATTGGTCTGCAGCTTGGTCAGTTCGTTATATAGGTGATGTTAAAGAGACGTTCGGTGAAGGATTCCGTACGATTGATAAGCAAATCATTAATGATGCTCGCTTTAGCTACTTCATGGATAACATGACCGCATCTATTGGTCTAAATAACGTATTTGATGAAGATCCACCGTATGCAGATACTGGTTTTAACGATAATACTGACCCTCGTACTTATAACACTCAAGGTCGTCATGTATACGTTACTTTAGGATTATCTTTCTAAGATAATTTTTAAATTAAGTAAAGCTAAAAAAGCCATTGAGTCCGACTCAATGGCTTTTTTATTTACTTAATTAGGTATTTATCTTTCTGTTTTTCTTTTATTTTCGATAAAACGACGATTAAAGCGATAACAGAACTCATCTAAGTATTCCTGCAGGTATTTCCCTGATACGCCATGGAATGTGCCTAACAAAAACGTTTTAAATTGCCGATGGCGATGTATGCCCACGGTAACCATTCATCAACCAAATGACTTGGTGTTACTTTGGCTTCGTAGTCGTGTGTTTGGTCAATAATATTCAATGTTGGCCCTCTTAATAAAATCATTAAAATTTAATATGCTGTCGCATTTGGCTTAATTTTTATAGCGAACAAGGCTACTGCGATCTGTTGATGTTTATTTTTGTAAGTTTAAATTTAAAAATAAATTTTTTTATCTTATTGTTTATAAGTGATTTTTTGTTTAATTGCATTTCGGATTCTTTTTAAAGTAATTCAAATGTAACTGTTTGTGTTGACCTGTTAATAATATTAAGTTTAATATCCTAACCGTTAGGTCAGGTATCTGACCAAAAATAATTCAACAAGGCAATATAGTCTTGAATTTAAACACTAGTATCACGAAAGTGATCCAGGGAGTATTTATGTATAACAATAGCAAAATAGCTAAAGCAGTACGCGTCGCCATGATGTTTGGTGCTGGTGCAGCTGCAGCAATTTCAGCACCTGCATTTTCAGCAGAAGATGAATCAGCTGAAAGCGTAGAGCGCATTGAAGTAACAGGTTCTCGTATTAAGCGTGCTGATATGGAAGGTGCAAATCCTGTTCAAGTTATCACTCGCCAAGACCTTGTTGCATCAGGTATCACTAATATGGGAGATATCTTACGAGAAATTCCATCTGTAGCTGGTGCGGCAACTAACACCGCGATCAATAACGGTGGTTCAGGTGCCATTCGTGTTTCATTACGTGGTTTAGGTTCTCCTCGTACATTGGTACTTTTAAATGGCCGCCGTATGGTTGCCTCTGGTACTGGTGCAAACAGTTCAGTTGATTTAAGTACTATCCCAACTGCCATTGTAAAACGTGTTGAAGTTTTAAAAGATGGCGCGTCAGCTATCTACGGCTCTGATGCTATCGGTGGTGTTGTAAACATTATCACGCGTGATGACTTTGAAGGCTTCGAATTCAATGCAGGTTATGATATTGGCACTGAAGAGAGGGATGGCGAGACCAAAAATATAGATTTAACCATAGGTTTTTCAAGCGATAAAGGTAATGCTGTTGTAAACGCATACTATGTCCAGCAGGGCGCACAATGGTCTGGAGATCGTGATTGGTCTAAATTCGATTACGGTATGGAAGATGACGGTTCATTAACTCCAGGTGGCTCTTCGGCTCCACCATGGGGACGTTACAACGGTGTAAACTCAGCTAACTCAGATAACTTAACTCAGCATGCTAAAGATGCCGATGGTAATTTAAGGTATAAATTAGATGACAATGGTGATCCGATTTTAACTTCTCCGGTTTTGGAATTACCTACAGGTACATGTAACTCATTTACGCATGGTGCAGCAAATGGTCCAGGTCAATCTGATCCTTCTAACCCAGCAAATGCTGCGGGTTATGACTGTTGGGATTGGGATAAAGATACTTACAACTTCGCACCAGCTAACTATCACTTAACGCCACAAGAGCGTTACGGTATTTATGCTTCAGGCTCTTATGAGATCACTGATACTGTTCGTGTATTTACTGAATTAAGCTTTAACCGTCGTACTTCTAAAACAAAACTAGCGCCATTGCCATTAGCACCATTAGCATTCTTTGGCTGGGGTGATGCAACTTACTCTGCAGACAACTACTACAATCAACAATTCGGTCCAAAAGACTCGAATGGCGATACAGTAGATATTGCTGATTGGCGTCGTCGTATGGTTGAAACTGGTGGACGTGACTCACAATTCCGCGTTGAAACGGTACGTGCTATGATTGGTATGGACGGTGAATTTGATAATGGTTGGGGCTGGGAAGCAAGTTACATTTTTGGTCGTAACGATTCAGCAACACAAGGTGCTGGCGGTGTAAACTTTGAAAAAGTTAGCGCAGCTGTTGGTCCATCTTTTATGGATGACCTTGGTAATGTAGTTTGTGGCACTGAAGCGGCTCCAATTGCGGGCTGTGTATCATTAAATACCTTCGGTACTCCTGGTACAGATGGCGAAATTAGCCAAGAAATGATGGATTACATGTTGTTTGAAGCGCATGATGTGGGTTCTAACGAACAGCAAATCATGTCTGCAAGTATCTTTGGTGATGCGTTTGAATTACCCGCTGGTACTGTAGGTTTCGCAGCAGGTATTGAGCATCGTGAAGAAAAAGGTGCTGATTTCCCTGACGCGTTAATTGCTTTAGGCATTACATCTGGCTCATCACGTACATCAACTGTAGGTAGCTACGATGTAGATGAAGTATTCCTTGAAACCAATGTTCCACTTTTAAGTGGTGTTGTTGGCGCTGAAGTATTAGAAGTTGATTTAGCGGTTCGTTACTCTGACTACAATACGTTTGGTGATACAACTAACCATAAAATTGGTGTTCGTTGGGTTCCATTTGATGGACTAATGGTACGTGGTACATCATCAACAGCATTCCGTGCTCCATCTACATCTGATTTGTTCGCTGGTTCTTCAGACAACAGCCCAGAAGTAATTGATCCTTGTAACACAAACCCAACAGCATTCTGTATTGCTGATGGTGTTCCTGCTGCTGGTTTCGAACCCATTGGTGACCAATTATCTTCAACGCGTGGTGGTAGTCAAGATTTACAACCAGAAGAAGCTGATATCCTTACCGCTGGTATCGTATATAGCCCTGATTTCGTAGAAGGTTTGTCATTAACTTTAGATTACTGGAATATCGAAATTACGAGTGCAATTAGTACGTTAGGTGAGCAGTTAATTCTAGATAGCTGTGCAGCAACTGGCGAGCATTGTGATAAAATTATACGTTTCGGTGCTGATAGCACACTTTACGGTAACTCAATTGACATTGATGACCGCACAACTAACGTTGGTGGTGTTGAATCATCTGGTTACGATTTTAACATTCGTTACTCTACAGACCTTGAAGGTGGCACAATAACTTACAACGTTGACACGACTTATTATGATACATATGATATTACACAAGCCAATGGTGATGTAATTGAGAATGCGGGTTATTTTTACCGCAATAGTGGTGATGGTAACTTCCCTGAATGGAAAACAAATGCTGACGTTCGCTACACAAGCGATGATTGGTCTGCAGCATGGTCAGTTCGTTACATTGGTGAAGTAGATGAACCATTTGACGGTGACTTCCGTACTATTGATGCGCAAATTATTAATGATGCACGCTTTAGTTACTTCATGGATAACATGACTGCAACTGTTGGTCTGAATAACATATTTGATGAAGATCCTCCGTATGCAGATACTGGCTTCAATGATAATACAGACCCTCGTACTTATAACACGTCAGGTCGTCATGTTTACGTAACTTTAGGATTAGCTTTTTAAGTTAGTTTTAGTTAAGTAAAATCATAAAAGCCATTGATAACGACTCAATGGCTTTTTTATTTGCTTTATTAGGCATTTTAAACCACAGCAATTGGGCAGTAATTTAATGCAATTGATATAAGTATCTCCTGTTCACTCCGAGCACACTACAACCAAGGTATTTATCTTTCTGTTTTTCTTTTATTTTCGATAAACAATCAACCAATAGACAAATAAACTAACTATGTTATAAACTGAATTTATTAAGAATAAGGGGCGATACCGAAAAGAGTCAAGCTGACATCCGCGGGGAGTATAAGTATATGGAATAGCATTTCAGCTTTGTTGGTTTTCTTTACTTATTTAGGTGCTTCTCCATCGAATTGTAACAACCTTATTTCAAACCATGCTATCGACACATTGAAGCATAAAAAATCCCTAACTACTCAATAGTTAAGGATTAGCTTTCTGCAGAAGCTACTTAAGCTTTATTTAGCAATCACATTACTATGTAAATTATAATCTAGCACTTATTCAATCGCTAAATTGTTGAACCAGCGCTAGTTTGGGCTTTACTTTCTTGTGATCTAAGCGCTTCTTGGTTTCTTCTTCTTACTTCGTCAGCTAATTCTTTTGACATACAACTGCGTTTTTTTCTATGGCTTCCTGTCGTAGCTCTATACTCACATACCATCTTTTTATCATTTGCCATCTTGGTATATTTATCATCATTTTCTTTAGATTTATCAGCATAGCCTGGCTGGCTTGAACTACAAGCGCCAAGTAGTATGGTAATGCTAATTAGTAATGTTATTTTTAACATTTTGAGCCCCATTGTTATATTTTTGAGTGACGACTGCTTTATAACCTACTAAATTATCAAATTGATAACCAAACTGTCTTGTATCACAAATTATATCTTAGCAAATGCTGAAATAGCATTATTAGTAAGTTGTACGTTTTTCATTACATTTCTTTATTAGTACTTTGCAAGATAACCTAGAATATAATTCTCACATATAAATATGTATGTAATAGTTTTGTAACAAATGACATAAATCCAAAATAATATGAAATTTTTTATCTAGATGATCAACAGAGATTATTTTTATCTTTAAATAATAAGGTAGCTTAGCGTAATAGGCAATATTTAAAAAAGGTAGAGATTTATATGAAAGTTATACCTACGCTCATAGAGATCTGTCGATTAGTTTATAGGTATTGAACGCCTTGATTTGATCAATTTCTATTGCTTTAAAGCCGGTTGTGATTTTAATCAATTAAGAGTGTTAGTCGCTGGCAGCGGAACAGGATATTCGTTATTTTTTTAGTGGAGTAATTAACAGATAACACGGCAGAAATTTGACCAATATAAACTGGTGTATGGCTCACTACTCTAATTTAGTGGGATATAGGTAATTTTTACCATATAGGTTGCACAGGCGTACTACATCATTTAGACGAGCAATTGTTAAGTCCACACTCACTTAAAAATTTATTGAGTGACTCAGGTGCAATGGGTTTGATGATATACGAGAAATATGTACGCATTGGCGATTATCAAATGCAGCAGTTAATGAGAATGATTACCGCGAATGAAGAGTATTTGTCTAATAAGGTGACAAATACTAAAAGAATATTGGCAAATCTCCTAGAAACTCATTGGTTTTTTCCATAATATAAAATTTATAGTTGATCATATTAAAGGTGAAGATAGCGGCTTAGTATATTTATTATTACATGAGCAAGATTGTGCTTATAGCATTTTAGAAGTGTATCAGTTGCTCGAACAGTCAGGGTTGCAGTTTGTAGGGTTTAATGATGTTAAGATGAGAATAGCTTACCGACAGGGCAATATATTACCGATAATGACTTGCTTAAGGAATTTAAGCAGCAACCGATAAAAAAGCATCACAGCATTGCTGAATTATTAGTGGGCGCTTTTAAAAAATCATGAGTTCTATGCCTCAGTAGGTTTTAATACAATGACAAGTTTTCCACGTTGTCCAATGTTCCATTCTTCTTTCCTTAAAACCTTTATGAAAATCTAAGTAGTCAATTTGCAGAAGCTATGTTGGCAAGTGCCAATTAATCTATTTCGATGAAACATATCAGCTGGTTTGAGTTTGATCTAGCCCCATCTCAGTTAACCTATTCATATTATAAAAATATTGATGGTAAAAATATACTACAAGTTATTTTGGATCAGGTTAGAAAAGAACTAAAGGATCAATCCTTAGACAATAATCAGTTAATGGCATACTTTTTTTAGTGCATTAAACAATTTCAACAACTCGACTGGACACTGTTACGAGCAAGCTAATTTTAATTTTGGTTAAGAAAATTTACCTGAATACGTATTTCTTGATGTTGAGCAAGCTTGATTTTGATTATAATAGTGCGTAATTACTGTCTTAAAAATTACTACCTCACTAAAATTCACTTTTGGAATTGAAACAATTAGTGCCTCGGTATTTTGGGCGATTACAAAAAGTTTATTCAAATAGTTAGAAAGTTAAAGTTGTTTAATTAAACGGCTAGTTTTGTATCACTTAACTTTTGCATTTTTAGTGGGGTGTCATATATTTTTATAGTAAAAAAATAATGCCTCGAATACTAAATTAATACCACATCATGACAGCTTATTGTCCAAGGAATTTGCTAGTCTTTTGGTTGGCTCAGTCTTACTTGTGATTAAATTATAAGCTGCCCATAACCCTTGTAATTTAGGACAGACGTTGATGAACATCATATAGCTTGCATATTTATAATGTTTTATATTTGTTCATTTAAAAACCAAAATGGCAAAATTAAACCGCATTTAGATAATAAAGTTTGACTTACTACGAAAGAGTTAGTAAAACATGAACAGCACATATTTTTACAATAAAGGAGCCTTCTGTAACATCGATTAAATTAATAATTTTCTGTATTAAATGAATATATTGTTAATTTATCGTTACAAAAAAATTTACTTCACTCTTTAAAAGCGAAATAAATGGTCTTTTTATTGTACTTAGTTGACAGTTAGGCTGTCGTCTGGGAATATTGTCGTAGTTTTATTTTAGAATAATAAAACTTTAAATGGCAGATTATTAAATTTGCGTTAACAATAAAGTTTGTTATCAAAATTCAATAGCAATGGTTGGGAACTATGTCCAAATTAAGCAAGAAAAGCCTTATCGCAACGACGATAATCGGCGCACTAGCATTTTCAGCAAGCAACTTCGCTGCTGCAGATGCATTAACAGATCTTCAAAAAGCAGAAGCTCAAATTTTTAAAGCTTCAAGTCAATCACAAAGCAAAATAGACAACATTTACGGACAAACTCAAGAGTTACTAGCTGAGTACCGTAATACAGTCGATGAAGCTGACGTGTTAAACGGTTATAACGATCATGTTCAACTTATGGTTGATGATCAAGAAGCTAATATTAAATCATTACAAAAACAAATTGCTGGTATAGATAAAACCAAGCAAGGCGTTGTACCATTGATGTACAAAATGATTGACACATTAGAGAAGTTTGTTGACCTTGATGTTCCTATGAACATTGATGCACGTAAAGAGCGTATTGCTGGTTTACGTGATGTAATGGGTGATTCAGATGTATCAGTATCTGAACAGTTTCGTTTAGTGCTTGAAGCATACGAAATTGAAGCCAGTTACGGCACCATATTCGGTGTGTATCAAGGTGAGCTTGACTTAGGTGATCGTATGATCACTGCTGATTTTGTTCATATGGGTCGTATTTCATTTGTTGCTCAATCTCTTGACATGAAAAACTCTTGGGTTTGGAACAATGAAAAACGTGGTTGGGATGCTTTAGGTGACGAATACTTGAAACCAGTGACTGATGCCGTTCGTATGGCTCGTAAGCAATTACCACTTGATCTAGCTAAACTACCCGTATTTGCAGCAGGAGCAGAATAATGAAAAAAGTTATTAATTTCGTATTATTTGCTGCTTCAATGACAGTAGCAGCTTCAGCATCAGCGAATCAGTTAGATGACTTATTAAAACAAGTTAAAAATGACCGTATTTCTGAAGCTAAAATTGATAAAAAACGTGAAGCGGAATTTATTTCTGCGCGTTCTGACAAGCAATCGTTATTGAACACAGCTAAAAAAGAACTAGCAAATCAACAAGCACGAAACAAACGTTTGACAAAAGAGTATGCCGCTAATGAAATTACTTTAGCGCAAAAATCTGTAGAGTTAGACAATGCCCAAGGTACCTTAGGTGAGATGTTCGGCGTAAGTCGTGCAGCTGCAGCTAATGCTTATGGTTCAATTGTAACGTCAATTGTTTCAGCTGAATACCCAGGTCGTGGTGACACGTTAGACAAGATTGCTAATTCAAAAGCTATCCCTGAACTTGAGCAGCTTGAAGAATTATGGTTTGCTCTGCAAACTGAAATGACTCAGTCAGGTGAAGTATCTAAGTTTACTACAGAAGTAACTAATTTAGATGGTTCAAAGTCTACTGAATCAGTAACACGTATTGGTACTTTCAACTTAGTATCTGAAAACGGTTACTTAAACTATAATGATGAAGTTGGTCAAGTACAGCCACTAGCTAAGCAACCTGCTGGTTATATCGCTGATACTGCGTCTTCTTTCTTTGGTGAAACTGCTGGTTATTCAGCTCTTTATGTTGATCCATCTCGTGGTGCTATCTTAACGCTTGAAACGCGTAAGAAAACATTGATGGAATTCTACCATGAAGGTAAAGAAGTAGGCTATGCCATCACTGTATTACTATTCTTTGGTCTTCTTATTGCTTTAGAGCGTATGATTGTTCTTGGCAGCATGAGTTCTAAAATTCGCGCTCAAGAGAAAAACCTTGAAAAACCAAACGACAATAACCCACTAGGTCGCTTGTTAAAAGTTTACTTTGACAACAAAGCGGTTGATGCGGAAACTCTTGAACTTAAACTTGATGAAGCTATATTGCGCGAAACACCTAAAGTTGACCGTGGTATTAACTTAATCAAAATGTTTGCTGCAATTGCACCACTAATGGGTCTATTAGGTACAGTAATCGGTATGATTATGACGTTCCAAACGATTACATTATACGGTACAGGTGACCCGAAAATTATGGCGGGTAACATCTCTCTAGCACTTGTAACAACTGCCCTAGGTTTGATTTGTGCATTGCCATTAATCTTAATCCACAGTGTTGTTGCTGGTAAAAGTAAGTCTGTATTGCAAAAGTTAGACGAGCAAAGTGCTGGCTTGATCGCTGCTATTGCAGAGAAGGAGTCTAAATAATGTTATTCCTGATAGAGCTTTGGGAATCTGTCAGGAGTTTTATTGCGACTGGCGGTAACGTACTGTACGTTGTTGCCTTCGCACTCTTATTGATGTGGATAATGATGATAGAGCGTTATTGGTTCCTATCTAAAATCTATCCTAAAATGAAAGACGATATTGTCGGACGTTGGGATGCAAGAGAAGATACTACTTCTTGGTATGCACATCGAATTAGAGATACTTGGATCTCCGAAGCGACAGAACTACTAGAGCAACGTATGCTCACAATTAGAACCTTGGTGGCAATGTGTCCACTAATTGGTTTACTTGGTACCGTAACCGGCATGATCGGTGTGTTTGAAGTAATGGCACAACAAGGTACTGGTAATCCGCGTCTGATGGCGTCTGGTATATCAATGGCAACAATTCCGACAATGGCGGGTATGGTTGCAGCATTATCAGGGGTGTTTTTCAGTTCAAGGTTAGACGCTAAAGTTAAACTAGCAAAGGCTAAACTGGTTGACAGTTTACCTCATCACTAGAGAGATATTCGAATGGCACGTAAACGTATTCGTGAGGACGAAGAAGCAGTTATAGATATGACACCGATGCTTGACATCGTATTCATTATGCTGATTTTCTTTATCGTAACTACTTCTTTTGTTAAAGAAGCTGGTATTGAAGTTAATAAACCTAAAGCGGCAAATCAATCGAAACAAAAGTCAGCTAATATCTTTGTGGCAATTAAAGATAATGGTGAAATTTGGTTAGATAAGCGTCGTGTTGATGTTGAACGCGTAGCGGCCAATATTGAAAAATTATTGGCTGAGCAACCAACTGATGTTGTAATCATTCAAGCTGACAAAGACGCTAAACATGGTGTAGTTGTTAAAGTAATGGATGCAATTAAAGAAGCGGGCATAGACAGAATATCTATCGCTGCAGCTAAGGGGTAGTCTATGGTTCGCTTTTTAGTATCTATACTACTAGGCGCGGCAGTAACATTTGCTTTGTTTTCTTTTATGGCCTTCCTTGTTTCTAGCGGTGATAGAACCAAGGAAGTAGGATTAGAGAATATCATTGTAGAAGTTAATACGACGCCACCTAAGTCAGCTGCTGAACGCCGTCAACGTGTTCCGCCGCCGCCGCCGCCGCCGCCTAAAACGCCACCTAAGCCTCAAGCTCCAGAGCCTGAAGCTAATAACGACGCGGGTGGATTAACGTTTAATATGCCTGGTGTACAGTTAGCCGGAGCAAATGCAGGTATTTCTGCACCTGGTGCTGGTTTCGGTCGTGACGGAGATGCAACACCAATAGTTCGTATTGAGCCTAAATACCCAATACAAGCTGCTCGTGATGGTAAAGAAGGTTGGGTTACGCTTTCATTTACTATCAATGAAATTGGTGGTGTTGAAGATGTTGATGTCATTGAAGCAGAGCCAAGACGTGTTTTCGACAGAGAAGCTAAACGTGCTTTGCGAAAATGGAAATACAAACCAAAAGTTGTTGATGGCAAAGCTATGAGACAAACAGGTTTGACCGTACGACTTGACTTTAAAATGGATGGAGGGAATTAGTAATGAATAAGATTTTTTCATCTTTACTGTTAATTATTTCAGTTGTTCTAATTCAATTGCCAATAGCTGCAGAAGTATCTGCAGCTGGTGCTGAAAAGTCTGAAAAACCAAAGCGTAAAACACAGCTTGTTGGTCCTAGTGTCGGTAAAAAAGTAGCAAAAGCCTTTGAAGCTTATTCAGCGGATGATATTCCAGGTGCTTTAGTTATTCTTTTAGATATTGATGCGAGTAAAGACTACGACAAAGCTTATGTATCCCGTTTTATAGCAGTTATGTATGCAACTATGGGTGATGAAGAAGCTAATGCAATTAAATATTTAAAAGCAGCGGTTGAACCTGATCTCCTTAACGAAGGTGATCATGGTGCTGCGATTAAATTGTTAGCTGATTTACAGATGCAGACCAAGGCTTATGAAGAAGCACTAGTTAATTACCAAGCTTGGATGGATTTTACGGGTGAATCTGACGGTAATACTTGGACAAAAATAGCTAATGCTCATTATGCGTTGAAACAATTAGATGAAATGATTGTGCCAGCAGATAATGCGATTGCAGCTTATGGTGACAAGCAAAACAAAAATCCTTATATATTGAAGATCACTTCATTTTATGAAAATAAAAAATATAAAGATGCTGTTAAAACGCTTGAAACTGTTATCCAAATATTCCCAGAAGATAAAACTTGGTGGACGCAGTTAGGTATGTTCTATCTGCTAGTTGAAGATTACCAGAAAGGTTTACAAACACTTGATCTGGCTTATAAACAAGGTTTCCTTGTTAAAGAATCTGAGATTAAAACACTAGCAAGTTTATATTCGCAGAATGTAGTGCCATATAAAGCAGCAATACTGTTAGAAAAACATATCGATTCTGGCTTAGTACCACGTGATGATAAAAATTTATCTTCACTAGCTAACGCTTGGCACGCTGCGCAGAATATTGATAAGGCGGCTGATTATTATGGCGAATTAGCTAAAATGACTAACCTTGCTAAGCATTACAGCAAACAAGGTATGTTATTAAAGCAAGATGAGCAATTTAAGTCAGCGATCGTAGCGTTAACTAAAGCAATTGAGCTTGGTGTTAAAAATGAAGGTAGACTGCAAATGAGTATCGCAGAATCTCACTTTTATTTAGAGCAATATAAACAAGCTTATAAAGCGATTAGTTTAGCAATGAAAGATCCTAAAACCCGTAAGTCAGCCAAGGGTTGGGAAAGCTTTATTAAAGACACAGCACGACGTAAGAACGTTTCTATCTAATCTTTATACTTAATTAATAGATATGACACTAAAAAACCAGCCAATTAGGCTGGTTTTTTTATATCTTAAAGAGTCACTTACTCAATCATGACTTCATAGCACATTAATTTCAAATTTCAAATAAAACTTTAAACTATAGTTAAGTTAGTTGTTCTAAATCAAATAAAGCTATTTTTAATAGCTTTTTTAGACTACAATCCGCGCCGTTTAGTCAATCAATTGGAATGCCAATGTCAGAAGAAAACTTCAAAGATAGTTCGTCTAAGCGTCATTTATTTGCCGCGTTATTTGTGATGTTCGCAGCACCTTTATTACCCATGTTGGCCGGTTGGTTTACATTATTGTCAAATTAACCAACAAGAGTTTTATTTAAAATGAAAATTCTTGTTGTAGACGATAATCCGGTAATACTCAATAGCCTGAGTGAGCTGTTATTCGCTCAAGGTTATTTTGTCAGTACAGGGTGTCATGGTCTAGATGCCTCTGAAAAGTTACAAAACGAATACTACGATTTAGTGATCGCCGACCACTTGATGCCTATCATGAATGGTATCCAGCTAACTAAACACATACGCCAGCATAAAATCTATCTAGATACACCGGTTATCTTGATGACTACGCAAGGTCATCAATCGTTAAAGCTGATTTGTAATACCAACTTATTTTCAGCGGTAATTGATAAACCGATTGACGTACAAAACCTACTTAAATTGATAAAGAGCTTACTATCGGTAAATACTCGCTATCAGTTACTATAATCTTTCAATGAATTGCTTTACTCTGTAACTAAAATATTTTTAGACGCTTAGAACATGACTGAAACACAAATCAATACACTTAAATCCGCAATTCATACCATTCCAGATTATCCAAAAGCCGGTATTATGTTTAGAGACGTAACAGGTATATTAGATGATGCTGAAGCATTCAAGCTCACCATAGACATTTTAGTGAATAAATTCAAAGCGGGTGGTTTTACTAAAGTAGTTGGTACTGAAGCACGTGGTTTTCTTTTTGGAGCTCCGTTAGCATTAGCAATGGGCTTAGGTTTTGTTCCAGTGCGCAAGCCAGGTAAGTTGCCAAGAGCTACTTACAGGCAAGACTACCAGCTAGAGTATGGTCACGACACCTTAGAAATTCATCAAGATGCGTTAACCCAAGATGATAATGTTTTAATTATTGATGATCTACTGGCAACAGGTGGGACTATTGAAGCAACCACCAAGCTGATAAGACGTACAGGTGCGAAGGTAACAGATGCGGCATTTGTTATATCATTGCCAGATTTAGGTGGAGAAAAAAAACTCGAAGACATGGATTTATCTGTGTTCTCTTTACTGCAATATGCTGGTGATTAAGGCTGAAGAATGAGCTATCAGGTTTTAGCAAGAAAATGGCGACCAAAATCCTTTAGTGAATTGATGGGCCAAGAACATGTTGTTACTGTTTTGGTTAATGCCCTGACGCAACAAAGGTTACATCATGCCTATCTGTTTACTGGAACTCGTGGTGTTGGCAAAACTACCATCGCAAGAATTTTTGCTAAAAGCCTAAATTGCGAAACAGGCATCACAGCAACGCCTTGTGGTACTTGCGATGCTTGTGTGGATATAGATCAAGGTCGCTTTGTAGATTTACTTGAAATTGATGCTGCTTCACGCACTAAAGTTGACGATACGCGTGAAATTTTAGATAACGTACAATATGCACCAACAAGAGGTCGATATAAGGTCTATTTGATTGATGAAGTTCATATGCTGTCGCGCAGTAGTTTCAATGCCTTATTAAAGACACTTGAAGAGCCGCCAGAGCATGTAAAGTTCATCCTTGCGACTACTGATCCACAAAAATTACCCGTTACGGTACTTTCTCGTTGTTTACAGTTTCATTTAAAAGCGCTAACGATTAAACAAATTAGCGATAAAATTATTGAAATACTCACAAAAGAAACCGTATCATTTGATGATGAATCAATTGCTATGCTCGCTAAAGCGGCCCGTGGCAGCATGCGTGACTGCTTAAGTTTGACCGACCAATGCATCGCGCAAGGTAATGGCCATATAACCAGAAATGACGTGCAGCAAATGTTAGGTGGTGTTGACCGCGATTGGGTCTTTAAAATTATCATCGCCTTATTAAAACAAGACTCTGCCGCTTTAATGCAGCTTTCACTGGTGATTGCCTCATACGCGCCAAGCTATAGCCGATTGTCAGCTGATCTAATCCAACTACTGCATCAAATAGCGATGACACAAGTGGTTAAAGCTAATTTTAGCTTGCCGGCAGAACACCAACAATTGTTAACGCGTTTCTGTCAGTTAATGTCGCCTGAAGATGTTCAGCTGTATTATCAAATCGTGTTAACTGCCAGAAAAGATTTACCTTATGCAGATGATGAACAAGCTGCATTTGATATGATGTTACTTCGCTTACTTGCTTTTAAACCGGTTGTTAATAGTCATAATTTACCCGAAGCAGGTAAAGAAATAGCTGATGATATCTCGCTCAGTGATTCAACGTTATTAGCTCATGCTAGCGCTAATATCGATGAAAACCTCAATCCAGAAAAAAAATCAGCCTTACCAGAGAGTCAACAGCAACCAAGCGTTAATATAAATGCAGACAACTCGATTCCAGATGCAGGTATAGCCCCTGATCAAGAACTTGAAGCGAATGATGTTTTAGCAGAAGAAATGCGGGCAGTTGAACATCAAGCTCATACGCTTATTGAGCCATTACCCGCAGAGAATATATTACAATCTGAGCAGAGCAATAGTGATCAAAATATTATTGAACAAAGCCCTGTTGATCAAAGCCCTGTTGAACCAAATATTACTGAGCCAAACCTTACTGCTAATCATAATGATGAAGATAAAACTGTTGTTAGCACCACTAACAATAGTTCAGATTTACAACCGGGTAAAGATGACAAAAAAGTATTCGAATCGCCCGTTGCGGCAGCAATCGCGACACGAAATATGCTAAGAAGTCGTAAGAAGTCAATGGAGGATAGCGGAAAAAAGCCTAACGGCGCTGCCTTGCGCCCAGCATTAGCAACGAGAGAAAATGCCAGTGTCGACACGGTAAAAAATACCGCTGTTGAGCAGCCTAATGTTCCAGAACTAGCAACATTACCTGAGCAACCTTATAATGAAGGCGTTATCAATCCAGCGACGATTAAACTAGCAAACCAAGTTGATAAATGGGCACATATGATTGACAGTATGTCTTTGCTCGCGCGGCTAAGGCAGCTAGCAATCCACGCTACTATTGATGATAGGTCTACTGACGACTTATTGATTTTACAACTAGATCAATCAATTAAACACTTAAATAGCGATACAGCACATAAGCAATTAGAAGCACAAATATCTGAATATTTACAACGTAAAATTACCGTTGAATTAAATATTGTTGAAAAAACCGTTTCAGATCCTTATCAGATCCAAGCGGACATTAATGCCAAGCGCTATGAATATGCAAAGCAAGTATTAGCTGAAGATGAAATTGTTATAGCACTGCAACAACAATTTCAAGCTAAGCTTGACCAAGAAACTGTTGTAGCGCGTTAAT
The DNA here is from genome assembly GCF_014077185.1 of Colwellia sp. MB02u-10. Lineage (NCBI taxonomy): Bacteria > Pseudomonadati > Pseudomonadota > Gammaproteobacteria > Alteromonadales > Colwelliaceae > Colwellia > Colwellia sp. MB02u-10. The sequence continues at coordinate 40,633 of NZ_JACGVK010000123.1, forward strand.
CGCTACTTGAACTTTTAGCCGTTAACTACTATCTTTGGCGGCATATTACATTTGGAGAGAAAAATTATGATGAAAGGTGGCATGGGTAACTTAATGAAGCAAGCCCAAGACATGCAAGCTAAAATGGCAAAAGCACAAGAAGAGCTAGCCAAAATGGAAGTAACCGGCGAAGCGGGTGCCGGTATGGTTAAAGTCACTATGACAGGTAATCATAACGTTCGTCGCGTTATTATCGATGACAGCTTAATAGCCGATGATAAAGATATGCTTGAAGACTTAGTTGCCGCAGCAATGAATGATGCTGTACGTCGTGTTGAAGAGCAAAATAAAGATAAAATGGGTGCTTTAACTGGTGGTATGCAAATGCCTCCAGGGATGAAAATGCCTTTCTAGTTCTTAGTGTATGAAAAAGCCCGCTTTTAAAGCGGGCTTTTTTGTATGGGTCATATATGGGTCAAACAACAGAATAAAGTTTCTCATAAAATTATGATTCGTAGCTCTGGCTAAGTTTCTCAGCCATTTCTGAAATATAGTTTGTCTTACTTTACGATACCTGATGGTTCCTTTTTCTCTGAAATTTGTATATCTCCTTACTCGCACTCTTCGATATAACGCCTGCTGATTATTGTGTTTTCACCTGATGTAGATCAGTAAAAGCAAACGTAGAAAATTAGATGAACACTATACTTTTTGTATCGTTTACTTGATTGATCTTGCTCGTATGTCTGAAAATATAATTAATAAGATGTCATATAATAGTCGTGATACAAATTTGTATGATTATCAGCAGTCTTGTGATGACTTTAATTGGCAAACCGACCCCAATAAAACACTTAATATTGCCTACCAAGCCGTTGATAAGCATTTAAATACCAGCATTGAAGACAAAGTAGCACTTCGCTGGCTTGGTAAAGATGAACAATTAATTGATTATAGTTACCGTGATTTAGCAGAACAAACCAGCCTTTTTGCTAGTGTGTTAGCTAAGTTGGGTTTTGAGCCAGGCGTACGGGTATTTAGCTTAGTGGGTCGATTACCGCTACTGTATATTTCAGCGCTAGGGACGTTAAAGTTTGGCGGCGTTTTCACCCCCTTATTTTCTGCCTTTGGCCCTGAGCCTATTCGTTCTCGCATGGAGATAGGCGAAGTTAATGTATTAGTTACCACTAAGCGTTTATATGATAAAAAAATTGCCACTTGGTGGCATGAACTGCCTCATCTTAAAGTTATTCTATTCATCGATAGTCCTGAAGATGAAAACATTTCAGCTGCCTCTTCTCATCCCTTAGACAAAGGCTGTTATTGGTTAACCATACTGCTTACTGATGCTGACACCAGATATCCCTGTGCTAAAACTCATGGTAATGACATGGCTTTGCTGCACTTTACCAGCGGTACAACGGGTCAACCTAAAGGCGTTATTCATGTGCATCAAGCGGTGGTTGCCCATCAATCTTCGGCAAAGTACGCCTTAAACTTAAAACAAGACGATATTTATTGGTGCACGGCTGATCCTGGCTGGGTGACGGGTACCTCGTACGGCATTATTGCGCCACTTTGTTTGGGCGTGACAATGATTGTTGATGAAGCTGAATTTGAAGTTGAGCGTTGGTATCACATTTTACAGCAACAAAAAATAACCATTTGGTATACCGCGCCAACCGCGATTCGCATGTTGATGAAAGCAGGAACAGCTATTCGTGAACAATATGATTTATCCGCGTTAACCTTCATCGCTAGTGTTGGCGAACCTTTGAATGCTGAGGCCGTGCGATGGAGTGAAAAAGTACTGGGTTTACCTTTTCATGACAACTGGTGGCAAACAGAAACCGGCGCCATCATGATTGCTAATTTTGCCAGTCAGCCAATAAAACCCGGTTCAATGGGCTTACCTTTACCGGGTATAACGGCCGCTATTGTTAAGCGTAATGCACAAGGGCGTATTGAAACAATAGAGCAAGCTATGCAAATTGGTGAGCTGGCATTAAAACAAGGCTGGCCTTCAATGTTTCGTGGCTATTTGCATCGTGAAGAAAAATATCAACAGTGTTTTCAAGACGGTTGGTATTTAACTGGCGATCTCGCTAAGCGAGACGCACAAGGCTATTACTGGTTTGTAGGTCGGGCTGATGATTTGATCAAATCGTCAGGTCATTTAATTGGCCCATTTGAAATTGAAAGTGCCTTGATGGAGCATGAAGTTGTCGCTGAGGTGGGTGTTATTGGTATTCCTGACGAAATCACCGGGCAAAAGGTTAAAGCCTATGTGACGTTAAACCCTGATGTTGAATGCACTGAGCACAACTTAGTCGCATTACAAAAAGAGCTAAAAGGTTTTGCTCGTAAAAAATTAGGCGCGGCAGTTGCGCCTAAGGAAATAATTTTTCGTAAAAATTTACCTAAAACTCGCAGTGGTAAAATAATGCGGCGCTTATTAAAGGCACGTGAACTCAATTTACCCGAAGGTGATATTTCCACCTTAGAAAGTGATGAACAATAATGTTCAATAAGAAGGTAATGAAAAATAGTAAGAAAAAAGAGTAATAAAAAATGAATGATAAATTACATCTTGATAAAGCGCACTTACTTGAACAATTAAAACAAATGTTACGCATTCGCCTTTTTGAAGAAAAATGCGCTGAGCTTTATGCACAAGAGAAAATACGAGGTTTTCTTCATCTTTATATTGGCGAAGAAGCCTTAGCCGTAGGCGTGATGGCGGCGCTTTCCCCAGAAGATAATATTGTGGCCACTTATCGTGAACATGGTCACGCGCTTGCGCGTGGTTTATCAATGAAGTCTGTGTTGGCTGAAATGTATGGTCGCACGAATGGTTGCAGTAAAGGGCGTGGCGGCTCTATGCACCTATTTGATAAAAAGCAGCACTTTTATGGTGGCAATGCCATTGTTGGAGGTGGCTTGCCTTTAGCCACAGGTTTAGCTATGGCCAATAAGCAACTGAAAAAATCAGCGATAGCCGTTTGTTTTTTTGGCGAAGGAGCTGTGGCAGAAGGTGAGTTTCATGAAGCAATGAATCTTGCCGTGTTATGGCAATTACCCATACTATTTATTTGTGAAAACAATGGTTATGCCATGGGTACGGCATTGGCCTTATCTGAATCAGAAACCAATATTGCCAAAAAAGCACAAAGTTATGGCATGCCAGCGCAGCAAGTTGACGGTATGAATGTGGTCAACGTGGAAGCGGCAACGACTAAAGCAGTTCAGCACGTTAGAAGTCATCAACAACCTTATTTTTTAGAGTGTCAGACTTATCGTTTTCGAGGACATTCAAGCTTTGATGGTCAGCTATACCGTGATAAAGCAGAAATAGAACAGTGGAAAAAGCACGGTCCTGTAAAGCAATTAAAGCACTGGTTGATACAAAATCATCAGCTCAGTGATAGTGACTTTAACGGCATTGAATCAGAAATTAAACAAGAGATAATCGAAGCTATTAACTTTGCCGAGCAAGGACAATGGGAGCCGGTTGAAGATCTTTGTAAAGATGTTTATAGCCCAGCAACACCGAAAATAAATATCAAGGCAGAACAAGGAGGCTTGGCATGAAGGTTCAAACAAACAGCAGTCAAACAATGACTTACCGCGAAGCCTTACGTGCGGGTATTGAACAATGCCTAAACGACGATGAACGTACATTTTTAATGGGTGAAGACGTTGGACGTTATGGTGGCTGTTATGGCGTAAGTAAAGGCTTGTTTGAACATTATGGCGCAGAGCGAATTATTGATACGCCGCTATGCGAATCAGGTTTTGTCGGGGTAGGTATCGGCGCCGCGTTAGGGGGAATGAGGCCGATAGTAGAGGTGATGACGGTTAATTTTAGCTTGTTGGCAATGGATCAAATTGTTAATAGTGCCGCCACGTTACGTCATATGTCAGGTGGTCAACTGAATGTCCCCATTGTTATTCGCATGGCATGTGGCGCCGGCTTACAACTGGCCGCGCAACATTCTCATAGCTGGGAAAATTTATACGCCCATATTCCTGGTTTAAAAGTATTAAGCCCAGCAACGCATAACGATGCCCGTTATATGCTATTACAAGCAATACAAGACCCTGACCCTGTGCTTATTTTTGAACATGTCATGTTATTAAATAACCAAGGTGAAGTCTTTAATGCACCAGACGCTGATATGGAAAAAGCCGTAGTGCGTAAGCAAGGTACAGATATTACCCTGATCACCTATGGGGGCAGCTTACCTAAAGTTTTAATGGCAGCCTCTGCGCTTGACACATTGAATATTAATGTCGAGGTTGTTGACTTACGTTGTTTGCGACCATTAGATAACCACACCATTTTAGCCAGTGTTAAGAAAACACACCGCGCTATTATTATTGATGAAGGCTGGAAAACCGGCAGTTTAGCGGGTGAAATCAGCGCCATTATTATGGAGCAAGCTTTTTGGTATTTAGATGCGCCAGTGAAGCGAATTTGTACTCAAGAGGTGCCTATTCCTTACCCAAGTCACCTCGAACAAGCAGCTTTACCTCAGGTAGAACAAATCATCCGTTGTGCAACAATTTTATTTGCAGGTGAACAATAACGCTGCGCTTCAACGTCAGGCAGGTCATGTAAAATAGGGGGGAAGGCAAGCATGAAAAAATCCATAGACATTACCATGCCATCACTGGGGGCAGATATGAGCGAGGGCATGTTGGTCGAATGGTTAATCAAGGTAGGTGATAAGGTAAAGCATGGCGATATTATTGCCGTGCTTGAAACACAAAAGGGTGCTATCGACATGGAAGCCTACCACGACGGTATTATTACCCAGTTATTAGTTCAACCGGTAAACACTGTCCCTGTCGGTAGCGTATTGGCAAGGATAGACACCGAAGAAAAGTCACTAAATGAATCGAAAAATCAAAATACTAGCACTGAAGACATCATCAAAGAACCAATCACCACTGAAGAAATAAGCACTGAAAAAATAATTACTGAAAAAATTACACCCGAAAAAATAGTATCCGAGAAAATAATTGATGAGCCTGTTTTATTATCGGCAGCAGCCTTGACAGAAAAACCGTTATTAAAACCGCAAAAAAAAATCATTGAAAAGCTAAACATCAATACCAAAACTAATAACAAGACCAATAGGGTACTTGCTTCGCCCATTGTTCGTAAAATAGCAAAAGCACAGCAGCTAGATTTGTTGAGGATTAAAGGCAGTGGTCCTAATGGTGGCATCATACTAAAAGATATTGCGCAGATAACACCCAAAACACGGTTAACTGAAGGCGAGTCATTAACAAACATGCGTAGCGCGATCGCCGCTGCTATGACGAAATCTAAGCAAGAAATTCCCCATTTTTATCTGAGTGTAGACCTACCTATAAACAAGGCACAGCAATGGCTACAACAAGTCAATAAAGACAAAACACCCCAAACACATATTTTACTTATTGCACTAGTACTTAAGGCGGTTGCTATAAGCTTACAAAAATATCCGCAATTAAATGGCTTTTACCAACAGGGTCATTTTGAGCCAGTGAGTGAAATCAATATTGCCAATGTCATTAGTTTACGAGCTGGTGGAGTCGTTGTACCCGCATTGCGCCATGTCGAACAGTTATCGGTGCCAGAAATTATGTCTGCTTTGCGTGATATTACGCGTCGAAGTAGAGCGATTGAACGTGGTGAGCGTTTACGTAGCTCAGAACTGATGGGCGCCACAATTACCATAACCAATATGGGGGAGCGTGGCGTTGATCAAGTTTTTGGCATTATTTATCCGCCACAAGTCGCTATTATCGGTGTTGGTAAAGTAAAAAAAGTGCCGCAAGTATGCGATGAAAAAATTGATATTGGTGAGCAAATAACGCTTTGTTTAAGTGCCGATCATCGGGTAGTTGATGGCATGCTCGCGGCAAAGTTTTTAAATAGCTTGGCTAAAAATTTACAAAAACCGGAGCAATTATGAATACAACAGAAATCGAGCGCTTGATTATCGAGGCTATACAGGAAGTTGCGCCTGAAGTTGAAAAAAAAACCATTGATTTTGATGAAGATATCCGTGAAGAGTGTGATTTAGACTCAATGGACTTTATTAATTATTTAGCGGCGTTGCAAAAATCAACAGGAATAAAAATTATTGAGGGTGATTACCCTAAATTTCATAGTATTAATAGTGCGTTAGCTTTTCTTAACGATAAGAAAAGCTGAGTTTATACTCGGTAATGTCGAGCGGATAAAGGTGATAAATATGCAATCAAAACAACAAGCGCAAACTATTTTTTGGTTTGAAAAATTAACGCTCGCCAATCTTGAACAAGTGGGTGGAAAAAACGCCAGTTTAGGCGAAATGATCGCCAATATGAGTGAAACACCAGTGCAGGTGCCTATTGGTTTTGCGACCAGTGCGCAATTATTTGTCGATTTTTTACAACAAAATAAGCTCAATGAAAAAATAAAACATCATATTGATGCCTATGGTTCAGCACAACAAAATTTGGCCACTACCGGCAGTGCGATCAGAAAGTTAATTGCTCATGGTGACTTTACCGAGCAGCAAAGCAGTGAGATTACTCAAGCCTATCAAGACTTATCAAAGAGAATACAAGAAAATCAACATGACAAACTTAATCAAAATGACTTAGTAAACCAAGCCCCCTATATGGCTAGTGTTGCGGTAAGAAGTTCGGCTACCGCTGAGGATTTACCCGAAGCAAGCTTTGCCGGACAACAAGAGAGTTACTTAAACGTTATCGGCATTGAACATTTACTGATCGCCTGTAAACAATGTTTCGCTTCGCTTTATACCGACAGAGCCATTGTTTATCGGGAAAAACAAGGCTTTGAACATGAGAAAGTTGCCTTGTCGATTGGTATTCAACAAATGATTAATGCTCAAGTAGCAGGGGTGATGTTCACGCTTGATACCGAAACCGGCTTTAGTGACGTTGTTGAAATCAATGGCGCATGGGGATTAGGCGAAACCATAGTAAAAGGCAGCGTTACGCCAGACAGATTTATGGTTTTTAAGCCTTTGTTAGCACAAAATATAAAAGTTACCGCTAGTGAGCCACAGCAAAATTTTAGACCTATTATTGAAAAAAAATGTGGCAGCAAGTTAGTGAAAATGTGCTTTGCCCATGTGGATAAATCGAAAAAAATTCATCTAAGTAAAGTAGCAGCAAGTACTGAAACGCTAGTAACCAGTATTGAAGAACGTACCAGCTTAGTTTTATCTGATGATGAAATACTACAACTGGCAAACTGGGCGGTGATAATCGAGAAACATTACGGCAAAGCCATGGATATGGAATGGGCAAAAGATAGTATTTCAGGGCAGCTTTACATCGTTCAGGCTCGTCCTGAAACAGTAGAATCACAGAAAAATCATTCGGTATTAGTCAATTATAAACTGAAAGAAAAATCAAAAATACTTGTGCAAGGTGCCAGTGTTGGCAGTGCTATTGCTACGGGTAAGGTGTTTAAAGTCGTTAACCCTGAAGATGTGGAAAATTTTCCGGAAGGCGCTATGTTAGTGACTGAAAAAACCGATCCTGACTGGTTACCTTTAATGCGTAAAGCGGCAGGTATTATTACCGATACGGGCGGACCAACAAGTCATGCAGCGATTGTTAGTCGCGAGCTAAAAATTGCCGCGATTGTTGGCTGTGAAAACGCCACCCAAGTGCTAAAAAATGATCAAGAAGTTACCTTAAGTTGCGCGCAAGGCACACTCGGTATTGTTTATGAAGGTAGATTAGCTTTTGAAACTGAAGAGGTAAATTTAGCTGACATACCTCACACCAACACAGATATTATGATTAATGCCGCGATGCCCGATGGCGTTTTTAAATGGAGCACTTTGCCTGTTGCGGGGATAGGTTTAACCCGCATAGAGTTTATTATTTCCAGTCAAATAGGGGTGCATCCTATGGCGTTATTACACCCTGAAAAAGTGACTGATAGTAAAGTTAAACAAAAAATTAGTGAATTATGCCGTGGCTATGCACAAGGTGGAGATTATTTTGTTGATAATCTTGCACTAGGGGTCGCTAAAATTGCCGCTTCACAGTACCCAAAACCTGTCATTGTGCGCATGTCAGACTTTAAATCTAACGAATATCGTGGTTTATTGGGCGGGGAGTTTTTTGAACTGATAGAAGAAAATCCTATGCTGGGTTTACGGGGGGCCTCACGGTATTACCATAAACTTTATCGCGAAGCTTTTATGTTGGAATGTCAGGCGATTGTTAAGGTGCGAGAGCAAATGGGGTTTAATAATGTCATCGTGATGATCCCATTTTGTCGCACACCCGATGAAGCAGATAAAGTGCTTGCTGTGATGAGTAAAGCGGGGTTAACGCGTGGCGAAAAGGGCTTGCAGGTTTATGTCATGTGTGAAATACCGTCTAATATTATTTTGGCAGCAGAGTTTGCTCAGCGTTTTGATGGTTTCTCTATTGGCAGTAATGATTTAACTCAACTTGTTTTAGGTATAGACCGTGATTCAACAGAGTTAAAAAGCTTATTTGATGCGAGGAATGATGCGGTTAAAGTTATGATTGCACAAGTGATCAAAGTTGCTCATGAGTGTGGTTGCAAAGTAGGGATTTGCGGACAAGCCCCTTCGGACCATCCTGAATTCGCCGAGTTTTTAGTGGCATGCGGTATTGATTCTATTTCATTGAACTCCGACTCAGTTGCTAAGGCTAGCGTACATATTGCTTTAGCAGAAAACACGATAAAAAAGCAGAAAAACCTTTAATGATTAATGTGTTTTGAGTTGCTGTAAAGCTTGCCAGCTAAAGGTAGGGCCACTTTTACAAACATATTGATGCTTGATGTAACAATGGCCACATAAACCAACGGCGCAATGCATGCGTCGTTCAAGCGCAAGGAAAATAGCATCACTTGCCATGCCATGCTCAGTCAAATAAGTGGCGACACTACTCATCATCAGCTCTGGGCCGCAAAGCAGCGCCGTTGTGGGTGGGCGAGTAAAAGTGCTCAGCGCTTTGGGTAATATCATTAAAGGGCTACCTTGAACAGTAGTTGGCCATAATTCATCATTAGTATTAACACTGGTATTAGCACGGGTATTGTCATTGGCATTAGCACTAGGATGTTCATCAATGGCATCAAGAGTATTATATATCTTGATCTGCTTTTGCCAACGCGCACGTTCTGGGGTTAACATCTGCGCGGCTTTATTACGAGCACCATAGACTAAGATGAGTTGCTGTTTATTTTTGGCTTTTTCAGCTAGTTTATCAGTTGGTTTGTCAGGTGAGTTGTTAGTTAATTTGTCAATTAAAGTCACTAAAGGGGCTAATCCGCAGCCACCGGCAATAATGAGCGTATTATGATTAACAATTTTATCCAACGGCCAGCCACGGCCAAAAGGGCCACGCGCACCAAGAATAGCACCGCGTTGCATAGAGAATAAAGTTGAGGTGACTTGCCCCATTTGTCGAATAAAAGCTTTAAACTCACCTCGTTCATTGGGTGGTTCGGTAAAGGTGAAGGGGGCTTCACCTATGCTAGGGACATTGAGCATAAAAAACTGTCCTGGTTGTACTCGTTGCCAATCATGTGGATGATTTTTATTTTTACTTTGTGCTAAATTTAAAAGCCGAAACAAATAATGACGTGCCTGCTCACCATCATCAATGTAATCCACTAACTCAATACAATCAGGAATATGACTAAGCATGAGTCTCCTTAGGGCCATTTTTTTGACCACCTTCTTTAGTGATGCGCTTCATCACTGAATGTACACCAATAACACCCGGACAGGCTTGTTCACAACGACCACAGCCTACACAGCCATGGCGAGAAAATTCGGTGAAAAATTCATCAGCAAACTTATGCTGCCAAAAACGCTCTACTCTTGTGCCTGCTTCTGCCGAGGGATTATTAAAGCTTGCCTCTCGTTGAAAACCTTCATAAAGACAAGAGTCCCAAAAACGCTGCTGACTAAACGCATTGTTGTCTTGTTTTATCGCTCGGGTGCCATAACAAGAACAGGTTGGGCAGAGCGTGGTGCAACCAGAACAACCCAGGCATTGTATGGCTAACGTTTGCCAAAACTCATCAGTTATTGTTCCTGAATTTAACTTTTTTATACCATCAGTGATGTATTTATCGTCAGGAAACTTTTGTTCACATTGATGTAATGTTAAGTCTCTTTGGGTCAAATAATGCCAGTGTGTTTCTATCAGTGCTAATGCTTGTAATGCTTCTGCAGCTTTACTCGTTTGTTCAATGACTAGCCATTTATGACCTAGCGGGTGTAAAACAATATCTGCGTGCTCTTCTCTTACACCAGGCCCTGCATTCACCGTTGGACAAAAACCATGCTCGCAAGGATTAATGCAATCAAGTCCTACCAATAAGCCTTGCTGGCGCCTTGCCTGATAATAGCGATCGTCTTTAAAAAATTTATCTTGATAATGAATAGCCGTTAAATCACAGCTTTGTACGCCAAATAAAACAAAAGGCTTAGGTGTAGGTAAGGTTTCTTGAAAATATTCACCATTAAAAACCAGTACACTTTCTTGTTCGGCAAAAAAGAAGCCTTTGGCTGAGCTTTGTGGTTTGTCATGCACTAGAGGTTGAGTTTCGTCACTGGCGAGTTGTTGCCAATGATATTGACCATTATTATTTGTTACCACCTGATGAAATTGATAATCCTGAGCTAAATGTGCTTGCACATGCTGCAAGTCATCAAGTAAATAAATTTTCATGTTTTGGCTCCTGCTGCAATTGCTCGATTGTTTTTGGTATTTGCCCATTCGCTAATGCTGCAACCATGACCGCACAGGCTTTTAACTCAGGCATTTTAGTGATTGGATCTTGCGCGGTATTGGTGAGTTGGTTCGATGGCGCTTCTTTAAAATGATAAGGCATGCTGACCAGTCCAACAGGCACGTCATTAGTGATTATCGCTCGGGTCTCTAAATAACCTCGACGTGATTTAACGCTGACAGCGCCTTGATGGCTGATATTAAGGTTGTTGGCATCAATGGGATTTATAAATAAAATACCAGCAGGTATTTCTCTTTCTAACAAAGGCGAGTTTCGGGTCATTGAGCCACAACCATAATGAAAATGTAGCCGATTGGTGGTCAGTTGCAATGGAAAGTTTTCATCAGGAATTTCATCGATATCACTATGGTTTACTGCAATTAATTTTGCTTTGCCAATAGGAAAACTCGTGCTGTGTAAAATGGCGGTACCCTTGGGGCTGTCATCAGTGCAGGGCCACTGTAAGCCGTAATTATCCTCAAGTTTTTGATAATTCATCGCTTGATATGGCGGAGTTAGGGAGGTCATTTCATTAAATACGTCTTGTGAATTTGACCAGTTTAGTTGCTCAGAGCCCATTTGTTTTGCCAACGCTTGTAGCCATTGCCAATCACCTTTTGCTTGCCCAACAGGCGCGATAACTTGGTTTAATTTCTGTACTCGGCGTTCACAATTAGTAAAGGTACCTTCTTTTTCAGCAAAAGAAGCCGCGGGTAAAACAAAGTCGGCGAGCTTCGCTGTTTCGGTTAAGGTGAGCTCAGCAACAACCAATAAGTCTAAATTTTTGAGTGATGCTTTAACATGATTTTGATCTGGGTCGGTCACTACGGGGTCTTCTCCAAACAGTATAAGTGCGCGAAACTCTCCCGATAAAGCGCCTTTGGTCATACCTAATGAGGTTAATCCTGGGGCCTTTGCTAGCTCTGTATGCCAAGCGTTACTAAACTTTTCATGCGCTTTTTCATCATCAACATTTTGATAGCCTGGATAAACATTAGGTAAGCAGCCCATGTCACAAGCACCTTGAACATTATTTTGTCCTCTAAGTGGATTGACCCCAGTACCCGGCTTGCCAATATGGCCACAGATTAACGCTAAATTAGCCAAAGAAATAACATTATTGGTGCCGCTCATGTATTGGGTGATGCCCATGCCATAGAAAATCATTGCCCGTTTCGCTTGACTATATTGCTTTGCGGCTTGGTAAATATCTGCAGCTTTAAGGCCTGTTATTGCTTCAACTGATATTGGCGTAATATTTTCAACGTGTTTAGCTAGGTGCTCAAAACCTTCGCAACGTTGATGAATAAAATCTTTGTCATACCATTTCTCTTTGATGATGACATGTAGCATTGCATTGATCAGCGCAATATTACTGCCTAACTTGAGCTGTAAATGGAGAGGCGCCAGTTTAGCCAGGCGTATTTTTCTTGGATCTATGACGATTAATTTACAGCCATTGAGCTGTGCTTGCATAATATGCCCACCTAAAATACTGTGGTTTTCTGTCGGGTCGGCGCCAAAGACCATAATCAAATCAGTGTCGAAAATATCTTTGGCACTATTGGTCATTGCGCCAGAGCCTAAAGACTGCTTTAGTCCGGCAACAGTTGGGCTATGGCAAATACGGGCACAATGGTCGATATTGTTTGTTTTTAATACCGCCCGAGCGAATTTTTGCGCGGCGTAGTTATCTTCATTAGTTGCTCGAGCGCTGCTAATAACACCAACACTGTCAGTACCACTATATTCAATAATCTGCTTTAATTCTTCAGCAATGCTGACAAGGGCTTCTTGCCAACTAATGGGAAAAAATTGATGATTAATACGTTTTAGCGGTTGTGTTAAGCGGTTTTTATCCGTGATGGCATACGCGGTACTCCAGCCCTTCTCACAGAGTTTCCCTTGACTAATAGGGTGTGAAGGTTGTGGCTCAACGCCGAGAAGTTTACCTTTTTCATCTACAGATAAGGCTATACCACAACCTACGCCACAAAAGGGACAAATAGTATTTATGAGTTTATTAGCCACGTCTAATCCCCCCGTTACTTTGATTAAAGTTTGATTAAAGTTTGATTAAAGTTTGATTGAAATTCACCGGCAAAGCCAACATTTACATTGAGTATAGAGTCTAAAAAATGCCTGCTTATCGGCAAAAGTTTGCTTTGCCTGATATAAATCAGCCAACACTGTGATAAGTATATTTTATGAACAGCTAAGGTTTATTCTTAGGTTTGAAATTATTAATATTTGATCGCACAAGGCTTGTTGATATGTCTGAGATATTTGGTTCTGATGCCTTTTCACCAAAAGAAATTGCCCAGCGTGTTAATGATGTAGGTGTTGCTAAAGTAGGTTTGCCATTTTTATCGTTATTGATGCTGGGTATGCTTGCGGGGGCATTTATTGGCTTAGGCGCACTTTATTTTGTTTTGATAAAGTCAGATGCCAGCCTGGGTTTTGCTATTAGCCAAGTGTTAGGAGGGGTAGCATTTTCTCTGGGTTTAATTTTAGTCATTGTTGCTGGCGCGGAATTATTTACCGGTAATAACCTATTAGCGATGGCGTGGGCCGAAGGTAAGATATCGACAGCCCAGATCTTAAAAAACTGGCTTGTTGTTTGTTTTGCTAATTTTATTGGGGCAGCAGGTCTTGCCGTATTAGTTTTTCTGTCGGGTCATATTGACATGAACCAGGGTGCTATTGCTGAGCAATATATCAAAATAGCCCTTATTAAAAGTAACTTGCCTTTTTGGAGTGCTTTTTTTAAAGGCGTTTTATGTAATGTCTTGGTGTGTATGGCGGTTTGGATGGCCTTTGCGGGACGAAGCGTTACAGATAAAGTAATGGCTATTGTTTTTCCTATTTCAGCTTTTGTTGCCGCAGGGTTCGAACATTGCATTGCTAATATGTACATCATTCCTTTGGCGATGTTAGCGCAGACTTTTGGTAACACCGACTTGGCTGTTGCTGCGATAACTTGGTCTGGGTTTTTTAGTAATTTAGTACCGGTAATTATGGGTAATCTTGTGGGGGGGAGTGTTTTTGTTGCCTTTGTTTATCACATTATTTATCGGCGCAATCAGAGTTAATATTAACTTAAAATAATTGCATCGCTCACAGTTAAACTCAGGTCCTAAGTTCAGGTCTAAGCTCAGGTCTAAGTTCAGGTCTAAGTTCCCAGCTAAATAAGGTCGGTTATGTCATATTTTATTATTGCAGCCCAAGGTACTGAATTAGTTAAATATCATCTCGATTTTAATATTACGGCATTTAAAAATGAGCATGTGGCTTTTTCTGGTGCTTTGGGTAAACACCCTTATGATACCAATAAAGTGGTATTAATTGCAGAACCCTATGCCAAAAATACGCAGTATTATGAATTTAATAGTGCTGATATAGGCTTGATTGAAAAACTGCCTAATCTTATTAATAGCCATGGCGAAGATGCGGTTATGGTTCTGCTTTGGATAAAAAAAGGCTGTGTTGCCATTAGCAGTTCAGTGGTTTTTGTTTGAATCTCAGACTATCTAATTTCAATGTCAGCACCATGCTCTGCTCTGCACAAGTATCAACATAGGAGGTAAGTATGTTTGAATCATTTAAACACTGGTTTGAAGCCAGAGATCAAGAAAGCCAATTATTTGAGCATCCAAACTCACTGAACCTTCATATCGCATTGGCTGCTTTGCTCTATCATGTGGTTAGTGCTGACGGTTTGGATGATAATAATGAAAAGCAAGAATTTAAACTTATTATGGCCAAGGAGTTTCAGCTGTCAGAACAACAAATTATGGTGCTTTATCACTATGTGAAAAACCTTAAAAGTGATTTACAATCTGATTTATTAACGGTTGATATGTACCTAAAAAAGGATCCTAATTTACGTATGGCATTCATGGATAAACTAAATCAATTGATTGGCGTTGATGGTGTCGATAGCGAAGAACTGAATATATATTATGAAACATGGAAAGTTATCTTCCCAGACCTTGTTAAACAACTTAGGGATAAATAATGAATAGGGTTTTAAAAAAATTACTGAGCAGTAAGCCAAATACTCATTAGTTGATTTTGGTTTAAATTTCTGATCTAAAGCAACTAAAGCTGATGTGCTATTCATTGCTCCAACAATATAAACAGCTAACCAAACAATTTTTTAAACCCTCGCCTATCATTATCCTCCAACTAATATAACGATTAACCGTCGGTAAAATTAGACCGTGGTTATACGACTCATGATGTCATTCGTTCTGCACGTCGCCTAAAATATTTTTCCCCCTCGACTAAAAACAATACCGAAGAAGAAACGAGAAAAATACGTAGCCATACAGTTAAGTCAATGTCTGTTGTGCCAAATAAAGACTGCATGGGTATTAGGTAGGTGAAACCTAACTGTAAAAAAATCAGTATAACAATAGCGATTAATACATAACGATTACCCGTTAGTCCGGCCCAATTAAAGACACTGTTTTTCAAATAGCGGGAGTTAAATAAATAAAATATCTCAAACATAACCAAGGTATTCACCGCTACTGTGCGTGCATGTTCAATGCTCATACCTTGTTTAATTTCCCAAATATAAAGGCCGATTGTTCCACTCATCAAAATAACAGCAACAAAACTGATACGCCAAATTAAGTGGGGCGTCAGCATAGGTTCCTTAGAATTACGTGGTGGGCGTTTCATGACATTTTTTTCGGGCGGCTCAAATGATAATGACAATGCCAGAGTAACGGCGGTCACCATATTGACCCAGAGAATTTGTACTGGCGTTAACGGTAACTGATGAAAACCAAATAAAATTGCCGCCAAAATGATCAGTGCTTCGCCACCACCGGTGGGCAGAATAAAAAGAATCGATTTTTTGATATTGTCATAAACGGTGCGTCCTTCTTCTACCGCATGAATGATAGAAGCAAAATTATCGTCAAGTAATACCATTTCAGCGGCCTCTTTGGCCGCTTCTGTACCTTTATGACCCATAGCTGTGCCGACATCAGCACGTTTCAGGGCAGGGGCATCATTCACGCCATCTCCGGTCATGGCAACAATTAGCCCTAGCTCTTGCAACAGCCTAACTAAAAGTAACTTATGCTCCGGATTGACACGTGCGTAGACATCAATGTCTTGGATGCGCTGGCGTAATTCATCTTCACTCATGAGGTCCAGTTCCTGTCCGGTCAGTACATCGTCGACATTAATCAGGTTGAGTTGCTGGGCGATAGCGCGGGCTGTAACACCATGGTCACCTGTAATCATTTTTACCCGAATACCCGCTGCATGGCAGACTTTTATCGCCTCTATAGCTTCTTCACGAGGCGGGTCAATCAAGCCAAACATGCCTAACAATATGAGACCGTTATCCACGTCACTAAACTTTAATTCCAGCTGCTTATTATTGACTGGCTTAACGGCAATAGCCAATACGCGCTGGCCTTGATGAGCCATTTCATTTATACGGCTTAACCAGTAATCACTGTCTAAGGTCTGAACACCTTGTGCTGTTTTCTGATACCTACACATCTGTAAAATACGCTCGGGGGCACCCTTTAGGAAAACAAAGGCATCACCTGTGTGTTGATGGTGAAGTGTCGCCATAAAGCGATGTTCGGATTCAAAAGGAATCAGATCTGTGCGGGGATATAGCTTAGTCTCTGCCTCAAGGTCTAATCCAGCCTTGATACCTGATACTAATAAAGCCCCCTCCATGGGATCACCATGCACTAGCCATTCTCCCTCTTTTAGTTCTAGTGATGCATCATTGCATAGCACCGCAGCCCTGATAGCCTCTAATAGAAGTGACTTCTCTTCAGGAAACACATTCATACCTGATAACATTATTGAGCCATGAGGATCGTAGCCGGTGCCACTCAGTTCAAATAAACTACTAGTCGTGGCAATCATTCGAACCGTCATTTCATTGCGCGTCAGCGTACCTGTTTTGTCAGTACAAATGACGTTCACGGCCCCTAAAGTTTCCACAGCAGGTAATCTACGAATAATGGCATTTCGTTTTGACATACGCTGTACACCAATCGCCAGGGTGATTGTCATAATGGCAGGTAAACCTTCTGGAATTGCCGCTACAGCAAGGCTAACAGCGGTAAGAAACATTTCAGAGAGTGTATAATTTCTTACTAGTGAACCAAAAATAAATGTAAACATGGCAATCGCTAAAATGGCGAGTGTAAGCCAGCGTCCAAACTGGGCTATCTGACGTAATAATGGTGTTGTTAGTGAGTCTACTTGTGATACGAGTTTACTAATGTGACCAATCTCAGTTTGTGCACCTGTTGCAATAACCACGCCGCTGCCCTGGCCATGAGTCACGAGAGTGCCTGAGTAAGCTAAACATCGACGGTCAGCTATCATGGACTCTTGTGCAACAGGACTTGTGATTTTTTCTACTGCTATCGACTCTCCTGTTAGTGCTGCCTCCTGTACTTGAAGCCCTTTAACATAAAATAGTCGTAGATCTGCGGGGACCTTATCGCCCGACTGCAACATGACGATATCACCAGGTACTAAAACCTGTGCAGCAACACTTATTTTTTTTCCATCACGTAATGCCATGGCATTTGGAGAAAGCATCTTCCGAATAGCCTTCAAAGCATTTTCGGCCTTACCCTCTTGCACGAAGCCAATCATGGCATTAATCAAAACAACAGCTAGGATCACACTGGCATCTATCCAATGACCCAAGATTGCGGTAACAGCACTCGCTACTAGTAAGACATAAATGAGAATATTATGAATTTGGTATAAAAAACGCACTAATAAACCACGACCCTTTGATTCCGGTAAGGTGTTCGGTCCATATTTTGTCAGTCTTTTATTTACCTCATCTTTTGATAGTCCACTCGGTGTTGCCTCGAGTAATTCGAAGACTGTTTGTACCTGTTCAGTATGATAACTGTTTGACATCCTTATCCCTCCAATAGCTATGCTGATTTTTGAATGCACTAAACATTCATCATCTGAATCAATATCTGAATTACCAGCTAAAGAATACGCGCTTACACTTATTGTCGAACTGATAAATATCAGTTCTCACCCACAGCAGCCATGATAGCCTTTATATTCAAGACTAATTTTTGGAGTAAATTACTGTGGCTGAGATGATGAAAGCGGCTATTTTTGTTGAGCCTGGTCGAATCGTTCTTGATGACAAACCTATACCCAATGTTGGGCCTAATGATGCGTTAATAAGGGTAACTACAACAACAATATGTGGCACAGACGTTCATATATTGAAGGGAGAATATCCAGTCGCCAGAGGCCTGACAATAGGGCATGAGCCGGTCGGGATAATAGAGAAGTTAGGCGCTAATGTTGCTGGTTATCAAGAAGGTCAGCGTGTTATTGCGGGTGCAATTTGCCCTAGTGGCTATTCACACGCTTGCCTTGATGGACTTCATTCGCAAGATGGTGGCAGCTGTAGACATGGCCTAAAAGCACTTGGTGGCTGGCGTTTTGGCAATACCATTGACGGTGCTCAAGCTGAATTTTTATTGGTTCCAGATGCGATGGCAAATCTCGCGCTAGTACCTGATAATCTTACCGACGAGCAAGTGCTTATGTGCCCAGATATTATGTCTACCGGTTTTGCTGGCGCTGAATCAGGCAACATAAAAATTGGTGATAGTGTGGCTATATTCGCCCAAGGGCCGATTGGTTTATGTGCTACCGCAGGGGCTAAGTTGCGCGGTGCAACCACCATAATTGCAATAGAAACAGTACCACGGCGAATGGAAATGGCCAGACAATTAGGAGCAAATTTTGTCATTGATTATCGAAAAACTGAACCCGTGAAAGAGATTATGCGCATTACCCAAGGGCGCGGTGTTGACGTGGCCATTG
Source organism: Colwellia sp. MB02u-10 (assembly GCF_014077185.1). Classification (NCBI taxonomy): domain Bacteria; kingdom Pseudomonadati; phylum Pseudomonadota; class Gammaproteobacteria; order Alteromonadales; family Colwelliaceae; genus Colwellia; species Colwellia sp. MB02u-10. The sequence goes on from NZ_JACGVK010000123.1 coordinate 59,279, forward strand.
AGGCATTAGGGCTACAGTCAACCTTTGAAAACTGCCTAAGAGCACTCAAGCCTGGAGGCACATTATCTAGCCTTGGCGTGTATTCTGAGGATTTAATTATCCCCCTCGATGCTTTTCATGCCGGACTAGGCGACAATAAAATAATTACCTCTTTATGTCCTGGCGGAAAAGAGCGGATGCGTAGATTGATGAATGTGATCGAATCTGAGCGAATTGATCTCAAAGCCTTAATTACTCATCATTATTCGCTTGATCAGATAGAAGATGCTTATGAACTATTTGCCAATCAAAGTGATGGAGTGCTGAAAATTGCGATAACCCCTAATTGAATATTTTAAGAACGGCATACGACTGAAATGCTAGCCATATAAAGTCAATTAAAAAGGTTAGCCTTAGTGCGCTATCCAAAAAGGGTAGATCAACAAGGTGAAAATTTTAATGGGGATGATTGTTATCGCGCTACTGGATTTAATCACACTCATACAAGCAAAATATAAGTGGCAAGTTAATAATAGAGTGGTTCTTCAGGATAACGATTTTTGATTTTTGGCTTTTTATTATTGATTATTGGCTTGGCATTAGGTCTTAATAAATGAGGGGAATGGTATGGACAAACCTATGTATATTGTTGGCATAGATGGCAGTGAGTGGGCAAAAAGAGCACTAGAACGTGCTATTTTATTAGCTGAAAAAACTGGTGCTAAGGTAAAGTTGGTGCAAGTTATTACCCCGATCCTATCAGAGCCATTTGTTGTTGATGGTGGAATTGTGCCTATGATAAAAAATGAAGATGAAAAAAAAATTGCCTTGAACATGCTGTCGTCTTTGTGTGATCAATATAAGAAATCAAATGTTCATTTAGACAGTGAAGTGCTAAGGGGAGACCCAGCTGAAGTTTTACATGATAAGACCAAAACGGAACATGCCAATATGCTTTTTGTTGGCCGACGAGGTCGTTCGCGTTTTTCTGAAATTATTGTTGGCAGTGTCTCTAATAAACTGGCTCACTCTATCGGCATACCTATTGTGCTAGTCCCTTGAACAAGGTTTTTTGACATTTTTATTATCGTATCAATAAGCTATTTTCATTGTGATTGTTGCGACTAATTCAATCATTTTGAGGTTAGTCAGGCTTGCGTCATTTATATGTTAACTCGGCTGATATTTATCATTTTATCCTTGGAGTAGATGCCGCAGACTGTGATCTTTATTTATTAATAGAGCTGATTATGCAAAAACGTGATTATAACCGTTTATTGGTACTGACCAAGAAAGAAGCCAACGAAAATGCAACTCGACAAGAATTACAAGAACTTGAAGCGCTAGAGTATAAGGTGATTGATCAACACCATGGAAGTGACTTGGATGACGCTTATGATGCTAAAGCTTTTTTAAAGTGATTACCGCAACCAGGACATGATTGCTCGCTTTCATCTAAGTTTGTTACTCACAGTATTAATCATGAAATGGTGAATATCATCTATTAGCAGCACAAGCAGCATAGGCAGTGACAGCATTCAATTCCCCGTTTAGTGATAGTAATACACAAAGAGCTAAAAACACAAAGAGGGAAATAAACTCAGGGAGGGTGATTAATATGTTCCATCAAATAACAACCGTTTTGTTAATGCCGGTATTGATACCACAAGCTATTTTTATCAATAAAATGACAGTATCACTGCCAGAGCCAACAGGGGAGCGTTTAGGTGTATGTGGTGCGGGTAATGAACTGAAATTACTCATCATTGGCGATTCAGCTGCCTTAGGTGTTGGGGTCGATGGACAAGAAGATGCTTTAGCCGGACAGCTATCATCATTACTTGGCTGTTATTATAGTGTTAGTTGGCAGTTACTTGCAAAGACCGGGGCCACGGCTGAAGATGTACTGGTTATGTTACAACATCAACAAGCGCAAGTGTTTGATGTGGTACTCGTATCGATTGGTGTTAATGACGTAACGCATTTCACTCATTTAAATCGATGGGAAAAAAGTATGAATTTGATGCTCAATATCCTAGTATCAAAATTTTCAGTAAAAAAAATACTGCTATCAAACTTACCACCCATGCAAGAATTTACCAGCTTTCCTTTACCTTTACGTTGGTGGTGGGGGCAGCGTTCTAAGCAGTTAAATAACCGGCTCACTGTTGTTGTTAAAAATTTTAGCCAATGTACTAACTTTGATATCGATGCACCTATTGAACCAAGGTACATCGCCAAGGATGGATTTCACCCATCAAAAATAGCCTATCAAGCTTGGGCGAATCAGGCAGCTAAAACAATTACCTCATCTTTAGATGACATCAACGCGTAATAAATGGCTTTGTTGATTATCTTATATAGGATCTGAATATATGGCTGATGGTTGTTAATCCTATTTAAGGCTATTGTTCACACAGTTTATTTTCTGCTTAAAACGTCGTTAGCTTGTGATGCTTAACAGGCTTATCTCAAGCTGCTTAATGTTGAAGTTTGTCTACTTATTGTCATTGAAAATAAGGTCAGCGATCGCTATTTTTACATACATTAACTTAGGTATAAGCAAATCAGAAGACATCAATATTTCTTGAGAGTTAACTAATAAGCTTTATATCAGGTTTTCCCTTATTACTAATTTTTCTCCTTTGGATAATGATTAATGGGAGAAATACATATATGAGCGTAAAAACCTCTTAGGGAAAGCCATGAAACACCTTAAATACGCGGAAGCAAGTAAATGTGAACGTTGTATTAGATATCAAAATTGCGTTGTCGCACAGTTATTAGGAAGTACGCCTTATATTAAAACCGTTAATTCATATTTACTAAGTACTCATGAACACTTATATCATGCGGGTGATGAGCTGAGTGCACTTTATATAATTAAATCAGGGGCAATTAAAAATTATGTTACCCATAATGATGGTGATGAACAAATTCTCAATTTTTTAATTCCAGGCGATATCCTTGGGCTTGATGGTTTAGATACACAGCAATATGGTTCTTCGGCTATTGCCTTACAAACCTCGGCTGTTTGTGCTATTCCATTACAACAGTTTAAAAACATACTCGCTGAGTTAGTACCGGGTTGGTTAATCAAGCTCGCCACCGATAATTTGAGTAAACAGGGTCGTAATATTGCTTTGTTAAACAAGAAAAAAGCTAAAGCACGGATAGCAGCATTTTTAATGGATATGGCTGATAACTACAAATCCCTTGGTTGTTCGGATAAGAATTTTGAATTAAGTATGTCTCGTGATGACATAGGTAATTATCTAGGGCTAGCATCAGAAACCGTCAGCAGAACATTGACTCAGTTACAACAAGAAGGCTCAGTAAAAATGGAACGGAGAAATGTAACGATTATAAATGCGCCGCACTTAAGTGAAATGGCGCAACATCGCTAAGCAAAATCAGATGATTATTGTAAAATCACCTGTTGGTCTCGGTTGAGGTCTCAGTTAAGGTCTAGGTTAAATAAATGCGTTGTGCCTGTTAAAAGGCAAGCATAAAACACTTTTTATGCTCAACGGATATTTTTCAGGGCTTCATAAATGCTGCTGTTATCTTGTTATTTCGTGCAGTAGGTAACTCGTTATTATGTATTACTGATTGACTCAATATTCATGTACTTATTTGAGTACAAGCCTTTGGTAAAAAGAAACAGGTTTTATTATCTCTGGGTGAATTGATCAAGAGATTACAGCAAGATTAATACAGTTTGAGACGTTATACTTTAGTTAATCTTTCTTGACCTGATTATTATCAGTTTAAAAAATCCCCTTCTTATTTATAGTCTAGCTAACATACATTATTACTGCCTTGGCGCATTTCAACTGTGCCTGAAATATAGCACTGACAATGTTTAGCGTATTACCACGAATTCCTTTCGTATTTACGTTTATCCCTAAAAAAGAGGCTCAATAATTGTGTCCTTAACTATGAAGGAGATGTATATCATGCGTGATATTTTAATTTGCCTTGATGGATCCGCTATTTCTAAGCAGGCTATTCCCTATGCATTGGCGATAGCACATGCTTTTAAAGCAAAAATTACCCTGCTACATGTACTGGAATATTCAGACAATAATATTAAAACACCGGTTGACCCTTTTCTTTGGGCGCTACAAAAACAAGAAATAGAAATATATCTTGATGATATTATGTCAAATTTTCCAGCCAACACTAATATAGTTACTAGCCATATTGTTGAAGGTAAAGCGGCAGAAGAAATTAGTCATTGGATAAAAAAACACCCTGTCGATCTGGTCGTACTTTGCAGTCATGGTGCCAATGGTTATTCGCAGTGGCCATTAGCCAGTAATAGTCAAAAACTACTTTTTGGCAGCAAAGTATCAACATTATTGGTGCCAGCAAAAGAGCATCAACAACATCAACAACAACCCCTTCACTGTAAAAAAATATTGGTACCGCTAGACGGCTCTGTTTGGGCTGAAAGCGTATTACCTGTTGCGCTAAGCATCGCCAAAGAGCAGCAGGCAGAAATACTATTAGCCCATGTTGTACCAGAATCTGGACTGACGCATATTATGCCGTTGAACAATGATGAAATAGCATTGGAAAATAGTATTCAGCGACATAATGAAAAAGTTGCAGCCAATTACCTAGAGCAGGTGAGAAAACAATTATCATCGTTAACCACTTTAGATATCAGTTCGATGCTGATCCCCAAACATGGCGTGTGTGACGAGTTATTACAAGTGGTAGCCCAAGATGACATCGATATGGTGATTATGAACGCGCATGGTCGTTCTGCTAGAGAAGGGCGTTACCATGGTAATATTGCCATGGATTTTTTGGCAAATAGTAAAGTGCCCGTGTTGTTGGTAAAAGGTATAACACCGCAAGATGATTTACTCAGGCCTGGCAATACTGATCAATCTGAGTTAGAAGGACGTTATCCTCAGAGGGCTTATTAATGAATCCTCAGGCGGAAATATCGAATGAAGTTTTGTTAGCGATAAAGGCGCAGGAGTTGGCTAAAAGTCAAACCGTGTCGTATCGCCCACCTGCTCAAATCCCTTTACTTAATGCACTGCCCAAAATACCCAAGTGGCTTGAGCAGGCAAAACTCTTGTTTAATACCCGTGATGTTAATACCGCGAAAGTCGCTGAGTGGGTCTATGACAATGGCTATGTTGTTGACCGCGCCATTACTCAAATACAAATTGATATGCCAACCAGCTATTATCGGCTGTTACCTAGTCTACAAAACACCAGTGGTCAGTCATTACCGCGGGCTTATTCTCTGGCTAGTGGCTTATTAGCGGCCACAGGTATCCAACTGTCGTTAAATTTTTTGGTTAAATTTGTTAAAGGCTATCAACAAGAAACGACGCTCAATATTTCTGAATTATGGGCCTTACCGACACTATTGCGTTTGGTTTGTATCCAATTAATTGTCGAAGCGGTAGACAATATAGTGCCTGAACTCACTGTGCCTTATTCGCGTGACGATATTAGCCAGCCTTTAATGGTTTCTCGTGATGAAATTGATTATTTAAGTCGAGCTATTCATTGTCTTTCAGTGATAGAAACAATCCCATGGCGTAAGTTTTTTGAGCAAGTGAGTGTGGTTGAGGAAAAGCTTCGCCATGAGCCGGCAGACATATATCAAAGCCTTGATTTTGACAGCCGTGATAGGTATTGCAAAGTCATTGAAAACTTAGCAAGGGCAACTGCCCATGATGAAGCTCATATTGCCGAGCGAGCGGTCGCATTAGCCTGTTGTGAAAGTGCCAATGGCGAACGATATTCCCATGTAGGTTATTGGCTGGTTGATGAAGGATTAATGGCGTTAGAAAAAGATTTAGGTTATCAGGTGTCTTGGTGGCAGCGTTTTCAGCGTTTTTGTGGCCAATTTTCCAGCCTATTATATTTATTAGCGCTAGCATTCTCTGTGATATTGGCTGAAGTTGTGGTTGTTGTTTATCTCTATCAAAACGAGGCTCAAGCCTTAACATATTTGGCGGGTTTGGCATTAACATTAATACCCGCGTCCATGTTATCGATTGCTATTACTAATTGGTTGATTACCCTCATATGGCCAAGTCGAATTTTAAACAAGCTCGACTTTGATCAGCATATAGACCCCCAATATAAAACAGCTGTTGTTATACCTAGTATGTTAAGTAGTAATAGCGATATCGACATATTACTCAAACAAATAGAGCTTCATTATTTGTCAAATAGCGATCCTGCACTGCGTTTTGTGTTGTTAACTGATTATCTTGACGCGCAAGTGCAGAGTATTACCAGTGACGCGGATTATCTTAATCGTGTTACTCAAGGTGTCAGAGCACTCAATAGTCAATACGGTGCTGGCAATACCGGACCATTTCACTTATTACATCGAGAGCGACGTTATAATCGCAGTGAAAATTGCTGGATGGGCTGGGAGAGAAAACGCGGTAAATTAAGCGATTTCAATCGTTTTCTTAGCGACAAAAACTGTGAGGCTATTTTTGTTCATGAGGGAGAGCCGCTAGGGCTGAATGATATTCGTTATGTGATCACCCTTGATAGTGATACACAGCTTTGTCGGGGGGCTGCGGCTAAGCTGATTGGTACCTTGGCGCATCCGCTGAACCGCGCAGTTTTTGATGATAAAACAAGCAAGGTTATTGCAGGTTATACCATTATTCAACCCCGTATTGAAATCGCTCCTACCATACACCGTCACACTTGGTTTACTCGATTGGCCTCTGGCGATCGTGTTATTGATATATATAGCCATGCCGTGTCTGATGTGTATCAAGATCTTTTTAGTACGGGCATTTTTGTTGGCAAAGGTATTTATGAGGTCGCTAGTTTTGAGCGCAGCCTCAAGCAATGTATTCCGGAAAACACCATACTAAGTCATGATCTATTCGAGGGGATTTTGGGCCGGGTAGCACTGGCTTCTGACATTGTGCTTTATGAAAACTTCCCGACACATTATTTCAGCTTTAGTCGCCGTTTACATCGGTGGATACGCGGAGATTGGCAGCTCATGCCATGGCTAGCCAATAGTGTATTTCAGGCTGATGGTACAAAAGTTAAAAATCGTTTTGGTGTGATTGAACGATGGAAGATAATCGACAATTTACGACGCAGCCTTTTTGCGCCAACATTGCTTTTATGGCTTATGGCGGGTTGGCTATGGTTGCCCGGTAACGCCCTAGTTTGGACCGCAATGGCGCTACTTGCCCCTGTTGGACATAATTTTTGTCATTTCATGTTAGGAGTCGCCCGTGCGGCTAATTTTAAAACTTTGATGCATTCTTTTATCGTGCCACGTGAGGTGGCGGGTCGCTGGTTATTGTTACTCATATTTCTGCCTTATGAAGCCATTATCGCCACAGATGCTATTGCTCGAACACTTTATAGAATCACGATTAGCCGAGGTAAAATGTTGGAATGGGTAACCGCAGCTGATACTGACAATCAGCTCAGTGGTGATGATACTCGGTTGTTTTATTGGCGTGAAATGAGCACAAGTATACTGCTGACCTTATCGTTAGCTGCAGCGGTTTCTAGTGTTAATTTAGCGGTATTACCTATTGCTGCACCTTTGTTGTTTTTGTGGCTTATGGCACCAGAAATAGCCAGGGTACTAGGGCGTACACTATCGAGTGACAAAGAAAAATTAAGCGATGATGAGGTGATATTTTTACGCCGTTTGGCCCGACGAACCTGGTTGTTTTTTGAGACCTTTGTTGGACCGTCTGATCATTGGTTACCGCCTGACAATTATCAAGAAGACCCGCATGGCACTGTTTCACATCGCACCTCTCCAACCAATATTGGCATGATGCTTTTGTCTAATGTATCTGCTTGGGATTTTGGTTACCTTGGCCCAACAGATTTGGCTGCTCGTTTACTGGCCAGCATGAACACACTGACTAAACTTGAGCATTATCGTGGTCATATTTTCAACTGGTATGACACTAAAACATTAGAAGTACTCTCACCTCGTTACATTTCAATGGTTGATAGCGGTAATTTGGCGGCGGCTTTAATGACCCTTGAAAAAAGCTGCCAAGAAGTGCAAAACACCGCCATATTTACCTGTTCACGTTGGGATGGCTTGATGGATAATATCGCCTTGATTGAAGAGTCTTTGGCGTTACTTAACACAGACAAACACCATGACTTTACCCTATTAGTCACACTAATAGCTGATATCCGTCATAAGGCCAATAAAGCCAAAAAAAATTCAGCGCTTTGGTGGTTAACCATACACGAACTTTGTCAAGAGGACTGCGTTGATTTTGACCGCGTTTTGGTGACAACACTGGCTAAAAAATCTTTGGTTTCAAGGGTTTCACAACTGCGAGATGTCCGTGTTTGGTTGGGGCGTCTACACCAACATCTACGTGATATGTTACGTGATATTGACCGCTTGTTACCTTGGTTGTCTGTGTTATTTCAAACCCAGCCAAAAACCTTGCACCAAGATACAAGTAGCTACTACCAAGCAATAAGTTCTTTTAATCAAGTTTTAAAGCCAACGCTAAGCTTGGCTGAAGTGCCTTTCGCTTGTGAGTCAGCTCAAGCGCTTATTGCCACTTTACGTGACGCCAAGCCAAGTCTTTGGCTAGAGGAACCCGCGAATGATTTTACCTTATGTCTTAATAAGCTGGAGACTGCAGTAAGTGAATCCAAAAAGAATGCTCAAACCCTGCAAGTAGAATTAAATACTATCGCTACATTGGCGAGTGAAGAAGTATCGGCGATGGATTTTCGTTTACTCTATGATAAAGACGCTGCACTTTTTCATATTGGTTTTAATGCCACTACCGGAATTATGGATACACACCATTATGACTTACTCGCATCAGAAGCGCGTTTGGGGAGTATTGTCGCGATAGGGAAGGGAGATGTGTCGATAAAACACTGGTTTACTTTGGGGCGTTCTGTCACCAAAGTTGCTGGCCGTAGTGTTCTACTTTCTTGGGGAGGCACAATGTTTGAGTATTTGATGCCGCGGATATTACTGCGAAGTCATGCTGGAACTTTATTGGCTCAAAGTGAACAAGTGTCGGTCGATGAACAAATTAAATTAGCTGAAAAACGCAATACCCCTTGGGGAATTTCTGAGTCTGGTTATGCGGCGGTTGATTTTCAACATAACTATCAATATCGTGCCTTTGGTGTGCCCAGTTTAGGTTATAAGCGTGGCTTAGAGGAAGATACGGTTATTTCACCTTATTCTACCGCACTGGCATTAGCTATTTATCCACTTCGCGCCGTGCAAAACCTTCAAAAATTAACCAAGCTCGGTATGATGAGCCTCTATGGTATGTATGAAGCGATTGATTACACCCCAGGGCGAGTCGCTAAGAATCGACGTTTTTCTATCGTTCGTTCTCATATGGCGCATCATCAAGGCATGATATTAACTGCGTTAGATAATGCGATATTTAATGATCAGGTTGCCCAGCGTTTTCAGTCGTGTCCCATGGTGCAAACGGTAGAATTGCTTTTACATGAACAAATACCAACAACCCATGCCCTTGAGTTTCCTATTGATGCAATAACCGAAGCGGAAATCAATCATGTACCTATGCATCAATTGCCACACCTACCCACTTGGAAACCTAAACTGCATGGCGTTATTCCGCAGCTGCATACTTTAAGTAATGGTCGTTTCACCACTTTGCTGACCGACTCGGGATCAGGAGGTATATTATGGCGCCATAACGCTTTAACCCGTTGGTCAGCGGATTCAACACTCGATAATCAGGGGGTATGGATCTACATCCGTGACCTTGATAGTGGAGAAATTTGGTCTGCAGGTAGGCAACCGGTAAATAAACGCGCTGATAAATACGAAGTGGTATTCCATGCGCATATGGCAGAATTTAATCGCCACGATAAAGGCATTAGCTTACGTATGGAAATCGCGGTCGCGGCAAATGATGATGTAGAAGTCAGGCGATTAAGCTTTATAAATGAAACGGCCGCGTCAAGAAGGCTTCAAGTCAGCACGTATGCTGAGGTGGTCTTAACCCCAAGCGACGCCGACCAAAGTCATCCCGCTTTTAGCAAATTATTTGTTCACAGTGAATTAGCCAGCAACATGAATGCATTGATTTTTGAACGTCGTGCGCGCTCACCACAAGAAAAATCTCCCGCTATGATGCATCGATTACTGAGCGATAGCGACGCGGTAACATTGGTTGGCTATGAGACTGACCGTGCTAAATTTATGGGTAGAAATGGCTCGATACAAAGTCCACAAGCAGTCACTGACGGGGTTTCGAAAACTCTTGGCTGGACACTTGATGCAGTTATGTCTCTACAGGTAAATGTTGAATTATCACCTTATCATAGTGAATCTTTTGCCTTTGTTACTATTGCAGCCAGTTCGCGACACGCATTGTTTGATGTTTGCCAATGTTATGAAGTTTACTCTGCCATTGATTTACTTTTTCATGATGCCTTATTTAAAGTCAGTAATGAGATGAAAACCTTCGATTATGCCGTTGCTTATTTACCCGAATTACAGCAATTATTGGCACTCATTATTTATCCGGTTGACCTATTACGCGCCGCAGATAAAGTGATCACGGATAACTTATTGGGCCAGTCAGCACTTTGGCCATTTGGTATCTCGGGTGATTTCCCCATTTTGTTGTTGCGACTTGTGGATGAAACGAATGTGGCGTTATTACGACTGTTATTTTTTGCTTATCGACGTTGGCATCATCAAGGGATCAAGATTGATTTTGTGATATTACAAGCAGGCCCTTCTGGTTATGATGACAAGTTTGGTGCGCAAATACAGCAACTTATACATGAGTTAGACATTGAAACTTTAGTGGCGCAAAGGGCGGGTATTCATGTCATTCATTCAGATCAAATCTCAGTTCCGCAAACACATTTACTTGAGGCGAGTGCTCATGTCATTTTAGGTGCACATTCTTCATTGAAAGAGCAGTTAGCGCTCGCTTATCGTCAGACAGAACTCTTGCCTCCTTTTCGGGGGATGGTGGCTCCTGAAGAAGTACCTGACATACCAAAACTACAGCGCCGCGAAGATTTAGCTTTTTTTAACGGCCTGGGTGGCTTTACTGATAAGGAATACATTATTTATCTTGAGGCAAATAAATCCACACCAGCACCTTGGTGTAACGTCTTAGCCAATGCTAATTTTGGCAGTATTGTTAGCGAAGTTGGCGGTGGTTATACTTGGGCTGGCAACAGTGGTGAAAATCGACTCACGACTTGGACGAATGATCCCGTTATTGACCAACCCAGTGAAGCGGTTTATTTACGTGATGAACAAACAGCACAAGTGTGGACAGTTACCCCAAAACCCGTAGGAACAGGTAACCTTTGTGAAGTCACCCATAGCGTGGGTTATAGTCGTTGGCGTAGCCATTGGCATCAATTAGAGCAAGAGCTAAGCGTATTTGTCGCCCATGAAGACCCGATTAAAGTCACTCGTCTGCGCTTAAATAATACCAGCCCTGTCGCTCGACGTTTAACGGTTACTTATTATGCTGAACTCGTTAACGGGGTTAATCGCGCCCATAGTGGTTCGCATATATTTACTGAATATTCAGCTGATGAGGGCGTGATTTTAGCTAAAAATCATTGGAGCAGTGATTTTTCGACGAATGTAAGTTTTTTATTCTCTGATTATCCAGTGCATGCTTTCACTACAGACAGAGCTGAATTTATAGGTCGTGAAGGGCATTTATCTAAGCCTGCCGCATTAGCTCGTTGGGGAATGAGTGGCAAAGTAGGCGCGGCAGTTGACCCTTGTGCCGCTTTGCAAGTGCATATTGATTTAGCCCCTAATGAACAAGTCGATATTCACTTTATCTTGGGTCAAGGTAAAAATGATAATCATGTGCAACAACTCATCAAGAAATGGCGCTCTGCTGGTGTGATTAACCAAGATTGGACATTAATGAAGGCGCACTGGCAAAAGGTCTGTAATGCCATCAAGGTAGAAACACCTTCACTGTCATTTAACTTGATGATGAATCAATGGCTTATCTATCAAACCTTAGCGTGTCGAATATTTGCGCGTTCAGGCTTTTATCAATCAAGCGGTGCTTATGGATTTCGCGATCAACTTCAGGACATGATGGCGCTAGTAAACATAGAGCCTGCTTTGGCTCGAGCGTATATTCTTGAGTGTGCAGCACACCAGTTTGACCTGGGTGATGTACTACATTGGTGGCATCCACCTTATAGTAGAGGTGTACGAACACATTGTTCTGATGATTTGATGTGGCTACCTTTTGTCACCTCGTATTATGTTGAAACCAGTGGTGATAGTTCGATATTGCATGAGAAAGTTCCGTTTTTACTTGGAGAGCCCTTAACCACACAGGAAGCAGACCGATACAGTAAGTATGAAAGTTCAAGCGAAAGCTATTCGCTTTTTGAACATTGCCAACGGGCAATCGAACGTGGCACTGATTCATCTGGAGAGCATGGTTTATTGCTAATAGGTACGGGTGATTGGAATGATGGCATGGACCGAGTGGGTGTTCGAGGTCGGGGTGAGAGCGTTTGGTTATGCTGGTTTGCTATTGCTGTGATTGATGCATTTACGGTTATATGCGATCAACAACAGCGAAGTGATTTGTCTTTACAATGGCGCAAGCGAGCTAAAGACCTTTGCCGCGCTGTGGAAAATAATGGCTGGGATGGCGCTTGGTATCGACGCGCTTTCGATGATATGCAACTCCCTTGGGGCTCAAGTGAGTGTCAAGAATGTCGTATCGACTCTATCGCACAATCGTGGGCAACCCTTTGTGGTAAAGCTGATAAAACGCGTGCTAAGCAGGCATTGACCTCGGCTAAAAATGAATTAATTGATCAAGAGCATAAATTAGCTCGACTACTATGGCCCCCGTTTGACGCAACCATGCGAGACCCAGGTTATATCAAGGCTTATCCTCCGGGCACTCGAGAAAATGGTGGACAATACTCGCATGCGGCTACTTGGTTAGGTTGGGCGTTGGCAAAAGACAGAGATGGAGACGGGGCGATGCAAATATTTAATATGCTCAACCCTATTGAGCGTTCTAGCACGACAGAAGAAATGACCACTTATCAAATAGAACCTTACGTAATGGCAGGAGATATAGCAACGGCTGGGCCTCATATGGGTCGTGGGGGTTGGTCTTGGTATACAGGCTCAGCGGCGTGGGCTTATCGCTTAGGAACTGAAGCCATTTTAGGCATACGTTATCGTGATAAATACCTCTTGATTGACCCTTGTATTCCTAAGTCATGGGGCAGTTATAGCGCTACGTTAACTCGAGAAAACGACACTATTGAGCTTGCAGTGAAAGACCCTGAAGGAGTCGGCTGTGGTGTCATTCAAATCAGCGTTAATGGCAAGGTAATAACAGGTCAGCAAGTCGCATTGCCGAGTGATAATGAACTATTAAGGGTTGAAGTACTATTGGGGAAAGAGACGAATTAAAGCCACTCATTAATTTAAAATCGACTAAGGTTGGAAGCGCATACCTTGAGGTTACTAGGTTGAAGTTACTCGGCGAATAAACGCATAAAATACGGTCTCTTTTTTTGATGGATATTAGTCTAATTTCATTGAGATTAGTTTTTACTAAACAGATAGATAAGAAAGATTGTCACTAAACTGATCAGCAGGGTTCTTAGACCACTTATTAACCAAGACACTCCAGAGACATGGCCTAAAAATATACCAAGAAAAAAAATTAATGTCATCGCAATAATGCTGGCCATTAACAGAGGTGGAAAAATTAACGAAAATCCAGCGTCGGCCAACCATAGCGGAGCAATAATTAATAAGGATATGACCAAAGGTGCCAAACCGTTAACTAGCGCAACAAAAATAGGTACCCAACGTGCTGCTTGTCCATGAGCGGTATTTTCCATGTTAACTAACATAATGTTTTCAAGTTCCACTAACGTGCGTTTAAGCTCTGCATGCTCACTGATATATGCGCTACTTAAACCACTAACTGCAAGCGCAATAGCCGCTCCTACACAAGCATTAATGGTGATGGTCAAACTGGTGGTGGAACCAAGACTAAAACCGACAATGATGCCAAGCATTGTTAGCGCACCATCGAAGCCGTTAACCACAAAGTACCGCCGCATAATGTCTTGCGAGTTAGTGATCCTCAACAATAACGCAACCTGTTTTAAAGTGCTAATCAAAATGCTATTCCAGATTCATCGGTTACTTTTGTTGAGTGTCGTTTTGTACTTCGACAAAATCGATACTATGAACTGAGCCACTTACTGAAGTAATAGCAGCACAAATTGCATCAAAATCAATATGGTTTGCCTCTATTACCACTTCAGTTGTGGCTGTTTCTTCATCCATCTCGATTACAGTTAACGTCACATGATAGTCTTCACCTACCGACGCTAACACCTGACAAAATTCTAGCGCATTGGGTTGGTGGGGTTTTAGAATATCGAGTACCAAACGTTTAACGCGAACCATTAAACTAACTCCTAATGTTGACTATAATTATTCGTTATTTAATTTTTGAATATCATCATTTATAACTATAGACTTATAGCTGATACTGTCAAATTATCGAATGCACGGGTAATGCTAAGATAATTTGAGTATAAAAAAACACTAAAATGCATGAGGGTTCTTATGAGTCTGCCGACCTGATTTTTCATCTGCTGTGGCTTACTTTGCGATATTCTTAGTTTGCTATTTACTTTGCTATTTAGTGTGCTGTTTAGTTAGGTTTATTGAAGTGATGAAAATAAATTAGAGTGTTAAAACACACAGCGCACACTTGTACCTTTGCCTTTCGATGAGACAACATCTAATGTCGCATTAATATTAGATGCCCGATATCGCATGATTTGTATACCTATACCTTGATTAAACTTTGGATCATTGATGTCAAAACCTAGGCCATCATCAGTGATCTCTAAACAGGTGTTTTCTCCTTGCGCTTGTAGTTGCAGTGTTACCTTTCGGGCTTTAGCATGTTTTAAGGTATTATTAATGGCTTCTTGGGCGATGCGGTAGACTTGAGTCGCTACGACGGAATCTACAATGGTTAAATTTGAAGATAATTTTATTTTCTTTTTAATACCTGATGAATCAAATAATTTCATCATGGTGGTTAAGGCGCCTTGTAAGCCATGCGGAGGAAATAAAATAGGGGCTAAGGTATGACTAAAATCTCGAGTATCACCAATGGCTTGACTCAATTGTTCTATTATAAGGTCCATTGCTTGATTGTTTTTTATGTCACTTTTAGGCAAAGAGCGTTTTAAATTACTCGCCAGTAAGTTGATCCCCGTTAAACGTTGGCCTAAATTATCATGAATTTCATGACCAATTTTTTCCTGCTCATAGGTGCAGATGTTAATTAAGGCTTTTTTTAATGCTTGAGGTTCGCTCAAGTCATTAATAATACCGATGTAAAGTGCTCGACCCTTGACCTTAGTTAAGGAGAGTGCGATGGGGAAATTAAGCGCATCTTTCCTTAACCCTATCAATTCTTTTTTCTCTAAAATCAAGGTAGACAGAGCAGATGATTCAATGTTCAGTGCTTGGCTAGTTAGTTGTTTAATATTGATTGAGGGAATTAATGCTTGAATGTTTTTGCCAATAATTTCTTTATTATTATAATTAAACATTGTTTGGGCTGAGTCATTAAATTCGGTAATCTTGCCTGATAAATCTAAAACAAGTATGGCTTCAAAAGCATAATTCATTATGGCGCTTAGCCGTGCTTCTCGCTCGTGTAACGCATGCGTGCGCTCTTGCACACATTGTTCCAATATTTGTTTTTGATGATGGCGCTCAGTAATGTCGACAAAAGTGATCACAATACCGTTAATATGATCATCTAAGGTGCGATAGGGCACTATTCGACGTAAATAACAGCGCTGCTTTTGACCTTTATGATGACTCCATACATCGCTTTCAATCGGGGTTAATGTTTCCAGCACCTGTTTTGCGTCAGTCATTAAAGCTTTATTAGATACATTGGCAGAAAAATTACTAATAGGACGACCAATATCGCTTTCACGTAAGTTGAGCAATTCACTAATAGGAGGATTGAATAACATCACTTGCATGTCGCGATTAAGAAACACAGTGGCAATATCTGTGCTGGAAAGTAAGTTGCTGATATCATTATAACTTCGCTCTAATTCTTCAACTTTATATTGTAATTCGGAATTAATGGTGTTGAGTTCTTCATTCATCGATTGCAGTTCTTCTTTAGAGGTTTCCAATTCCTCGTTGGCAGATTGCAACTCTTCATTCATCGACATGGCTTCTTCATTACTTACTTTTAGATCTTCATTGGAGTTTTCCAGTTCGTGAACCGTACTGTATAAATCTTCGCGAGTAGCGTTTAGTTCATACTCAAGTTGAGTGACTATGTTTGAGCTTCCTGCGCTGTCATTGTTTGCGATTAAATACGGACTAGGGGGATTTTTTTTAAGCGTATCTTCTACTGAAATATTTTGCGGCGAGCTATTTTGTAAAGAATGTTTGTCTTCAAAAGTGATCAGTAACAACTCAGTTGAAAGGTTTGGCTCATATACTGGGCGAACGGTAAGTGTACAAGTTACATAATGATTATTACGTTTTACTCTGGCTTGGTGATCTGCAATAGCCTGATTTTCTTTTTGCACGTAATTAATCGCTGAACGCATTCGCGCTCTGAGTCCTTCACGTAATAAGACTAATAGATCATTAGAAGGGGAGCCTTTTGGAAACTCAAGAAAATTAACCGTAGGGCCTTGATGGTGCAGTATTTCAAATGAACGATTAATCAACACGGCTGCTGGCGCATAAGCGGCAAGTAAATCACGATTAACCAAGTCACTATAACGAGAAGGTGAGTCAACTCTAAAATTATTGCTTATAGTACTTTGATCTATTGCGATATTTGGTGTTGGCATGCGGCTCACGGGTAAAGCCAATGAGCTTTTAATTAATGGTGTAATCTTTTTAAAAATACGCCACTTTTTGGATATAGTGGTAAATTGATGCTTATTTTTACCCAGAGACTCAGACGGGCCTAGCATTAAATAACTTGTCGTTTTCAGCGCAACATGAAATAAATCGAGCAGGTTAGCTTGCAGTTCTGGCTGTAAATAAATAAACAGATTACGACAGCTGATGAGATCTAGTCGAGAAAATGGCGCGTCGTTTATCAGGTTTTGATTAGAAAAAATAATTTTTTCACGAATGACTTTTTTAATTTTATAATCGCCCTTATTAGTCACGTCGAAAAAACGTGCTAAGCGCTCGGCAGAGATAATTTCAGCAATACTTTTAGCGTAGATGCCGCCGCGAGCAACATTGATTGACTTTTCATCAATGTCGCTGGCGAAAACTTGCAGGTTAATTTCTTTCTTCGCTTGGTCAAAAGCCTCAAACATTAATAAGGTGATGGTATAAACCTCTTCCCCAGTGGCGCAGGCAGGGATCCAAATACGAACAGGATTATCTACACTACTTCGCGCGACAAGTTCAGGAAAAACATGGGTTTCTAACGCTGAAAATGCCTCTTCATCACGAAAAAATGCGGTAACCCCAATCAATAAATCTTTGTTTAATGAGCTGGTTTCGGTTGGATTATTTTTCATAAACTGATGATAATCTTGTATTGTTTTGCTATGACACACAGACATGCGTCGTTGAATGCGCCTCAATAACATATTTTTCCGATAGCCACTAAAATCATAACCTGTGCGGCTGTGCAATAATGACAGTATAGAGTACATGCAATTAAACACCTGTTGATCAGTTTGTTCAGCTTTACTTTGCAAATAAGGGTGGTTGGAAAACTCTGTTAACAAGATTGGCATGTTTTCAGGTCGGGCAATCACATCAACTAATCCGGTATTAATGGCGTTTATAGGCATTTGATTATAGGTAGTGCTAGCTGGGTCTTGAGCTATGATCATGCCACCTGCAAGTTTTATATCACTAAAACTTAATGTGCCATGACTGCCAGTGCCAGACAAAATGATGGCAACACAATGTTCACCTTGATCTAGCGCTAAAGAGCGTAAAAAATATTCAATCGCAACCCACTGGGTGCGACTTTTAACGTTTGGTGAAAGGTGCAGGTGCCCGCCACTGATAAAAAGCAGTTTACCGGGAGGCAGTATGTAGACATGATCCCCTTGCACTTGCATATTTTCACTCGCTTCGCAAACCGGCATAGCCGTTTTTTTGGAAAGTAACTCTGGCATCAAGCTGTTATGTGTTGGGTCTAAATGAGGTAATAAAACAAAGGCTATATTACTGTCATTTGGCATATGAGCAAAGAAGGTACTAAATGATTCAAGCCCGCCAGCAGAAGCGCCAATACCGACAATCAGCTTAGGTTTAGTTGCATTTATTCCTGACATGTAGCACCTAGTTTCGGTGGAAAAGTGAGTGTGATCTAAAATGATTTATTTTAAGTGTTGTGCTAAGAATAAAAATATTTTTATATCTATTTTTTATTCAGCTGAAATGACTTCTAAACTCCAGATTATTGCTGAGCGCGTTAGCTCTAAACCAGAGCTTAAGTGGAACTTGTCTTTGATGTGACGCCGGTGGCTTTCAATCGTTTTTACGCTAACATTGAGTAATTTGGCAATTTTTGTTGTTGTGATGCCTTGTCCAATAGCTTCAAAAACCTGTAGTTCTCTGTCGGTCAGCATCTGTATGTTAATAGCATTTTTAGAGGTTATCGTTCGTGATGGATTTTTACGTATTTTTTCAAGAATTTCTGCTTTAACAAAAATTTTATTTTTCATTACTTGTCTTATGCCAAGGAGTAATTTTTGAGCTGAGTCTTGTTTATTGATATAACCTAGCGCACCACAATTTAATGCTCTTTCTGCATACAATTCATCATCGTGCATTGATAAGACGATAATCCCCATTTGTGGTCGCCAAGCATGAAGCTGTTTGATCAAATCCAGACCATTACCGTCGGGCAATGATAAGTCAACAATAGCAACGTCTGCTGTTAGGGTAGAACGCATGTTAAGTGCGTCATAGACATTGGCGGCCTCACCACAAATGTGCATGTCTGCTTCACCGTCAACCAACTGACGTAGCCCTTGGCGAACGAGTTCATGATCATCAACAATAAAAATATTTTGTACTTTTAGTCCAGACACTTGACCCACTCCTTAACAATATTGTACTTATTTTTTTCCCATATCAACAAGTTATTTTCGCCGTTTATATCAAGTTTTAGCGTCAACATTTTGTAGTTTCAATGGCTTGATACTCACTAAAAATCAGCAATAGCTATAAATATCGCTAATGTAAATACATTATAACTTTAAAACACTAAAACACTAAAACACTAAAACAACTTTAAACAGAATAATACGAAATTGAACTGATAAATATCAGCGTGTAAATTAATAACTGGGATTAGCATTATGTTGGTGAATTAACCCAAGCAGTAATGACCATATTACGAAAAAAAAGTTACGAAAAAAAAGTTACGAAAAGTAAATTTATAATTTTGTAATATTAAGGAACCCAGATGTCAGACATTAATGTTAAAGGTATTAAAGTAAAAGAGGACAATAAACAGCAATCAGTCGATGTAAATCAACAACCTAGAGCCTTAGTCGCTATTCCTGATAATCTGCCGGTATTGCCGTTACGAAATCTAGTTTTATTCCCTTACAACGTTAATTCTATTTCTGTTGGTCAAGCGCGCTCATTGAAATTGCTCGAGGATGTGGCCGCAGGTAATAACTTATTGGCAACCCTTGCTTATAAAGATCAAGACGTTGAAGAGCCAGCACCTTTAGATCTTTATCAAGTGGGGTGTATTGCACAGATATTGCGAATTTCAAAGGGTGAAAATAATCACTCCACGGTATTGTTACAAGGGCTTGATAAATTTTCGGTTGACGCTTGGCTGAGCGAAAAGCCCTATTTACGGGCAAAAATTCATCTTGTTACTGATATTGAACCAGAAGCAGGAGATATTGAAGCACAAGCAATACGCAATAATTTGTTAAAGTCGTTTAGCGAATTAATTAACATACTTTCATATTTACCTAAATCATTAGTGAGTGCATTAAGCCAAACAGAAGATTGTCGTCAACTGGTCTATTTAGTCAGTTCGAGTATGCGAATGAACATGGCTGACGCTCAAGATATACTTAATATGAAAGATGTTGTGGCAAAAATGCTTAAATTAACCGATCTTATCCAACACGAAATGAAGGTACTTGAGCTAGGTAAGAAAATACAAAGTTCAGCCCATGGTGAAATGGACAAGGCACAACGTGACTATGTTTTGCGCCATCAAATTAAGGCTATGCAACGCGAATTGGGTGAAGAAGATAGCCAACAAATTAAAATAGAGCAATACCTTAAGAAAATCGAAACCAGTGGCATGTCAACAGAAGCAGAAGAGCAAGCAAGGCAGGAAATTTCTCGTTTAGAACATATCCCACAATCATCTTCAGAGTCGGGCGTGATATTAACTTATCTTGATTGGTTACTCGCGTTACCTTGGAAAAAAACGACGGAAGACACGCTTGATATTAAACAGGCTGAGAAAATTCTTAATGAAGACCATTATGGCTTGGAAAAAATAAAACAGCGCATTTTAGAGTACTTGGCGGTAAGGCAGCTGCGGCAGAAAAGATTATTAACTAAACCATTAGATGAGCGTGCATCGTCACCTCATATTCGCCGAGAACGAGAAGGCGTTATTCTTTGTTTTGTTGGGCCTCCCGGTATTGGGAAAACGTCATTAGGACATTCAATAGCACATGCCTTGGGACGTAAGTTGGTTAGTATCAGTTTGGGAGGCATACGTGATGAGGCTGAAATTCGGGGCCATCGTCGTACCTATATTGGTGCGATGCCGGGTCGGTTTATTAAAGCATTGCGCGACGTGGGGACGAATAATCCGGTTATATTGTTAGATGAAGTTGATAAAATTATTGGCGATCAGCGCGGTGATCCTGCGTCGGCGCTACTTGAAATTTTAGATCCAGAACAAAATAGCGAATTTCGTGATCATTATCTTGAAGTCGCTTTTGATTTTAGTCAGTTAATGTTTATTGCCACGGCTAATCAACTCGATAACATTCCTGGGCCGTTACGAGATAGATTAGAGGTTATAACCTTGTCGGGCTATACCGATGATGAAAAATTTCATATCGCGAAGCGTTATTTATTACCTCGACAATTACGAGAAAATAGCTTACGGGTTAAAGAGTTAACTATAAATGACGCGGCGATGCTGACACTTATTCGTCAATACACCCGAGAAGCGGGTGTACGTAGTTTGGATCGACGTTTAGGCGCTATTTGTCGAAAATTAGTGATAAAAATTGCCACAAAAAGTGGTAAGTCGCTCACTGTTGATAACGCTATGTTGGAAGAATTAATGGGTAAACCGCCGTTCTCTTATGATCTCGCCGAACGTACTGAGCGCCCAGGCGTAGCAACGGGTTTGGCGGTAACCGCTGTTGGGGGCGATATATTATTTATTGAAGCTAGCGCTATGCCAGGTAAAAAGGGTTTGACCATTACCGGACAATTAGGCGATGTAATGCGAGAGTCAGTTGAAGCAGGGTTAAGTTACGTAAGATCCCAAGCCAAGCAATTAGGTATTGCTGAAGATTTTTTTGAGCACATTGATATTCACGTGCATGTACCCGCAGGGGCAACACCAAAAGATGGGCCATCTGCCGGTGTTGCTATCATTACCGCGTTAGTGTCGTTATTAACGGATAGGCCTATTTTTCATCATATTGGTATGACGGGCGAAATTACCTTACGGGGTTTAGTGTTACCTGTGGGTGGGATAAAAGATAAAATTTTGGCCGCACACCGCGCCGGTTTAACCACGGTTATTTTGCCCAGTAAAAATGAGAAAGATTTGACTGATTTACCTGAATCAATTCAGAAAGAAA
Organism: Colwellia sp. MB02u-10; assembly: GCF_014077185.1. Taxonomy (NCBI): domain Bacteria; kingdom Pseudomonadati; phylum Pseudomonadota; class Gammaproteobacteria; order Alteromonadales; family Colwelliaceae; genus Colwellia; species Colwellia sp. MB02u-10. Next base: position 81,173 of record NZ_JACGVK010000123.1, read on the forward strand.
TGCGTTTTGTATTGGCTGAACATGTCGATACTGTATTAGATGAAGCATTTACAAAGCCGATTCAATAGGATGTTTAAGGGTTGACGGACTGAAGTCCGACCGACAAAAAACCACCCAACGTTAGATGAACACCCGTAGGGCTTATGTAGGTCGTATGTAGGATGGACTTTAGTCCATCAAGTTAAATGAAATTTAACCGTCATTGGCATAACGGCCAAGTAATAAAAATAATCCCATTGCAGATGTTGGCTAACACATCAGGTTAATTGCCGGTTTAACGGTTGACGGACTAAAGTCCGATCTACAAAAAATCACCCAACATTAGATAATCGCAATAACTTGCCTAACAAACTAAGGTAGATGAATAGCGCTTAGATAAAAAAACACCAATTTAATTTACAGTAAATTATTGAATTATATGTTTAATTCTTTATTTAGTTATTTTAAATCGGCCTAAATGTCGAATATCTGCGTTGCTTTCAGGTGTCATAGGGTAAACCTTAGCATTATTGATTTTTATCTCATTATCGTTATTTTGGCAGCTAATTTATAATTTGGTGATTTATTTTGCTGTTGCTGCTATTTTTTCGATATCAGTATTAGGATTTTTGATAGCATTTCTTGTGGTATAAAAAATTTCACAGGTGGCTTCTTGTCCTCTGATCACCCGTTTCCCCTTCAGTGGTCCATGGGTTTCGGTAACTAGGGTGTATTGGCTTTCTTGATGATGTTCGTCATAACAAAAGATTAATACCCAGTCTAAAGTTAAGTTAAGCTTGTGAGCGCGCTGAGTATTAGAATACATGGCAGTAAAATGCCAATTTTCTTTATTAAGATGCATTACAGGTAACCAAGGTTTATTTTCTGGATTAAAACGTTTTGGTGTAATGACAGGCAGTTCTCCTGCTTGTGCTTTTTTACGATATTGTGCATCAATATTGAAAATCAGCTCAATACTGGGCTTAGCCTTAATGGGCTGCTGGTGAGTTGTTATGGGTAATTGACGGGCACCAAAACATTGAGCAAACCAAGTTTTAATAGCTTTTTTTCGTTTTACGCCTATCCCTTTAACATTATCTAATTGACCTTCAAATATCGCATTTTCAAAAGCTTCTAAGGTGTCGACATGTAAGGTGTCGTGAATACGTTGAGCCATCTCTTGACCAATGGTTGGAATAACTTGAAATAAATCGATGGGATTGGTGTTTCCTCTGAGATTATCTAATCTCGTCATATGTCCCATGGTAATATAATCATTAATTGAACGGGCTATACCAAGGCCAATATTGGGTAACTGAGTTAATCCTTTGATACCACTGTTTTTAAAAAGTTGCCTGAGATCTTGTGGTAACGCCTCAAGAGTGATTGCCGCTTTTAGATAAGCTTGACAGCGAAATGGATTGGCGTGTTGCTCTTTAAGTAAAAATGAGACTTTTCGTAGGTTTTGAGCTACCTCATGATTAAAAGATAACATGGTTTATTCCTTATCATAAAGCTTAGCTTCCATAGATTTAGCACTGAGTAGCTAAAATTTATCTGGACTGATCCCCCAGCCCAGATAAATAAATTTGCTGAGTGATATCACTTCTATTAAGCTATTGCTCACTTGTGCTAGTTTAAATAGCCCAAGGATTTATTGCTCATATGGAGCCGAGTACTTATGTTTAGTCTGAAACAATAAATATGACCCTTAATATAATCCCTTGAATTATTTTTCTGTGTGCAACAAGATCACAAACATAATAGAGCGAGTATTAATCTACTTTTACTTCTATTTTTTTGTGCTTTTCTGCGACGAGTTTAGGCACAATAACTTCTAATACACCGTTATGGCAATGCGCTTCAATTTTTTTTGCATCTTGGGCATCAGGTAAATTGAAACTACGATAAAAGCTGCCGTATGAACGTTCGAGTCGATAGTAATTTTCTCGTTTATCTTCCGCTTTGCTTTCTCTTTTTCCTTCAATCACTAAATTACCATTGTCCATGGAGACATTAATGTTTTTAGGATCAACGCCAGGGATATCGGCTCTGATTATATAGCGATTGTCTTGTTGCTCTATATCCGCAGAAGGTTGCCAAACATCAGTCAGTAAATCTGAACTCCGGCTATTCATCGGAAACCCCTGACCAAAAAACCGATCAATTTCGTTAGATAATTGCGAAAACAAGGGCAGTTGTGGTCTTGTTGCTAATGGTTGATGTTTAAATAATGTCATGATTTTTATCTCCGTACAGTGTTATAACGCCACAGCGTAAATAGTTGCTGGCGTTATAAGTTAATAAAAATTTCAATATAGCTTTTACAAGCTCATGCATTAAATAGTCGTTGTCATAATCAATAGGTACATTGAGTAAAACAGACAATACCGCTGCTATTCACCACGATATTATCACCAAGTTATATTGGCGATCCTGATAAATGTCATTTATATAAGATTTTTTGGCGTGTTATTTTGTGTGTAGATAGAGAGAAAAATGAGGCGTTGATCCTTATTTTTATCTTGGCAATTTTATTAATCCGGCGGGCAAGTTTACGGGGTATTGCTCTACTTTTTGATGAATAACACTCATCTTTTCATCGTTAGTGACCATTAACTGATCTATCTCAGCTACTTGTTAGAAAAAGTAGAGATAAATTAACCTGTGCATTATTACTTAGATGTTAGGTTTATAAAGTAGTTGTTCTTTTTTGAATCGGTGTCGAGGAGTTTTTATGAAATATTTACTTTTTTGTTGCTTTACGTTAATCACTATTAGTCTGAGCAGTTGTGACTTAGGTCCTGATTCACCCAGAGGCTTTAGTTTGCCAAAAGGTGATATTGCTAAGGGAGCGATGGTATTAACAAAATACCAATGTTTAGCTTGTCATAATATCAATGGTGTGGAACAAGCTGAAGGTATAAATAACCCTGATTTAAATGTACGTTTAGGAGGTAAATCAACCAAGGTAACAACGTATGCCGAACTTGTGACCAGTGTTATTAATCCTTCACATAAACTATCTAAAGGTTATGCCCTTACCGCTATTGCTGTTGAAGGAGAGTCTAAAATGAGCAATTTTAATGATGTGATGACCATAACAGAGTTGGTTGATTTAGTAACATTTTTACAACCTCATTATGAGTTGGTGCCTTATAGAAGAACTGACTATCAATTTTATCACTATTAAAAATACAGGTTATTAAAAAGGGTAAATAACATGCATAAAATTTTATATTTAGTTGGCGTTGACGGCAGTGAATGGAGTAACAGAGCTGTTGAACGAGCGGTTCATCTGGCACAAAAAACAGGTGCAAGTGTTAAATTAGTGTATGTGATTACTTGGCAAGAATTTCAGCCAATGATGATTGAGGGTGTTGCACCACCTCCGATTGATAAAAAACAAATAGAACATGATGTGAATGAAAAAATTTTACAACCCTCGATTGAAAAATTTAAAGCAGAAAAGGTTGATTTGAGCAGTGAATATATCTGGGGTGAGCCTGTTGACGCATTACTTCAACAGGTAAATGATTATCACGTTAATATGCTCTTTGTTGGTCGGCGAGGTCGATCGCGCTTTGCTGATATATTACTGGGTAGTGTGGCGAATAAACTGGCCCATTGTGTTGGTGTGCCTATTGTTTTAGTTCCGTAGCTCCACAGTGCCACAGTTCTACAGTGCCATAAGTTCATAAATCCATAGCTCCATGAGTCTATAAGTTCTAATCTCTTGCACTTTAATAAAGGTAAACTTTTAGCTAATAACAACATGCCAAAAAATTAAGCTGCTAGTGGTGTGTTTTTATTGTCGATAACTCAAGTTAATAAACTAATATCAACATAGACTGTTATGCTTTACTTCTTGGTGTCTGGGTTCAAGTGCGTAAAATATTATCTCGATAGACGGTGGTAAAACTAACCAGTCACCGCAGGTATATGTTCTGTTTTAAACAATAATTTTATATAGCTACAGTTAACATTTATTCAGCACGTAAGGCAAGCACAGGTTCAAGTTTAGCGGCTTTTTCTTGGCTGTTTAATGCAAAGTTTACTGTTTCAAGATTATGGTTTACTAGGTAATGCTATTAAGGGGAGTTAACCCCTTGTCATAAGAGATTAACGTTAATATTATAATAATGAGTAAAAAATAATAGCGTGTGTTCTTTTGCTATTATTTGGTTGTTTTGTCTGTTGATTTAATAAGACCGCTGATCAGCTCCATGGGTAAAGGGAAAATAATAGTAGAATTTTTCTCACCAGCAATTTCTGTTAAGGTTTGTAAATAACGTAGCATAATAGCATCAGGCTCTTTGGCCAGTTGATTGGCGGCTTGGGTCAGGTGAGTTGACGCCTCTAATTCCCCTGTAGCATGAATAACTTTGGCTCGACGAGTTCGCTCTGCTTCGGCTTGTCTGGCAATCGCGCGGATCATAGTTTCATTTAAATCAACGTGTTTAATTTCAACATTAGACACTTTTATACCCCAACTGTCGGTTCTGACATCTAAAATGGTTTGAATATCGGCATTTAACATATCTCTATTCGCGAGCATTTCGTCTAATTCATGTTGCCCTAACACCGAACGCAAGGTGGTTTGTGCAAGTTGAGACGTTGCCTGTAAATAGTCTTCGACATTGATAATCGCTTTTTGTGGGTCAATAACTCGAAAATAAATAACCGCATTAACTTTTACTGAGACATTATCGCGGCTGATAACGTCTTGGCTAGGTACATCCATCACCACGATACGTAAATCAACTTTTACCATTTGTTGGATAAAGGGAATAACAAGAATAAAACCAGGCCCTTTCACTTTATAAAATCGTCCAAGTAAAAAAACCACTCCGCGTTCATATTCTCGTAAAATTCTAAAAGCACTGAAAAAAAAGGCAATAAGTAAAAAAATAATTGAGCCGGTGAATAATTCTGAATTATTAAATAGTGAAGTCATTATCTTGCTCCTGAGTTGTTGTGTTGATTGCTGGCGCTAAAACAAGGGTTAGGCCATTAATTGCTTGCACTTGTACCTGTTGACTTTTTTTTAAGGCTAGAGGGCTGCTAGCCGCCCAACGCTCGCCATTAAAGAGCACATAACCCTTACGAGTGAAGTCATTTTCCACCGTAACCCAAGCATTAATTATTTCTTCTTGACCACTGACGATTTTATTTTTTCGGGCTCGGTAGATAAAACCCAAGGCAAAGACAATAAAGAGTGCAGAGACAAAAGCAAAACTGGCAATTAATGGCAGTGAAACTTTAAATTGCTCAAGTTTAGTGTCGAATAAAAATATCGAGCCTAAAACAAATGCGCTAATACCACCGAGGCCAAAAATACCAAAGCTGGGTATCAGTGATTCCATCACCATGAGTGTTACGCCTAACAAGAGTAGGGCAACACCCGCAAAATTCAGGGGTAATAACTGCAGGGCATATAAAGCGATAAGTAATGATATACCGCCGATGATGCCCGCTATGCCGACACCAGGGCTGTAGAATTCTAATAACAAACCATAAATACCCAGTAGCATTAAAATATAGGCAATATTAGGGTCGGTAATGGTGGCAATAAATTGGCTACGCCAGTCTGGTTTTTTACTCAGTATTTCAGCACCTTGTAAGGATAATTTAATATTTTTCTGTTTTATCGCTATCTGCTGACCCTCTAGTTTATTTAATAACACTTGTGGCGACTGAGCGATTAAGGTGATGACATTTTCTTTTAGTGCTTCTTTCGCTGTTAACGTTGCCGCTTCTGTAACGGCTTTTTCAGCCCATAGTTCATTACGAGATCGTAATTGTGCGAGTGAACGAATATAGGCAATGGCATCATTTAATACCTTGTTCTCCATCGCAGAAGGTGCGTTTTTTTGTGCCTTATTTTCTGCTGGTGGCGTCATTGGCCCAGCAATATTAACCGGTGTTGCAGCGCCCAGAGTGGTGGCGGGAGCCATAGCAGCAATATGGCAAGCATAAAGTATATAAGTACCTGCACTCGCGGCGCGTGCTCCTTGTGGGTAAACTAAACAGGCGATTGGAATAGTAGAATTTAAGATACTTTTATTAATGTCACGTAGGCTGGCACTTAAGCCACCAGGAGTATCGAGTGTGATAATAATTAAAGGAATGTTACTGGCCATATTAGCGCTATTTATTTCTCGCACTAAATAGTCACTAACGGCAGGCCCAATAGCACCTTTGATGGTCAATAATGGCACAACCGAAGTGTTTGCATTAATACTTATCTCTTGCTGAACGTTATTGGCTAATGGCTTTAAATACGGCGCTTCTACAGTTCCTAAGGCATGCATTGAGAGCAAAACACAATATAAAATAAAAAATATTCCGCACAATTTACACATAACAGTTTCCATTAATCGCTGAATTATGAGCTTAGTTGTACTTGGTCAATATTTCTAACTTGTGTTGGGAAATGCTGATAAAGATCAGTAACTCTTAGTTGTTAACGAAAAACAATGCCTTTATTTAAGGTGTTCTAATGCTTGAGAAATGATAAATTCTGCTGATAAAGCGTTTTAAATGGCGTTTTTTCATCAACCTCCTTCCTTATTATTTACCGCTTTAAGCTGACAGGATAATAATAAAAGTGAAGCTGTGAACTGACTTGGTTTAGACCATTTAGCATTAATGGATGATGAAAAAAATAATGTCATAGATGATTACTTTATCGCTAAAGAAAATCAATTGGTCTGTAAACAAAAGATGAATATCTTTATGGCGACATTAAATAAAGATCTTACGATGGCAGATGGTTTATTTTACATCGTAAAGGCTAGCTCTTCTCTTTTAATGGTGTAGCACTCTTCCTCTATGCCGGGATAATGGCGACACCATCAATGCTATAAATAAACTGGGCGCGGTAAGTCAAAGGGAGTCGGTTATCAAAGGCATTCAAGTTAATTTAAAAAAGTGAGATTAAAACCGTGATATACATTAGTGGCTCATATCTGATCTTACAAATATGAATTCAGCTTTTGCCACAGGCTGTGTGAAAACTCTCAGAGTAAATTTTTTATGCGACGCTACGTGAATTACCAGATGGTTTTACCTCAAACGTACTACAGAATTTAATCTATGGGGCCTTTTTACGTTGATATTATCCAATTACGCAAGTTCGAAATAGTTTTCATACAGGCTGGCCACAAAGCGGTCTAAAATTTGAGATTAATGAATTTCAATATTACGCTCACTATTTCCAGAGAAAGCAGACATAAGCAGTATATTTTTATCTCGTTATCGCCCCACCCGGAAAAATAGTTGCTTTGTGATGCATACTCAATCAAACATTATAAGGCCGCAGTGGCCCATAAGCCGCTGCGGATTGGATTGGCTAAGCCCACCATAACCAAGTTGGGCATCCCACCACTAGATGCAAAGAAATGGTTTCACAAATGGCTGGCCATATATTACTCGGATTAAAACTCTAGGCAGATTTTGCCGAAATGCTTGCCAGACTCTTGGTAGCGGAACGCGTCAGCGATCTCTTCCAGCGCAAATGACCGGTCAATAATCGGGTGCATATCGTTTGCTTCAATCGCGCGGATCATTTCTTGCTGATGGTCTCGGCTGCCTACAATCAGTCCTTGCAGACGGACTTGTTTCGCCATCAGTTTTGCGGTTGGAATATCCCCAGCCCAGCCAGTCAACACCCCAATGAGCGAGATATGGCCACCAATGCGAACGGCATCAATAGATTCTGGCAGAGTGCTAGGGCCACCCACTTCAATAACGTGGTCGACGCCCTTGCCACCAGTCATTTCCTGAACCTTAGTGCCCCAGGCCGGTGTGGTTTTGTAATTGATGGTGTGGTCGGCACCCATCGCGGTGAGCCGTTCCAGTTTTTCGTCTGAAGACGACGTAGAAATAACCCGAGCACCCATCATTTTGGCAAATTGCAGTGCAAAGATAGACACACCACCGGTGCCCATCGTGAGTACGGTATCGCCTGCTTTCAGCCCACCATCAACAACAAGCGCTCTCCATGCGGTTAAGCCTGCGGTGGTCAATGTAGCGGCTTCTGCATGGGTGTAGCCTTTAGGGGCGTGGGTGAACCAGTTCGTTGGGCGTACAACTTGCTCGCAGGCGTAACCATCTTGGCCATCGCCGGGTGTGGTACTGAAGTTTCCAATAAGAGCAGGGCCAGTTAGCCAATCAGGAAAGAATGTCGACACGACAGGTTCACCAATCTTAAATTCGCTGACACCTTCACCTATGGCTTCTACAACGCCGGCGCCATCAGCCATGGGGATGCGGTTGTCTTCGGTCGAGATGGCTCCGACAACCACTGCATAATCGTGAAAGTTGAGAGAACAGGCTCGAATACGTACTCGAATTTCGCCAGGCCCCGGTTCACCGGGTTCCGCGCTATGGTTAAGTTTGAGCTGGTCAAGACCGCCCGGTGTAGAAAGGGTTATGCTTTTCATATCAAGTCCTTTAATTATTTCGTGTATAGGGAATGTATAGCAGAGTTAGTGCTACAGCTGTTCTCAGCATTGAGCAACAAGCTGTCTACCTTATGTATACTGGGTGATCAGTGTAGTCTTTGTTGGTTCCGCCGTACATAGTCGTTGGAGTATAGGTAGAATAAAAAGTCATTTTTCATAAGTTTTATAGATTATATTGTCGTGGTCATCTAAACCTGATTTAGTCAATGGGTAAGCCAGACGTGTGAATAGGGTCGCGTCTTGCTTTTTGCCTTTTAGTTTGCTAAAAATTTGTAGGTTTGTAAGCCGTTACGGGGGCGAAAGCACCTTAGCGAAATCGTCCAAGCAATACATGAACATTCAAATCGATTTTGTAGGCGAGGAACTTTGATTTTTCTTTTTGAAGAAAGCGAGCGTAAATTGGGACAGTATAAACAGATTAATAGGGCAAAATTTCTATGGCGCTTTGCCCCCCTTAGCGCCACAGGATAAGAAAGTTATGGCAGCTTTATTTCTTCTGTGCACACTAAGTTGTCAATTTTAGTAGACTTCATTATTAAACTTGTAAGATCAAGTTTTGCCTAATTCATTTTATACCTTCGATAATAGCTATTATTATTGACTAACCCAAATACTGTATTTCATTTAACAACTTTTTATTATATGCGAGGTTTTGGTCACAAGTAATATTTGGCAGTCGAGTTCCTGTTGATGTAATTCGTTTTTAAATTCAGTTAACATATAGCCTAATAGCGAGTTTCTATACATTGTGGTGACGGTTATAACTTCAATATTGTCAGATGAAGTAGAGTCGAAACTTTTAAGAGGGGTTGTTTCAAATACTTTATACAATGAGGGCAAGTTGTTTTCATTAAAGGCTTCAGTTAGCTGTGCTTCTTTAAGCCAACTTGCCATTTTGATAGGGTGGCTTTCGTGGACTTTAGTCAACCAAGTATCTGCATTAGTATATCTTTGCCTTGAAAAAAATTTTGTCCTAATAAAAATTCGGCGTTTGGCTGGCCCTTTCTCGATGCTTGCTGTAACCAGTTTATACCATCATCAAAGTTATAAATCTCTTCGTCAGTTAAGAGTAGCATTCCAGCTCTGTATTCTGCTTCGCCTAGCCCAGGCATACCTGCTTTTTTATAAAAATTAAGCGCCCTAGCTTTATCAATTTCAGTACCAAAACTATAGTGATAAAACTTTGCTAAATTATACATGGCATTTTTATGGCCACGATTTTAGGCTTTTTTAAATAACTTAAAGTAAGTCAGACATTCACTGGTCTTGCATTCAGATATTTGTAGTGCGGAGGCATTAAACGCTGAAGTTAAGGCAGTAATTATTATCGTTACAACTAATTTTTTAACATGTAATTTACTTATTAATGTTTAATTTATCTGTTACATAACCTTCTTCTTACTTGGTTTTAATTGAAGTTACTGCGGCGTTTTAACTAAATGTAGACTTTAGATAATAGATTTATAATGAAATGTTAGATTGAAGTTAGTATGCTAGTTGTTATCACTACAACTCCCTGATCTAAAATGAATATGACCTCTACTTTATATTATATTTATGACCCAATGTGCAGCTGGTGTTGGGGTTATGCACCTACTTGGAATAGACTGCAACAAGAACTTACGCCACATATTGATATTATCTATGGGCTTGGTGGTTTAGCACAAGATTGCGATGAAATTATGCCAGACGAAATGCAAAATTTTTTACAGCAAACTTGGCGAAATATTTCTGAGCAACTTGGTACAGCATTTAATTTTGATTTTTGGCGTGATTGTCAGCCAAGGCGCTCTACCTTTCCGGCTTGTCGCGCTGCACTCATTGCAAGAGCTAGCAATAAAGAACAAATCATGCTGACAGCTATTCAGCATGCTTATTATTTACAGGCCAAAAATCCATCCGATATCGATACCTTACATAAGTTAGCGATTGAAATTGGCTTGGACGGCAATGATTTTTTGCAACAAATGAACAGCCAGCAGCTTGATAAGGCTCTGAAAAAAGAAATTATCCAAATGAGTACGATGCCAATTAACGGTTTTCCTGCGTTAGTTTTAGTTAACAACCAAGCGCTTATCAATATTCCCATTGATTATAAAGATTGGCGCAATAGTTATGCGTTAATAATGGCGAAACTTTAGCTTCAAAAATTTTAAAATTAACTGTTCAACTTTATATCAATAGAACTTCCCTAAAAGGTTTAAGTTTTTCCTCATTGTTTTCTCATTGTTTCCTTCCTGTAAAAAAATAAAATAATTCACAGGGAGAGAAGCAAGAGGACCGCAGGAGAGGTAAAACGCTGACTTTTTAGGTGGTATGTAATGCTATTTTTTATCAACTTTTCAAATTTCAAATCAACTTGTATCAATAGAACGTCCCTAAAAGGTTTAAGTCTTTCCTCATTATTTTCTCATTGTTTCCTCCCTGTAAAAAATAAAATAATTCACAGAAAGAGAAGAAGGACGGCAGCAGGAGAGATAAAAATGCTGACTTTTTAGCAGGTATTTAATGCTAGCCTTTATCGACTGACCAAATTTTAAATCAACTTGATGTAAATACAGTAAATAGCCGTTAATATACTGTTTTTTTTGTAGTATGATGTGGTCATAAAAAAAGACTATTCTTTGCTTTTTAAAAGTAAAAATAACAGCAAAATAAGGTTTCCTATGACATACGCAGCAATTACCGGTTGGGGCAAATGCTTACCGCCTGCTATTCTTACCAATGATGATTTAGCAACGTTTTTAGAAACAGATGACCAATGGATAACTTCTCGCACAGGCATGAAAGAGCGAAGAATTTCTCATGTTACCGTCAGTGAGTTAGCCCATGTTGCCTGTGCGCGAGCATTAGCTGCTGCAGGTAAAACTGCCAAAGATGTTGAATTGATTGTTTTTGGCAGCACCACCTTTGATCAGATTTGTCCTAACGCAGCCTCGAACGTCCAGCGTTTACTAGGAGCTGAGAATGCCGCTTGTATGGACGTTAGTACCGCTTGTACTGGTGGTATGTATAGTTTAAGTGTTGCAACTTCTATGATAAAAAGTGGCGTGGTTAAATCAGCGCTGGTTATTGGAGCTGAGACTATTTCACCCATTATGGACTGGAGTAATCGTGATGTTGCTGTCTTATTTGGTGACGGTGCAGCAGCGCTTTATTTGGAAGAAAGTGCAGAAGAAACTGGTGTTATAACGCAAGCTTTAGGCTGTTATGGCGAATCTCGAGATATTCTTGCTGTTGAAGGTTGGGGCATGAAATATGCTAATAAAGGACGTTTGCTTGGGCAGTCTAATTGGGCGTTTTTAGGGCCCGATATTTTTAAAAAAGCGGTTTCAGGTATGGCGCAGGCTTGTGAAAAAGCACTAGCACAAGCGCAACTTAGTGCTGACCAAATGGCCAGTGTTGTTCCTCATCAAGCAAATTTACGTATTATTGATACCCTAGTAAAACGTCTTAAAATGGACAAAGAAAAGGTATTTATCAACATTCATAAATATGGCAACATGTCAGCGGCAACCACCTTAGTGGCCTTTGTAGAAGCGATAGAAGAAGGCTTTATTGCAAAGCAATCTTATGTGTTACTTCCAGCCTTTGGTGGTGGTTTAACATGGAGCGCTCATGTGGTGAAATGGGGTGATAGAACGCACGCTTTATCAACAACCGATGTTGACTTACCTGAATGTAAGCAGTCTGGCTTGGAATTAGTTCAAGACATTATTGCTGGCAAATCTTTGTAAAAAATAAATTTTTGTTCATCAGCCAACACTACTTTGAGTTGGCTGATAGCTATAATAAGGATACCTATGCGCTTTTTATCTCGCCGTTTAATTTTGCCTAATGATTTAAATTATGCCAATTCACTCTTCGGCGGCAGGGCATTAGCTTGGATTGATGAGGAAGCTGCTATATATGCCATTTGCCAACTAGAAACAAACTGTTTGGTTACTAAGCATATTGGCGCCATAAACTTTGAATCGTCGGCTCAACAAGGTGACATTGTTGAGTTTGGTTTATCAACTAAAGCGGTTGGAAGGTCGTCGATTACCATTACATGCATTATGCGCAATAAGGTGACGAAAAAAACAATATGCTTGGCGGATGATATCGTTTTTGTTCAGGTTGATCCTGAATCCAAACAGCCGATCCCACATGGTAAAACCTTGGCTTCTTTAACTGAAGATTTGGAAAGTTAATATGTTTGGTTAATCTAAAAAGTTCTTAGTAACTGCCTTATAAATCATTAGAATGTATCACATCTACCGTCAACTCTACCTCGCTATTGCAGCGCTAAAACCTACCTTTATTGAGTGGTTTTGGTGTGGTAATACCAAATAAGCACCAAATGCGATAAGGGAAGTACATTGCAATATAGTGATGCAGGCGGTGTATTTATTTATTAGGTATTTATCCGATCAGACGTTTATCTGATCAGATAGTTAGTCGTAGTTGGGTTTACTCAGTTTCATCAGTGAGAAATTGCTGATAGCTATCAACAGCAAAATATCGAATAGACTTTTTTAGCGTGATCTTTTTCGCAATAAGTTGATCATTTCGATATAATTTTACGACCTGCTTTTCACCATTAACATCACTTTGATAACCATGAAGTGGATTTTTTTGTAAGTTTTCAAATTCGGTTCTCATGATTAACTTCATATTAACACTTGATCCTTTTGGTCATGACCATAATCACCACCATCATAATTACCAATAGTAAAAACTTGTAGTTTAGCGTTTGCAGCTTAGAGTTTATTAATCTCTTTTTGTACGCTATAGCCTTCATCGGTGACAATTTTTTCTAGCACTTGCATACGCTCTTCAAGTGCTTGTACTTGTTTTGTCATCGCTACAGCTTGTTCATTACTTTGGCTGTTGTGGTCTAAGGTTTTGGTTTTAAATTCTAAATGCTTTTTGTACATGTCGAATATTACCCCAAAGCCAACTGAAATAAATACAATTAACACAACCATCGCTGTACCTGACATATTTAAGCCTCCATTACCTTGTAATTGAAATAAATAACATTTCAATTAAGCATAGCGTATAACGATGAGAAAAATGCTTAATTAATCAGTAAAAAGTCCACTGAGTTCTTGTTTAGCTAAATAATTATCCATGGTTGAACGTAAGAGTTTATAAAGTAATATTGAACCGTCAATTTCTTCTTTACGGTTGGTTAAACTCTCAATATTAAGCCCTAAAGGTACTTTGTAGGGTAATACCGCATCAAGTATCTGAACCAAGGTATTGCTGCAAATTCTAATTGATTCGTATAAGGGGCGCTCAGCATTTAAAATACGTAAACTTGTTGCTTCAGGAACACTGACTCCTAACCACTCAATAAACGCTAAGGTTTTTTTACTGCCACAAGGAGAGAAAGTTAAAATAATACGTTGTGGCTTTATACCTTGTTGCTGACATTCAATGGCATAGCGCGTTAACATATCAATGGTTGCTTGGGCATTGTAAATGGCTTGCGAGATAAAAAAATTGCAACCTTGCTGGTGTTTTTCAATTAATTTAACATGTTCGTTGCCTTTATTTGCATGGCGCTCAGCAATAGTAATACCGCCAATAAAAAAGTTGTTTTCATTGTTTACTAAGGTTTTATAGGCATCGCCTAAAGGTAGGCTAATATTATTTTGCCGTGAAGGGCTTCCAACCAACACAATGTCGCGAATACCATATTCATGCCAGGCTTCATTAGCCCACTGATTAAAAGCATCCCCGTTTGATTGTACGACACTCTTGTAAGTAATTACCGGTCGGTTTGACTTTTGCTGTAAAAGTGAAGAGTAAAGTCGAGGATCATGCGTCGACTTAAAAGGAAAAGGCCGTGGTTTTGAGGTCCGTGAATCCTCATTTTGAATGTCATAAACAATTAAACCGTCAAAGTCGATGTCGCTTACACGCTCAAGTAATTTATCGGCAATGGTTGATACTTGTTCAATGGGTGTATCACTTTTAGGCGGGGTTGTGCCAATAAAGTAGACACCACGATTTACGTCGTTATATCGTGCTCTTAACTCTGAACCGTTCTTCACTATCGTTACTTCTTATTTAAGGTAAATTAATGGTCTTTAATAACAATTATCTTACCTTGTTGGATGATAAAAATCTGCGTTAGTCTAATAATAGTTTTATCAACATTATAGCTAATGTTGATAAGGCGGCGGGTTTACTACGTTAGCTTGATTTTCTATATCGATGCGGCGATATCTATTTGATGAAGAATTTCATCTTTATCTTTTAATCGTTTGATATTATTAAATAAGGTATCTGCTTGTGGGTATTGTAACTTTAAATAACGCAACCATTGTTTTAAACGACTTGAAAAATAAAAGCTTTTATTACCTTTTAAGTCAAATTCACTATTACTTATTAACAACAAGCTTAGTTCAGACCAAGGCATAGGTTTTTCATCAAACTTAATCACATTGGCTAAGTTGGGTAGGGCTAATGCGCCACGCCCCAGCATTAGGTTGGGTGTTTGGCTTTGCGTTATACAGTTAGCCGCGTCACTTTGACTCCAAATTTCACCGTTAGCAAATATCTCAATAGCGTATTTTTGTCTTATTTGGCCAATAAAGTGCCAGTAAGCAGGAGGTCGGTAGCCATCTTGCTTGGTGCGAGCATGAATGGTTAATTGGTCAACTTGAGCTGACTCGATGGCACTAACAATTTCATCTAGCTTTGACGCATCGTTAAAACCTAGCCTAATTTTCGCTGATAAAGTTGCATCAAGGCCAATGGCAGCTCTCATTTTAGCCATTATTTGGTAGATTTTTTCTGGCTCGTTCAGCAAAACAGCGCCGCCTTTGCTTTTGTTAACGGTTTTAGCTGGGCAACCAAAATTAACATCAATACCGTATGAGCCCATGTCTAATGCCCTAACCGCATTTTCAGCCATCCAATTGGGCTCTTGGCCGAGTAACTGAATTCTCAAAGGTGTACCACTTTGAGTTCTACAGCCATTCTCTAGTTCAGGACACATTCTTCTAAAAACATGCTCAGGCATTAAGGCGTCAACAATACGAATAAATTCTGTTATACAAAAATCATAATTATTCAGAGATGTCAGTGTCTTACGCATTAACTCATCGGCAACACCTTCCATAGGTGCTAGGATAATTTTTTTTACTTTGGTTTCTATTGGGGTATGCATACGTTATTAGCTGTAATATTTGAGGCGGTAGACGTTATTCAATGGTGTTTTATTAAATACCTTATGCTAAGAGCAATGTGTTCTCAACAGGCAACGCACTTTAGTTGCCATTAATGTTGATTTACCCAAGGGTAATCATCAGGCAATAATAACATTAAGCCACCATAACAACTAAAAATAAATAGCAGGCTACTTATTTATTTTCTATTTTTTTAGTGTTAAAAATTGCTCAAAAACCTAAGCTCCACCAGAAAATTATTCAGAGCTAATGTGTTTTTGTGATGAAAATTAAGTGGCGTTAGTAAGGTTAAGTGAGCTTAGTCATGTTTATGTAATTTTTTTTTGACAAAAAGAGAATGATAATTAATCATGTTAACGACATTTTGCTACTAAAAGTGGCTAATGCAGAAGTTAAATAGGTGAGTTTTTTTACTTGTGGTTTCATGTAGACAAAGCTAATCTGACAGTGTTGTAGATACAAAATTTCTTTAAATTTATATAAAAAATTTACAGCACTTGAAATTTATTTATATCCAGTATGGTCTTTGTTAATAGTTATACCTAGTAGATGTAGTACCTAAATAAAAAATTAAAATTAAAAGGAAAATATAATGAAATTAATTAAAAAATCTTCAATTGCGGCTTTATTAGGCTTATTTGTATTAACTGTTGCGGCAACAATGCCAGTGCAAGCAGAAACTAACCCATTTGCTGTGCAAAATGTAATGACTATAGTGTCAGCTGACGGCCACGAGAATGGTAAGTGCGGCGAAGGTAAATGTGGTGAAGGTAAAGCCAAAGCTAAAACCGAAGGTAAGTGCGGCGAAGGCAAATGTGGTGAAGGTAAAGGCAAAGCCAAAACCGAAGGCAAATGTGGGGAAGGCAAAGCTAAAACTGAAGGCAAGTGTGGCGAAAGTAAAATGAAGACCAAAGCCAAAGGTAAATGTGGTGAAGGTAAAGCCACAAAAGCTAAAGAAGGTAAGTGTGGCGAGTAAGCGCACTGCTTAGTAAATAAGTCTAACGCTTAGTCAATAAGCTTGATAGCATATTAAAAACCACTTCACTGAAGTGGTTTTTTAGTTTTAATGATTTAATATCAATAAAAACGTTTAACTATAAGGATAGTCAATGAACAATAATATTGTGATTACCGGTGCGAATAGAGGCATAGGTTTAGCCATGTGTATGCACTTTAAGGCACAAGGAGATCGTGTTTTTGCGCTGTGTCGAAAAACTTCAGTTGAGTTAACCGCGCTTGATGTCAATATCATCGAAGATATCGATGTAACAAGTGATTTGGGTATAGCAAATATGGTATCTGGATTAAAGCATCTCGACATTGATGTATTGGTGTGTAATGCGGGTGTTTTAAGGGATGAAAGTTTAGCTAATCTCGATCTAAGCACGATACGAGAGCAGTTCGAAGTCAATGCGTTAGCACCGCTAAGAGTAGTTGCCAGTTTGCAAAAACAGCTTAATCAAGGAGCAAAAGTAGCACTTATCACCTCAAGAATGGGCTCTATTGCCGATAATGACTCAGGTGGTCGTTATGGATACAGAATGTCAAAGGCGGCTTTAAATGCGGCAGCCATGTCGTTGAGTCATGACCTTGCCAGTAATAAAGTGGCTGTTGGTATATATCATCCTGGTTATGTCCAAACAGAGATGGTTAATTATGGGGGTGATATTAGCGCGAGTGATGCGGCTAAAAAGCTAGTTGCATTAATTAATCAATTAACCTTGGCACAAAGTGGTATTTTTAAACACTCCAATGGCAATATTTTGCCTTGGTAATTAAGCGTAATATAAGCTCAAATGTTGGTAAACCTTTTAGTAGCAAGCATATAAAAATTTGGCAAACTGTTCTGGCTATTCCTTCGGGAAAAGTCGCCAGCTATGGCCAAATTGCTGATCTAGCAGGTTTACCTGGCCGGGCTCGTTTAGTAGGCAAAGCGTTAGCTGCTGTGCCAACTAACGGCTGGCATGGGCAAGCCGTTCCTTGGTATCGGGTAATTAATGCTCAAGGTAGAATTTCATTTGCAGCCGGTAGCGAGAATTTTGCTCGACAACGTGACTTACTGCAAGCTGAGCAAGTGTTAGTTATAGGGGCGCGCATCAAATTAAAAAACTTTCAATGGCAACCTGATTTAGCAGAATTGTTGTTTGTTTTAGCGCATTAGCTATTGTCTACAATTAAAAGCAGCTGAGTTAACTAATGAATCTAAGCTGCTTTATCGCGGTTAGTTATAAATGGTTACGAACGTCAAGCGGCTGAAGAATAAATCTCACCTTCAACGGCTAATTTTAAGAAAATAACCCTTGATGAGTATCGTTTTCAGTGCCTGATAATTATCCCCAACCCCACTGGTTTAATGATGAAAAGGAGCGCCAGTTATCTTTTTTTCGCTAGCGGCTTTTTCTTTGCGTTGGCATGATTAACCCTGCCTTTTTCGAGCCTGCTTTAGCCTTTATCATAGTCGGTTAAATTTTTCTGGTTAACTAAATCAGTATGGCCAGCGCCAAATGCTGCTTGGGCTAATTGCCACAATTTGTCATAAACAAAGTCGGCTTGCCAACATTTTTCGATATTGGGAATTTGCATTATTTTTTGCATAATCTCTTGCTGAATATCACCCAGTGCTAAGGCCTGAGAATAAGGCAGTAAAGGCGAAAAGGTCACCATAGTATATAGCGGAGTCCAAAGTGTAGGATGGCGTTGATGAAATTCTGCTTCTATTTTTTTCTGTAATAAAAACCTTGCCTGACCTGACAACTCACTCATTTCAACAAAATTTCTTTTCGCTAACTCACTAATGGCATCCGCATTTATTTTTCTAGCCACTTGATAAGCTGGAAATATTCTCGACCAGTCTTGCTGATATTCAGTAATTAATTCGTCTAAGACTCGACAATCTTCAAAACCACAATTCATGCCTTGACCATAAAAAGGCACCATGGCATGAGCTGCATCACCAATTAACGCGACAGTATTATTGATAACCCAAGGGTCAACATTAAGCAGGAATAATGGGCTGGCGGTTTTATTGAGAAAGTCATCTATCGGATTTTCCATTAAAGGTAGTGCATCGGCAAAATTTTCTGCAAAAAACGCAACCACCTCAGCGCGGTTTGTTAATGAAGAAAATGAAACCTCACCTTCAGAGTCTAGAAATAAAGTGCAAGTGAAAGAGCCGTCAGGGTTAGGTAAGGCAATCAGCATAAAGGTTTTACGTGGCCAAATATGTAAGGCGTTTTTGGCTATTTTAAATGAACCATCATCATTGGCTGGAATGTTTAATTCAATATAGCTTTGTGGCATATAAGACTGGCTATAACTAAAGCGTGGCGTGTCTTGTGCTAGGCGACGCACTTTTGAGAAAGCGCCATCGGCACCAAATAAAATATCTGCTGATATTTTTTCAAGGTTATGATCATGGCTAAAGCTAGCACTGGCATCGCTAAAATCAAGATCAACTAAACGTTGTTCAAATTTCACTTTTATTAAAGGCTCTTGCTCAGCTAAATCAAGTAGCTGCTCATTAATACCCGAACGAGAAACCGACCAAATAGCTTGGTCATCTTGACCATATGCTTGTTCGGTAATCGTGCCATCAATGGCATGCATTACGCGCTTATGCATAGCAATGGCATGTTGTTTAATCTCTGCTTCAATACCAACAGCGGCTAATGCCAACCAGCCCCGATCAGACAAAGCAATGTTAATCGACTTACCCTGATAAATATTATGATTGCGCGAGTCAGGTCGTGATTCAAATAAATTAACGGCATAACCATGTCGAGCTAAAAGTACGGCAAGTAAAGTACCAACGGGGCCAGCACCGGCAATGGTTATTTTCTCTCTGACTGACATTAGATGAATTCCTTTAATATTCTGACAAAATGGTAACTATCTTGAAAACTATTGTATAACGACACTCGCGCAACGCAAATAACATTAGGTGTGCGCCCATCAGTGCTAACACTCAAGCTGCAAAGCGGTTAAGTTTTGAATATTTTTAATGTGGCTCTGTTGAGGTATTTACCCTTGTACCAGCAGACAATATCGACTTGGCGTTTATGCAATGATAACTCAATATTGTGGGCAGCATAAGTAAGATTTAATTTAACTTTCAGCACAATATTGAGCACAATAAAAAATTTAATATCAGTAACTTTTTTATAAAAAAAGTAGATTATTTCTTCTGATGTTAGGTTGAGTTTTTGTTGGTTAATTAAGCTTTAGCTGTTGTTAAAAAAATCTTATCCCCGAGGCTCATAAATCAATAAGTAAACAAATGTGCCATTAAGCGCATGTTTGTTAAGCGAAAGGGTGGTTAAAGACTCGGTATGACTGAGCTTTGTACAGTCAGCTGTCGCTTTAATTACCAACAAGAATAAGATAATAAGTAGACATAAATGGCTAGAGATTAAGGTCGTCTGTCGTTGAATCTAGGCAGATTAGCGAAAACAGCAAGACATTGATAATGAGCCTAGGTAGAGTAAGTTACATACCCACTCTGTTTGCTATAACAATAAAGTCATCAAGATTTTAAAGTGATTCGTTATAAAAATGGGATGATATTTAGACAATCTATGGAGTTGAAAATGAAGCGTAAAACATTAGCAATCTTAATTGCGTCAGCACTCACAATCTCGTCTTTTGCGACGACTAACGTTTTAGCCTTTGAACAAAACACGGCTAACGATATTGCAAAAGATTATCAACAGCACTTAGCACCGTTATGGGATCATTTTCATCGTAATCCTGAATTATCATTAATGGAAACTAAAACAGCAAAACGTTTAGCGCAAGAATTGAGTGCTGTTGGTTATGAAGTTACTCAAGGTGTTGGCGGCACAGGTATTGTCGCGATAATGAAAAATGGCGAAGGTCCAATGGTCATGGTACGAGCCGATATGGACGGTTTGCCCGTAGTCGAGCAGTCAGGCTTAGCTAATGCCTCAACCGTTAAAATGCAGAATTGGAATGACGAAACTGTTGGTGTTATGCACGCTTGTGGTCATGATGTTCATATGACGAGCCTAGTGGGAACTGGCCGCTATATGGCTGAAAATAAAGATAAATGGTCAGGCACCTTAATGCTTATAGGACAACCCGCAGAAGAAAAGGGCCCAGGAGCGTCTGCGATGATGGCAGATAATTTATGGCAGCGTTTTGGTCAACCTGATTATGCTTTTGCTTTTCATGTTACCGCTAATTCAGAAGCGGGTAAGGTAATTGTAGACGAAGGCTCACCTTATGCCGGTGCGGATACAGTTGATATTACGGTACATGGTATTGGTGCTCATGGTGCTTCACCACATCAAGGTAAAGATCCTGTCGTGATCGGTGCGCAAATTGTGAATAACTTACAAACGATTATTAGTCGTGAGTTAGCGCCGCGTTATGCGGGTGTTATTACAGTAGGTTCATTTCATGCCGGTACTAAGCATAATATTATTTCAGATGAAGCTAAGTTGCAGTTAACAGTACGAAGTTTAACACCAGAGGTACGTGAGCAGTTACTATCAGCAATTAAACGTATTGCTATAGGCACAGCACGTACTGCCGGTGTACCAGAAGATAAATTACCAGAAGTAGTGGTCAGTGAATTCGCTTATCCACCGACCTTTAATGATAAAAAATTGGCTAAGCGTTTGAAAAACGTATTAAGTGAAAAAATGGGTGCTGACGCGCTATTAGAGCCGGCAGAAACGGGTATGGGCGCAGAAGATTTTGGCTTTTTTACCACACAGCCTTATATTCCTAGTGTTTATTTTAAAGTAGGCGGCACGCCAAAAGCTGATTTTGAGCGTGCACAAGCCGGTGGCGCGGCTGTGCCAAGTCATCATAGCCCGCAATTTAAAATAACCCCTGAGCCCGCGATTAAATCAGGTGTCGAAGCTACGGTATATGCGCTACTTGATGTTATGGCGAAATAACAAGCCTAGCCCTTAACGTGTCTTTATTGTGATACTGAAAAGTGAATGGTTCAGTATCACAATAAATTTAATCGTTAGCGCGGATTATATTAATATCGCTTTAGTGATAATAAAATAGCAACGATCTTGGTGCTGAGTCGTGTTTATTAACCGTATGTAATAGCAAGTTAATTAGCTGTACCTTTTTAAGGGTTAAAATGAAAAAATACAGTGTGATAAAATTTATAAGTAGCGTAACGCCTGACTAAATTTCATGCCTGGCATGTATCCATTTTTCTCATGAAAAAGTAGGTTGATTTAAATGGCTATAAGTTGATGCTAAAACCAGCTAAAGCTGCGAATTGTGATAACTGAAATTAAACGTTTACAGCGTTTAATTGTGCCTTTCAATACTGAATAGGCGGTTAATGTAGACCCTATCGGCGACTATACTATTAAAGATGAGATTAATGTATTTAATTTAAACAGCAAGGGGGTAGTTGAGTTGTTTTTTATTTTTATACTATTGATTTTTAATAATATAATTATTTGTTTTACGTTTGTTAGTTGATGAGAGCTAATGTTTTATATTGGCTCTCATCATGCTATCGTTTGAAAATTGCTAGCCAGAATGCTCACTTGTTGTAGTTTTTGTTGGTTGAACTGTTGGACTCATTGATCTTAATTTGGTTAACGCCGTGTCGTAATCTGGGTGTTGAGAAATATTGCCGACTAATTCTTTGTAAGCGATTTTTCCGTCGACATCAATAATGAAAATAGCGCGTGTTAACAAGCCCATATCTTTAATAAGTAAACCATAATTATGACCAAAATCTCGCCAAACAGCATCTGATAACACTTTGATATTTTCTACTTTTTCAACTTTACAAAAACGTTTTTGAGCAAAAGGTAAATCATTGCTTATTGTTAACATAACTACGTTTTCGGGTAAATTTGCTACTTCATCATTAAAACGCTTAGTCTGAATAGAACAAACACCGGTGTCTAAACTCGGTACAACTGAAATTAACACAGGTTTATGCTTAAATTCAGCCAAGGTAACGGGTGAAAATGACTGAGTTACTACCTTAAAGTCAGGTGCTTGATCTCCTACTTTCACTTGATTGCCAAGTAAGGTAACGTACTTGTTACCTGCCATGACTAAATTGGTAGTTTCTGTCAGTTCAGGTACAGAAATATCAGCGTTGGCTGAAGAGAAAAATACTGAGCTAAGTAAGGCAATTGCGGTTATTTTAAAAATATTCATAATTTCGATATTTACTTAAGGTAAACTAGAAGCCAAGCTTACCTTTTTGTAAGAAAAAAGTGTAGAAAAAAGTGTAGAAAAAAATGTGAATTAATCGTATTTTATTTTAAAAAAACTACCACTAAATATCATAGCATGAGTATATATTGATCTTTTATTACTGAATATATCTTGCTGAAAATGTCACTTGAGTTATCTTTTGCTATCCCAACCTAGGGTTTTTCTGTTATGCCAACTTCCTTACTTATTTGTGACGATTCTACTATGGCGCGAAAACAAGTTGCGCGCTCACTTCCTGATGGCTGGGATGCTGATATAACATTTGCCAATAATGGTATTGAAGCCATAGCGGCAATTAAGGCAGGTAAAGGTGATATCTTATTACTTGATTTGAATATGCCAGAAATGGACGGCTATCAAGTACTAGAAACCATATTGAAACAAGACCTGCCAACCCTTACCATTGTTATATCAGGTGATATTCAACCTGATGCACATCAAAGAGTGAAGGGTTTAGGCGCATTAGACTTCATTAAAAAACCCGTTGATAAAAGCAAACTTACTGAAGTATTGAGTGCTTATGGGGTTTTTAGTAAAGCAGAACTCATCATTGCTGAAAATGAAAATGAAACAGCTAAACTGATAAATCAATCAACAGGCTCAATAAAAAGCGCATCAGTGATAAAGCCTGCTGTGGCAGCAACACAAGAATCAATTGTCAAAGTTGATAGTGAAATGATTGATTGTTATAAAGAAATTACCAATGTAGCTATGGGGCAGGCAGGTGATTTACTCGCTCGTTTACTGGACGTTGTTGTTGTTTTACCTATTCCTAATGTTAATTTAATTGAAGTCAGCGAGTTAACCATGGCGCTTTCGGACGTTGAGAACAAAGATGAAACCTCAGGTATCTGTCAAGGTTTTATTGGTGCTGGTATCTCAGGCGAAGCACTTTTAATTCTCAATGACTCAAGCTTTAAAGACATTGCCTCCTTGATGAAATATGAACACAAATTTGATAACAATGTTGAGTTAGAGTTGTTAATGGACATGGCTAATTTACTGATTGGTGCGTGTTTAAGTGGTATTGCAGAGCAGCTTGATATGTCCTTTAGTCAGGGCCATCCGGTCGTGCTAGGTCAACATAGGAAAATTTCTGAATTAATTGCGACAAATACTAATAAATGGAAGAAAACGCTCGCGATTGAAATTAGTTATAGTATCGAAAACTACCCTATTAAATTCGATCTACTGCTGCTCTTTACTGAACAATCGTTAGCCGTACTTAATCATAAAATTGCTTACTTGTTGGATTAATCATGTCATTACAAACTGAACAGTTGAACGAATTGCATTGGATGATGGAAGTACTTCATACCATTGATGTTGGCCTGGTGGTGCTTGATCGTGCTTACACCATTCAAATTTGGAATGGTTTTATGGAAAACCACAGTGGCTTATTGCCGCGTGAAGTTAAAGGTAAGTTACTCTTTGATCTTTTTGACGAAATACCCCAAGACTGGTTTCGTCGTAAAGCGGAATCAGTTTTTTTATTAAAAAATAAAGCATTTACTATTTGGGAGCAGCGCCCTTATGTATTCAAATTTAACAATTACCGCCCTATTACCGGTACCGCTGAGTTTATGTACCAAAATACCACCTTTATTCCTTTAAAGTCGACTACGGGTGAAGTTTCTCATTTATGTTTATTAGTTTACGACGTAACTGACAATGCTACGCAGAAAAAGCAGTTAAAAAAAGCTAACGCTGATTTAGCTATTTTGAGTCGAACCGATGGCCTGACACAATTATTTAATCGCAATCATTGGCAGCAATGTATAGCAGCCGAGTTTAAGCGTTATACGCGTAACCAACATGCTAGTTGCTTAGTTATGTTAGACATAGATCACTTTAAGGTTGTTAACGATAACTATGGCCATTTAGTGGGTGATGATGTGATTCGCCATTTAGCTAAATTGATCCGCGAACAAGTACGAGAAACTGATATTTCAGCTCGCTATGGCGGTGAAGAGTTTATTATTTTATTAGCGGATACTCATGCAGAAGGCGGGCTAATATTTGCTGAGCGCTTGCGTAAAACAGTAGCAGAGTCAGTAGTTATTTATAATGGCATTGAGGTTCAATATACTATTAGCTTAGGGGTTGCGCAAGTTCAACCAAACTATAGCTCAGAAACACAGTGGCTTGAGCATGCCGATAATGCTTTATATCAATCTAAAGATAATGGCCGTAATAAAGCGACGATTTATCAAAAATAATGCTATAGCCAGTATTATGATGATAAAAAATGGTGATAAAAAAAGCCCATATGGGCTTTTTTTATATGAATAAACGCATTAATACTTCAGTGTTCATAAGCGTAGCAAAGTAGTTGACTGATGTTAGCTTACTGATTGCATTTTGTTTTCTTTAACGCAATTAAGCCATGTAGCGCTTGCGCAATAATTATCGCTAATAGCACACCACCTGTGTTAGCCGCCAGATCTAACCATTCACCATAGCGATTAACGTGTGGCTGAATCAATTCAATTAAGCCACTCCACGTAATGAATAACAAGGCAAAGGCTAACCAATATTTAGGCCGACGTAGTGCGGTAGGCAACATTAAAGCGCAATAGGCAATAAAATGGTGGGTTTTATCACTGCCAGGTACGCTGGGCAAATACTGGGCAGGGTAGAGCGAAGCAACCGTTATTAGTACTAAGATCACGATTGTTATACCTAGCCAAAACTGCTTAATAAAGTTTGTTATTGCGATGATAGTCACTACTTTTTATACACCAACTTGCCATTTACCCAAGTTTTATCCACCGATATTTGCCAGATATTTTGCTCAGGCATGGTAAATAAATTATTGTCGAGTAAAACAAAATCAGCTTTTTTCCCTTTGGCTAAGCTACCAATGATGTTTTCTTGGTGGCCAGAATAGGCAGCATCTAAGGTAAAACTTCTAAAAGCTTCTAGCGGTGTCATTTTCTGATCAGCAAACCAACCACCTTCGGGACTATTGCTATGATCTTGACGAGTAATTGAGGCATGTAGACCAAAAAATGGATTGGGTGATTCAACGGGGAAATCTGAGCCAGCCGCAATCATTACTTTAGCATCAAGTAACTTTCTCCAGGCATAGGCGCCTAACATTCTGCTTGGCCCAAGTCGGTCTTGTGCCATATTTTTATCACTGGTCGCGTGGGTTGCTTGCATGGCAGCAATAAGATCTAGCGCTGCAAAACGCGGTATATCTTCAAGGCGTAATACTTGTGCGTGTTCAACACGGTGACGTAACGCTTTGGTATTAGTCGCTTTGATCTGTTTTTCGTAGGTATCAAGTACCAGTTTATTCGCATTATCACCAATGGCATGACTATTAACTTGATAGCCTTGGCGCATTGAAGTATTAACTAAAAGTTCAAATTCTTGCGGAGTATTTAGCAGTAAGCCTTTATGACCTGGGTGGTCAGAATAATCTTCAATTAATGCCGCACCGCGACTGCCTAAGGCACCATCGGTTTGAATTTTAACGCTATTAAAGGTTAACATATCGTCTTTGCTGCGATATTGACCGTTAGCTAACGTTTGTTGCCACTTAGCCGACGGTAAATACAACATAGCATTAACGCGAATACTCATCGCTTGTTCTTGGCTGAGTTCTTTAAAAGCATTAAGGTTATCGGTGTCAATACCAGCGTCATGTACGCTAGTAAGGCCATAACTGGCAAGCGAGTCCATCGCCTTGACCAACACTTGTTTTTGCTGCTTGATAGTTAAAGGCGCGATACTGTCATTAATGAGTGCCATGGCATTATCGATAAAAACACCCGTAGGTAGGCCATTATTATCTTTAATAATCTCACCACCTTCCGGTGATACGGTATCTTTTGTGATGCCCGCCAGCGCCATCGCTTTTGAATTTGCCCAGCCGGCATGGCCATCAACACGCTCAAGCCAAACCGGTTGCTCGATAAAGTGCTGGTCTAAACTCTCTGCATTAGGGAAGGCATTGCTTGGCCATTGGGTTTGGTTCCAGCCTCGACCTTGTATCCATGTTAGCCCCGCGTTGGCTTTGGCGTAGGCTAAGGTTTTATTAACGGCGTCTTGCTCTGAAGCACTGTTGACTAAATCTGCGCGTAATAGGCTTAAACCGTAGTTTAAAATATGACCATGGGAATCAATCAAACCCGGGATTAATGTTTTTCCTTTACCATCAATAACGGTTAAATTTTTTGTGCTTGGTAACGTGTCTGTTGCAGAATATATTTTATCGATTTTGTCATCAGTAAATGCAATAGCAGCGAAGCTTTCTAGTTCGCTGCCCGTTATGGTATAGCCTTGAACATTGGTAATTAACGTAGTTTTTGCAAACACTAGGCTTGGGCTCAATGCTGTGATGAGTATTGCCGATTTTATTGAGGTGGATAGTCTAATCATTGTATTTCCTTGGCGCACCTTTTTATTATCACTAAATACTAACATGAAAAATAGTGAAAACTTTAGCTTTTTATCTATGGACGCAGAGCTTTTTATGAGAAAAATACCTAAAGATTCTGCAAAGGAGAGCAAGATAAAATCATAACCTTAGTCCAGGTGTTAAGTCGCTAGCACGATTAACTTGTTCTGCTTGTGGTAGGGTTTATTAACACCGTTTTTTGTTGTTATAAAAGTCTGTATTATAAGCACAGCGCGGCTGTTAGCTTTTATGATTTGGCTCTATATTGAAAACGACGTATCACCGCCAGTAATAAAAGTAATAAAGGAATAACAAAGTCGATAACACGCGTGTAGCGCGCATAAGGTGTTAGTCCAGTAACTAAAGCTACTTGGCTGCTCAGAACCGCTTGTTCAAATTGTGGGATTTGTTTAAGAATATGACCTCGATGGTCAATAACAGCGGTAATGCCATTGTTGGTTGCCCGCAAAAAAGGTCGTCCAAACTCTAGCGCACGCATTCTAACAATTTCTAAGTGTTGGTGTGGGCCATGTGAATCACCAAACCAAGCATCATTACTCACGGTTAAGAGTAAATCAGTTTGGTTAGAAAAGTTAGCGCTAAGTTGCTCTGCAAAAGCGACTTCAAAGCAGATCAATGGCAGTAAGTGATAACCATTAGCAACGAGGTTTTTTTGCACATATTCACCACGACTAAAAGACGACATCGGCAAATTAAAAATCGCCGCTAGTGGTCTTAACCAATCAGCAAAGGGTACAAACTCACCTATGGGCAGTAAGTGATGCTTGGCATAACGATTCTGATTGTTATATTGGTAACTTCCTTGACTGTCACTCGGCAATTCTTTACCCAGTACGATTAAATTATTGTAATAATTTCTGCTATTGATGTTGTAATCAATTATGCCGGAAATAATAGCGCTATTATTTAATAAGGCTGATTTTTGTGCTATTTGTAAGAAATCTTGCGCTTGGGCACTTGGCTCTATTGCGGTGATGGCTGATTCTGGCCAAATAACAATATCAGCAGGATAATTTTTACGGGTTAAATCTAAGTAGCTTAACATGGTTGGCCAAGTTAACTCTGGCGACCATTTCATTGCTTGCTTGATATTGCCTTGTACCATCACAGTGTTAACAGACTGACCTGTTGCTGACACCCAAACTTTATTCTGTAAGGCTAGGCTTGCTACACTAATGGCGATAAGTAAGGCAATATGTCGCCAAGGTTTGCGCTGTTTAACAATATAAACTATGGCAATGCTGATGGTAATCACTAAGGCGCTGATACCTTTCTCGCCCATGATAGGGGCAAACACCGCCAAAGGACCGTCAATTTGACTATAA
Source organism: Colwellia sp. MB02u-10 (assembly GCF_014077185.1). Classification (NCBI taxonomy): domain Bacteria; kingdom Pseudomonadati; phylum Pseudomonadota; class Gammaproteobacteria; order Alteromonadales; family Colwelliaceae; genus Colwellia; species Colwellia sp. MB02u-10. Next base: position 109,788 of record NZ_JACGVK010000123.1, read on the forward strand.
CCTAACGTTAACCAAGGGAAGCCGGTGAGTAATACGCCACGTAAGAACTCGGCAAGTAGCCAAAAGGGTAATAAAAGCCAAAGATTAAGTTTTTGTTGATAGGAAAAACGCGCAGCCAAATAGCAGGCAAGGGCGAGAAATAGTGCTAAATAGACACACAGCAGCACCATTAATAATATCGATACAATCAGCGGTAAACCACCAAACTGGTCGATACTGACATGCACCCAACTGATACCAGCAGAAAACCAACCAAAGGCAAAAATAAAACCTTGCTTGGCTGCCGCTCTAGCTGATTTGCCTTGTAGCGAATATAGCCAAGTTGGCAATAGTATCGCCATTAGCCAATAATAAGAAAAGGGTGCATAGCACAGTACTAATGCAAGCCCCAGTAAAAAACTGAGGCCATTGTCTTTATTAATGATGTTGTGGTTAATTCGTGTAAAGAATTTATTTAGCATAAAGTGTTAATCAGCCACTTTACCAGCAACTACATGTTCTTTTGGTACGGTAATTTGCAAGGTTTGAATGCGACGGTTATCGGCAGCGGTGACTTTGAATATAACTTTATTGATGGTGGTTTTTTCACCTTTTTTCGGCATATGACCAAAGTGCTGGGTAACAATACCCCCTATGGTATCGGCATCACGTTCATTAAATTGAAAATTAAAGTAATTATTAAAGTCGTTAAGGTCGGTAAGTGACTTCACTTGATAAACTTGGCCAGCAAGGTATTTAATATCTTCTTCCATGGCATCATCGGTTTCGTCTTCAATTTCACCGACGATCAACTCTAGAATATCCTCAATGGTCACCACACCTGAAACGCCACCGTATTCATCAACGACAATCGCCATATGATAACGCTGTTGGCGAAACTCTTTTAAAAGTGGATCAACTTTTTTACTCTCAGGAACAATAATGGCCGGACGAATAATTTGTGCAATGGTGAATGCTTCATCGAATTGGCTAAAGCCGTAAGCGAGTAAATCTTTCGCTAATAAGATGCCTTCAACGTCGTCAATATCATCATTAATCACAGGAAATCTTGAATGCCCAGAATCTACTATAATGGCGAGTGATTTCTCTAGTGGATCATTAATATCTAAGGTGATCATTTGTGACCGAGGGATCATAATATCACGTACTCGCATATCAGATACTTCGAGTACGCCTTCGATCATTTGCTTGATCTCAGGGTTGATAAATTCATGGTTTTCAGCATCATTTAATGCATTGACTAGCTGCTCTTTACTTCTCGGTTCTCCGGTAAATACTTGCATAATTTTAGTCAAGATTGACTTATTTGAAGAACCGTTACTAGAGTGGGGTTGGTCGTCGCTCATAGAGCCTTTTTAATTCCTTGTTAGTTGAATTTAGTACTATTAAATTATTCGACTAGTTTGGAACCGATCGTAGTTAATTTCAAGTACTAAATTGTTGCTTATTCTCTTCAGTAACTATTTTACTGAGACAGATCAAATAATGCTTTGATATTTATACTAAGCGAATTCATCAATGAGCCCGCTTATTATTGAATATTGGCTGCTATTGTATTTCATAAGGTGCAGCAATGCCCAAACCGGTAATTAATTTCGTTTCAAGTGCTTCCATTTCTTCTGCTTCATCATCGTCAATATGATCAAAGCCCAATAAATGTAAGCAGCCATGTACAACCATGTGCGCCCAATGGGCATTGATAGATTTGTGTTGTTCTGCGGCTTCTTGCTCAACAATATCAACGCAAATAACAAGGTCACCTAATAAATCCAGTTCAATGCCATCAGGTACTTCAAATGGAAATGATAAAACATTGGTGGCTTTGTCTTTGCCTCGATATTGATGATTAAGCTGGCGGCTTTCATCACTATTGACCAATCTAATGGTAAGTTCAAATGATTTTTCATATGGCGCTAGCGCAGCCTCAGTCCAACGTTGAAAGTCACTGAGTTCAGGCACCGTCTTATCATCACAAGCCAATTGTAAATCGACGACAATATTAGCCACGTTATTCGCCATGTTTGCTTTCGCTTGCAGCGGCTAAGGCTTCTGCTTTTTGCTGTTGTTCGCGCGCTTGTTGTTTTTCTGCTTTTAAGCGCTGCTCTTTTTGCTCAAACGCTTCATAAGCTTCAACTATATGACCGACAACAGGGTGGCGTACCACATCTTTTGCTTGAAAGAAGTTAAAACTAACGCCGGGTATATCCACTAATACTTCAATAGCATGACGTAAGCCAGATTTTTGTCCGCGTGGTAAATCTACCTGAGTTATGTCACCTGTGATCACGGCGCGCGAGTTAAAGCCGATACGGGTTAAGAACATTTTCATTTGTTCTACGGTAGTATTTTGACTTTCATCAAGAATAATAAAGGCATCGTTTAATGTTCTACCGCGCATGTAGGCCAATGGAGCCACTTCGATGACATTACGCTCAATCAGCTTTTCAACTTTTTCAAAACCGAGCATTTCAAATAGCGCATCGTATAACGGACGTAGATATGGGTCGACTTTTTGCGATAAATCACCGGGTAAAAATCCGAGCTTTTCACCCGCTTCTACGGCTGGGCGGGTCAGTAATATGCGTCTGACTTCTTGACGCTCTAAAGCATCGACAGCACAGGCTACGGCTAGGTAAGTTTTACCTGTACCGGCAACACCAACACCAAAGCTGATATCATTGGTAATAACATTTTGGACGTAACTTTGCTGGCTTTCGTTACGCGGCTTGACCATGCCACGTTTGGTTTTTATCGTTACCATATCGTCGTATTTAGCATCAAGCTTGCTTGGCGTGGCTTCTAACACTCCGGCTTCTACAATGGCTAAGTGCAGTATTTTAGCGGTAATGGTGTTTGACTTACCTTTAACGGTTTCAGTTTCAAGGTAAAGATTGATCAAAACTTGCTTCACAGCCTCTGCATTGACACTTTTACCGGTAACTTTAAACTCATGGCTTCTGTAGCTGATCTCAACGCCCATTCGACGTTCTATCGTCTTAAGGTTGTCGTCTATAGCGCCACACAAATTGGCCAGACGATTATTATCGGCCGGAGATAGTTCAAAAGTTATACTGGTATTTTTACTCAATTGCTGCTCCCAAGTGTTTTAAGTAAGATGTTAAAAGGGCAAATAATTATTTGCCCTTAATATTTACTTTTATGAATAATAATGGCTTAAGGCGTAAAGGTGGCTACCCCTAGCTCATTCACTGGATTTTGTTCTGCTTGGTGATGGTTGTTAGCCAAAATGTCAGCGGGCGAATGGGCGATACGTAAACCCATCTCACTTTCTTGGCGAATCAGTTCACCGCGTAACGAGTTGGCATAAACATCCGTAATCTTGACATCAACAAATTGGCCAATAACGGTATGTGGAGCAACAAAGTTTACGATACGATTATTTTCTGTTCGGCCACGCAATTCCATTGGATTTTTCTTTGACGGACCTTCAACTAGAATACGTTGCTCGGTATCAAGCATATGACGTGCAATTTGCAGTGCTTGTTGACTGATACGGTCTTGCAATATTTGTAAACGTTGTTTTTTAGTTTCATCACTAATGTCATCAACCATATCGGCCGCAGGTGTTCCTGGGCGAGCACTGTAAATAAAGCTGAAACTTAAATCAAAATCTACTGCTTTAATTAAGTTCATGGTCGCTTCAAAATCAGCATCAGTTTCACCTGGAAAACCAATAATAAAGTCAGATGACATGCAAATATCAGGTCGAACTTTTTTCAATTTACGGATTTGAGACTTGTACTCTAAAGCGGTATGGCCACGCTTCATCTGCGTTAAAATGCGGTCTGACCCACTTTGCACGGGTAAATGTAAGTGACTAACAAGCTCAGGCACATCAGCGTAAACATCAATAATGTCATCAGTGAATTCGATGGGATGTGATGTGGTATAGCGAATACGGTCAATACCGTCAATGGTAGCGACTAAGCGTAACAGTTCAGAAAAACGACAAATACTACCGTCATGCGAATCGCCACGATAACCGTTAACATTCTGGCCAAGTAAATTGACTTCGCGCACACCTTGTTCGGCAAGTTGAGCAATTTCATATAAGACATCATCGAGCGGACGACTGACTTCTTCACCACGGGTATAAGGTACTACACAGAAGGTACAATACTTACTACAACCTTCCATAATAGAAACAAAGGCAGTAGCGCCATCGGCTTTTGGCTCAGGTAAACGGTCAAATTTTTCAATCTCTGGGAAGCTCACATCAACGACATGACCTTTGTTACCGGTAACTTGTTGGATCATTTCAGGTAAACGGTGCAAGGTTTGTGGACCAAAAACCATATCAACATAGGGGGCGCGTTGACGAATAGCATCGCCTTCTTGTGAAGCAACACAACCACCAACACCTATGATTAAATCAGGATTTTTTACTTTGAGGTTTTTCCAGCGACCTAACTGATGAAACACTTTTTCTTGTGCTTTTTCACGGATAGAGCAGGTGTTAAGTAAGATAACATCAGCATCTTCTGCTGCTTCGGCTAGTTCAAAGCCATGGGTTGAGTCTAAAAGTTCAGCCATTTTCTGCGAGTCATACTCGTTCATTTGACAGCCCCAAGTTTTGATATATAGCTTTTTACTCATTGTTTCGCGCCTAATCTTTTCTATGAATTGATTCTAGTTTTTGCTAGAGAATTTAAGGAGGCATATTTTACTCTTTCTTTGCCTATGATGCTAGCTTAGAAATATCTTGGTTAAAAATAGTTTTAAGTTTTTAGTTTAGTGCTGTGAGTCAGCAGAAATTTGAAGCGCCCAGTTTGACCTTTAAACGCTTAATGGTGCGTTTTTTGCGAGTGTTTCCCTTAAGTTTCACCCGATTCATTAATACGAGGGTCTCTTTATCTGCGGGTAAAACGAGCAAATAAATAATCGAGTCGTGAGTTATACCAATTCCGATAATTTTGTGATCTAATATCCTTAACAAAGGATTACTACATATGACTCAAAATTTATCACAAATTATTGCCACTACGACTAATGGTAGACTACGGATCCGATTACTTG
>NZ_JACGVK010000124.1:0-117446 GCF_014077185.1 Colwellia sp. MB02u-10
TGGTTAAAATACACCAAGGCTACGGTGCTCTCAATCACAATAGCCAGCTATTGCTCAATCAAGCGTCTTGCCCTGATGCATTTTCTCTGCGCACAACAAGATCACAAATTTAATGAAAGTGGTATTACTCTTGGTTTTGCTTAAGCTTCTATAGCAAACGCCTAGATCTAGCTATTCAGACTACTCATAGCAGCGAATGCTGTCTTCTCAAGTGGCTTACTCTATTCTTCCCTAAATGCCTCTGCCGAAAGATGGTGGCGATTAAGCAGTTTGTAAAATTCGGTGCGATTTCTTTGTGCTATTTTTGCTGCTTGTGAAACATTCCCGGCCGTAATCTTTAACAGCTTGGCAAGGTAATCACGTTCAAATTTATCTCTGGCTTGGACAAATGAGGGTAAAATCGTGGTGTTATCGCGCAGTGCATTCTTTACCAACATTTCGCTAATTAATGGCTCAGTAGACAAGGCGAGTGTTTGCTCAACAACATTTTGTAATTGTCTGATATTGCCTGGCCAAGTTGCGCTGATCAACACTTCCATGGCTTCTTGCGAAAAACCAGTAATATTGATGTGTGATTGGTCTGCAGACTGACTTAAAAAATATTGCGCAAGTAATGGGATATCTTCTCGACGTTCAGACAAGGGTGGCAACTCTAATTCAACGACATTGAGTCGGTAATACAAGTCTTCACGAAATGTTTTGTCAATAATGGCTTGCTGTAAATTTTTATGGGTTGCTGAAATAATTCTAACATCAACTTTAATCGCTTGTGTGCTACCCACGGGGCGTATTTCTCGTTCTTGCAAGGTACGTAGCAGTTTTACCTGAAAACTCATGGGCATATCACCAATTTCATCCAAAAATAGTGTACCGCCATCTGCTGCTTGAAATAAGCCAATATGATTTTTTTCCGCGCCGGTAAATGCGCCTTTGCTATGACCAAATAATTCAGATTCTAGCAGCTGCTCAGGAATAGCAGCGCAGTTAATAGCGGTAAATGTTTGTTGATGTCGAGGGCTTGCCAAATGAATCGCTTTTGCCAACAGCTCTTTACCTGTGCCACTTTGGCTTTGAATAAGTAAACTAAAATCACTTTTTGCCACTTGCTTACTTTGTTGTAAAAGCGACTCCATAATAGTACTGCGACTAATAATTTTATCACGCCATCGGTTATCAGCCTGACTGTGGTTGAGTTCTGCCGGTTGCAGGCGAATGGCTTGTTGTACTATTTCCAGTAGCTCTTTACTTTCAAAGGGCTTAGTGAGAAAACTAAAAACCCCTTGTTTAGTGGCATTAATCGCATCAGGAATAGTGCCGTGGGCGGTCATGATAATGACCGGAATATGGGGGTGCTTAGCTCTTATTTGTTCAAATAGTGCCATGCCGTCCATGCCTTCCATTTTAAGATCGCTGATTACTAATTGCGGATGAAAACTCTCGAGTCGGCCTAGGGCTATTTTGGCATTTTTTGCTGACTCAACTTGATAGCCTGCTGCAGCCAAACGGATAGCAAGTAGTCGCAGCAAGCTAGGATCGTCATCAACGATTAGAATTTTACTGTCTGTTTTAACGGCAGTTGGATTAAGATTGGTCATGGGTTATTCTCGGTGCTTATCTATGGCTAAAATATAGTGCTAAAAATAGGACTTAAATTGATCGATAATCGCTAGTGCACTCAATAGTACCTTTAACTAGCAATTACTAATCTCTTTTATCAATAGCTTGTTCAATGTTTTTTAGTTGTTTAATAGTTTGCTCTAATAACTTCACTTGTTCGATTAATGTTTCTTGTTGTTTTATTGCTTGCTGTCGTTGTGATTGTTGAAGCTCTTGTTGCTGAGCGAGCAAGCGACTTCTCATCAGTAAATATTGATTTAATTGATCGCGCAATAAGGAAATAAAAGCCTGTTCGCTTGGGCTGATATTAGCGAATGCGGCATTGTTATCCTCACTGTTCAATTCATTTAACAACACTTTAGCGTTTAACGCATTGTAAATAGGTGACGTAGGTAGGCTATAAAGTAGCAGAAGTTTTATCTGCGCTTCATGATAGTGCATCTGGCTGTTTTTTTTTGTTGGTTTTTCAAGTGCTTTTTTTTGCTTACTAATCTCATCGGTTAGTTGTTGTTGGTCAAGTTGTTGCAATGTTAGGTAATACTCACCATAACTTGTGCTGCTATTATCGTGCTTTGTCATGAGTTGACAACCAGATAACAGTAGTACCACTATGCTTAGTACTATCATTACTGATGAAAATCGCTGTAAATTAGCCATTAAACAGATTCCTCTTGGCGAAAAGCGCGTGGTAAGGTGATTTTTATTTTAGTCCCCTGTTGGTCACTTTTTGCAGTCAAAAATTCAATATCGCCATTGAGGCGTAGTATGAGTTCTTTAACTATGGTGAGACCGAGACCACTGCCTTTGATTAAATTTTTCTCAGGTGGCGGACCTTGATAAAAAGCATCAAATATTTTGTCTTTATTTTCCTCAGTAATCCCCATACCTTGATCGCTAATAAAGAGCTGCAAGTGGCCATCTACTAATGCCGAAGAAATATCTATAACGCCTTCATCCGGTGAATATTTTATCGCGTTGGACAAAATATTGTCGATAATAACCGCTACTTGTTTACGATTACTAAAAAGAGCGATATCACTCAATTTATTATTAAGGATGATTTTTTTACGCTTTATAGCTAACTTTTGCTCTGCGATCACTTGATAGACTACCTCATTAATCTGTATTAACTTAGAATCTTGTAAACTGGTTGAGTCGAGGACAATATTGAAATCGAGTAAGTCTTCAATATGCTTTTGTAAGCGAAAGACGCTGTCTTTAATAATGTGAGAAATTTCTTGTTGCTCGGCATTGAGTTCACCAACACTATTATCATATAACAGCTCTGTGCCTTCTCTAATTGCTGCTAGGGGAGTTTTTAATTCATGTGATATATGGCGAATAAAGCTCGATTTTTGTAACTCTAATGCTTGTAAACGTGTACGCATGTTTTCCAAGGCTAGCACTATTTCTTGAATTTCTGGCGAACCTGTTACTTTGATTTCATGATCAAAATGCCCTTGTTGTAATCGAAAAATACTCTGGGCAAGTACTTTAAGCGGGCTAGTGATTAAGAAAATAAATATAGCCGCAATAAGTAGGCTAATAGGAATAATAATTAAACTCTGGATCATAATATCGCGGACAGCTTGCGCGGCCTGTTTAATATTTGTGATATGTAAGGTATTAAGTTCACCACTTCGCTGAGTAATTTGCTCATAAGTCATATTTAGGGCACTAAACTTGACCTGTATTGGCTTGATGATTGTGCTGTCAGTAGGCGATTTTTGTACAGCTTCTGGCATGGTCTGTTCAATCAGTGTCGTAACAGTTTGGGCATATTCAGTTACTAATAGCCGTAATTTTTGGTCTTGACTCGCCGCCATTAATTGTTGAGCTAAGTGTAATATTTGCTTGCACTGCTCATTATAGCTGGTTGCCAAAGCTGGATCTCGCAGTACTAAATATTGTGCAGCACTGCGTTCCAGTTTGATTTGACTACTTTTCAGTAATTGTTGCTGATCCAATATCTCCGTTATACCGGTAATTGCACTGGCACTTTTTTTAGCAAGCGTATTGACTTGCGAGGCACCAAAAATTAAAGCAATGACCAGAGGTAAAGCGACTAAACCAAAGCCTAATAAGGTTAATGATTTTATTGATAAGCTCTTTATCGAAAAATTTCTATTATGCGCTTTATTGGCGAGTGTGGTTGAATTGCTCACAATGCGTGCTTGGGCCTTTTTTCCTCATAAACATTTATATAGTGTTAGCTAAAAACGCAAAAAAAACAATGCTGTCTCAATACGGAGACAATAGTGCTGACAGCTTTTAATTTTTTTAAATTATTGTTTTATATGTATATTTTTTAAGTTAGTTAGTTTCAGTCACTATTTATAAATTATGGTGCAGACAAGTTGTTGCTAATTAGAGACATCCATTAGGAACGTTTATTATTTAAATCTATAAAAATCAATTGCCTATGTTTTGGCACGGGATGTGCAAAGTATCTATTGTAAGTGGCACGGGCCATGCTCGGCATATTTTTTGATGTGCTATTAATTAAAAGGATTCAGATATGAATAATATGAGCTTAAAAAAACTGTCTATCACTGTTGTTGTCGCATCACTGGCATCAAACCTTGCTTTTGCTAACAATGATGTTACTAAAACAACGCTTAAAGTGGCAGAGCCTACATCTTCTTTTTCTCAATTAGTCACAGATTATGACGTCGATAAAAGTAATAGCTTAAGTGCAAATGAATTAGCTAAAAATGAGACATTAACAAAAGTTTTTGTTCAGCTCGATATTAATGGCGATACAGAAATTAATGAAGAAGAATTTAACCAATATCTAGCTAAGATGAAAAAGCATTTATTATAAAAAATAATTTTTGTCTGTTAATAGCTTGTTTTTTCGACTGCTAGTGTTTTTTTAACCAAGCAGTCGATCATTTTTACTGACTTTAAGGACCTCCCCACATGAAAGATCAGTCTTCTGAAGATAGTTTGTCGCGTTATGTTAAAATTGATAAATGGATTTTTGAAGTGAAATCAGTACGGGCAATACGCGTTGAGGATTTTGGTAAACCTTACACTGCTGTTGCCAACATTGCCTTAAATGGTGACAGCGCATATATTGATGGCCTGTTGACTCGTGAAGATGATGACTTTACACGTGAAGACTATCAAACCTTTGGAAAAATGAGTCAGCAATTAGGACTTGAAACCATAAGTTTTGATCGTTTTAAGCAACAGCGAAAATTTTCAGATACGGTTAAAGTGCCGCCAATAAATTGTGTTCAACCCGATTTAAAATTAGTTATAGTATAGTTATTAGCACTGATTGCGTTTAGCATGGTGCGTTAACGTATTTTAAAGGCAGTCTAATGAATTCGGTTAAAGTTAATAATACTTATATTACACCATCTAAAATTATTTGTGTTGGTCGAAATTACACTTTACATATCAGTGAACTAGGTAATGAAGTTCCTGATGATATGGTGTTATTTATGAAACCCAATGCGGCTATTGGTGAGCAACTTTGCTCTTACCATCAAGAAACCTTGCATTATGAAGCTGAGCTTTGTTTTTTGTATCAAAAAAGTAAATTTTCTGCCCTTGCTATAGGTTTAGATTTGACTAAAAGAGCCTTGCAAACTCAGTTAAAATCTAAAGGCTTGCCATGGGAGCGCGCTAAAGCCTTTACAGGTTCTGCACTATTTAGCGATTTTGTGACGATAGATGTTATTGATAAATGCCTATCGTTAGCGCTTTTGATCAATGGTGAATGCCGACAATCTGCTTCAATAGCGATGATGTTACATTCACCGCAAGCCATATTGGATGAAATTCGTTCTTTTATTACCCTAGAAGACGGCGATATTGTGATGACAGGCACACCTGCCGGTGTCGGTGAAGTGGTATCGGGTGATGTCTTTGAAGGGCGAGTACTAAATAAAGATAAGGTTCTAGTGACTAAACAATGGCAAGCAACTTAGCTTGCAACCAATATAATATCTCACTGTAATGAGTGTGTTACGCTCATTCTATGCGATAATTGATTAAATTAACTTAACTGTTTAAAACTCACTTTATGCAACGTATCACGCTTTATACCATGACTAATTGCCCACATTGCCAGACGGCAAAACGCTACCTTGAAGAAAAAAAAATTGCGTTTCGTTTATGTAATGTAAAGACGCCAGCAGGCCAGAAAGAGTTTGCCAAATTAAACTTACGTGGTGTACCGGTATTAAAAATCGGTAATCAAGTTCTCAGAGGCTTTAACATTAAAAGCTTTAATGAACTATATCAAGATAACTAATCCTCAACAGACCAATACTAAAGCCATAAAAAGTACCTTTATTATCGAGAAGCTTGAAGAAATTGTTCAGAGGTTTTTCGCCAAGAGAATATTTTTTGGTATTGGCCTTGCAGTATCCTTGTGTGCTACCCAGAAAAAATATTGTTGTAACAACTAGGTTAAAGTCAAAAGTCACCAGTCACAGCCAAAAAAATCACAGCAAAACATTGTTGAGCAACTCTTAGTTAATTCATCACTGAACAATAGATAAATAACATCAAGCTAGTGTGACTATCAGTATCACGATTGCGACATTTATTTGTCTTGTCGTCCCAATCTGAAAATAATGTTCATTTTTATCTCAATACTGGTCAAGCTTTATATCAAGCAAAATACCAGAATAACAATCAAGTTAAAGTTTTTTAATCCTAAATCATTATTACTACGTATAACAAAACTATAAGTTACTTAGCTATAATTTTTCCTATTATCCAAGTATATTCAAAATATCAACGTTCAAGTATTTATCCATTATGAATAGTTTAAATAGGCTCGCAGAAGCCATAATTTCTGGTCTGCAAGATTACATCAATCAACGCGGCTTTCGCGCATTAATACACTTTGAATTGGAAGGGTGTTATCAAAAGCCAAAAGATAAGCATATAGATTATAGGCAGGTGAATAGAAATTTATTAGCACTGGGTATTGATGGTGAAGTGGTTGCTGAGTATTGGAGTAATCAGTGGGAGTATGTGTCTATTTTCAATGGCCAAAGCCCATTAAAAGAGGCACAAAACCTTAGTCGCGCTATTGAAATATTGCCGAAACTGTTTGCTGCTCAAGGCGCGACAAAAACACTTATTAAGCCTGTTATTTGGGCGGGTGACCATGGCAAGTTGGCTGCTGGGTGTGAAAGTATTTTCAGTGGCGATAACCGTGCGGTACATATCCCTAATGCGGTACAAATTAATGTTAGCGTACAAGATGTCAGTGGAAAAAATTTACTGGTTTCTGGTGATTTTGGTGAATGTTTACAGCAACATTTTTTACGTACAAGTTTAGCTTGTTGCTTAATTTATCTGCCAGAAGAAGAAGCCTTTGAACGCTTAGCATTAAAGTCGAAATATGGCTTAGCAGAAGAACTATGCTCCCCTGTTGATATTTCTGGCGGGCATCAAGGCAGTATTGCTTTGTACAGAGACATTGGTAAACACAATCAAAAAATGGGTGTTGAGCCACTATTATATGATGATAAAAATAATGTCATCGTGAGTCAGAATAATTGGCATAAAACCGCTAGGATTGAACACAGGTTAGGTGCGTCAAGTGAGCACTACAACCCCTATTTGAATGTGATTTTTGCTTTGTTAAATGTTATTGAAGCTATTGATGAGATGAAAAATGGCTACCAGGTGCAGAGTGAAACGTATGGCCAGTTACCGAGCTCGTTACATGATCAAGCCAACAGTGTTGGCGCTATTACGTTATTTGCCAATAATGATTGGTTCAACCAAAGTATAGACAAAGCACTCAGTGTAACCGGCAGTTATGGTGAAAAAACAACAGAGTTAAGTATGGGGCAATTATTGCAACATGGTTATTTAAAACAATTTCAACGGCCAAGTATCATTATTTAAAGCGTGAGTTTTGAAATACTAAGTCGACTACCAACATATTTAGCGAAGAATTAAATGATAAAACAATTAAATACCCCGACACTTGATGGCAACTCGACAGCAGAAAAGCGACAAGAGTTGACTGAATACTTTAAAAATACTTGGTCGACATATGAGTCATTATTCTCACTGATCAATCATGACCATGCCTATTTTTTAAGGCCAGAACGGTTACGTCACCCGTTAATTTTTTATTTTGGACATACCGCAACTTTTTATATCAATAAGCTGATACTGGGTAAATATATTAAGCAGCGAGTCAACAGCCGTTTAGAAGCTATTTGCGCGGTCGGGGTTGATGAAATGAGTTGGGACGATCTTAATAGCGAACACTATGATTGGCCAAGTGTCGATGAAGTTCGAATTTATCGCCAGCAAGTTTATGATTTAGTACTCGATTTAATTGACAATATGGCGTTGAGTTTACCCATTACGCAAGACTCGTTAGCATGGATGATATTGATGGGCTGCGAGCACGAACGTATTCATCTTGAAACGTCATCGGTGATTATGCGTATGTTGCCATTAAAGTGGTTAACAAGCCAAGATCAATGGCAGCCGTGCTTAAATTCATCAGTTGCACCTGAAAACCAATTAATACCGGTTAAGTCTCAGCACTTATCGTTAGGAAAAAAAGCAGATGACAAAACCTTTGGCTGGGATAATGAATATGGCCATCAAGACGTTGATGTTGATAACTTCAGTGCCGCTAAATTTCTAGTGTCTAATGATGAATTCATGGCTTTTGTTGTCGCCGGTGGCTATCGAACAGAGCAGTTCTGGTGCCAAGAAGGCCAAGCATGGCTGGAATTTACTCAAGCTGAAATGCCGAGATTTTGGCGCTATAGCAATGGCCAATATGCTCAGCGTAACTTAACAAGTGAGATGCCTTTGCCATTAGATTGGCCGGTAGAAGTTAATTACTTAGAAGCAAAAGCGTTTTGCCAGTGGCGACAAAAAACTACCACAGGTTTTGTTCGTTTACCCACAGAAGCCCAGTGGTATTGTCTTCGTGAGCATGTTGCTGGTGACCAACACCAGTGGCCTGAGGTGCCAGGTAATATTGACTTAGCTTATCAAGCATCATCATGCCCAGTTAACCGACATCAGCAGGGTGAATTTTTTGATGTTATTGGTAATACTTGGCAGTGGACTGAATCAGCCATTGACGGCTTTGCTGGCTTTAATGTTCACCCTTTATACGACGACTTTTCGACACCGACCTTTGACGGCGAGCATAACTTAATTAAAGGCGGGTCTTGGATCTCTACGGGTAATGAAACTTTAGCCTCTTCACGCTATGCCTTTCGTCGACATTTTTATCAGCATGCAGGCTTTCGTTATGTGGTTAGTGAGCATGCAGAAAAACCACCAACAGTAGTTAATAAATATGAAACAAGTAAAGATATTTGCCAGCAGCTTGAATGTTATTTCGGCGCTAATGCGCTTGGCCATGAAAATTATGGTCAACAAATAGCACAACAGGTGGAAAGTTTTATCGCCGCTGAAAATGTTGCGACTGAGCGCTTACTTAATTTAGGCTGTAGTGTTGGGCGAGTAGCATTTGAACTGAGTCAATCTTTTCAACATATTGATGCGGTAGACTTCTCTGCGCGCACCATTCAATATGGTGTGCAATTACAAACTGGCGCTAGTGTCCGTTATACCCATACGATTGAAGGAGATATCTGTGAGTATAATGAAATTACCCTAGCGGATAAGGTTAAACAGGCTAATAGTGACCGGATATTGTTCAGTCAGGCAGACGGTTGTAATCTCAAAGATAACTTTAAGCACTATGATGTTATTTTGATTCAAAATGCTTTGGAGCAGAGTTACGATCCTAAGCGTTTATTGGCTAATGCCGTAAGCCGTTTAAACCCGTTAGGGTTACTGATTATTATTTCAGATTACCATTATCAGTTGCAGACAACTGATAAAGCTAAATGGCTAAGTGGCATAAAAGTTAATGGCGAAAACTTATCAGGTATTGATGCCTTAACCAGTGAGCTCAATGATGAGTTTGACCTTGTAGCGACCAAAGATTTACCGCGCGTTGTTGCAGACTCTGCGCGTAATTTCAATGTCTCTTACTGTCAGCTTAGTGTTTGGCGAGCAAAATAGCTTGCTGACTTATCGCCGTATTTACATAAGCATTTATATAAAGAAGAATAGTTAACCTATGCCAACTTACTCACTGCCTAAACATATTGCTTATAGTCAAAGTCTTGCGGGTTATATACAGCATAATTTAAGTGATTCGACCGCACAGGCTTTGACATTAGCTCAGTTGTGTCAGCTTGGCACTGCTGGTTTAGACGCTAGCAGTTTAGGCACTAATAATCTAACTATAAGCGCTGTTGAAACAGACCCTATTGGCGCAACACTTTTAAGTTACTCGCCTGTTCAAGGCGATGAAGCGTTGCGGCAAGAAATCGTTAATTTTCACCAAGGGTTAAACTGCCATCGCCGATTAATAACAGCCGATAGCGCGGTGACATTTTGCGGCGCGCAGGAAGCCCTTTCAGCCATTTATCAAGCAGTATTAAGTGCCGGCGATGAAATAGTTGTCATGACACCCAGTTATCCGTCTTTGGTCAGTATGGCGAAGTCGATGGGCGTTATCGTCAGAGAAATAGCACTTTGCGCTGACAACCATTGGCAAGCCAATATTGACGATTTTAAGCAAGTGGTGAATAACAAAACCCAGCTTATTGTGCTGAATTCACCACATAACCCAACGGGTAGTGTTATTGACAGTGAACTCGCTGAGCAAATACTGCAACTGGCGCAGCATTATCAGTGTTACTTGTTAAGTGACGATGTTTCACAAGCCAGCAATTACGATGATTTAGCTTTAGCTCATGGTTATTTAGACTACGCAAAAAGTATTGTTGTGGGTGTGATGTCTAAGAGCTTAGGATTGGCCGGCGTTCGTATTGGTTGGGCGGTAACACCCAATAAGGCATTACAGCAAAGCTTAATGGCAATTAAAGCCGTTCATTCTATTTGCTGCTCGAAAATTGATGAAAAATTAGCGCTGCAGGCATTGCAAAATAGCCAAGAAATTTTAACACGCAATAATCAGCTTATTGCCGACAATATAGCGCTTTTTTTGGCACTTGTTGCACGACACCCAGAAAAATTACATTGGCATAAGCCTCAGGCAGGTATGCTCGCATTAGTTGAGGTTAAAAATATCGACTCAATAATATCTTGGTCAGATAAACTTGCCAAGCAAAGCGGTATATTAGCGCTGCCAAGTGAGCTTTTCGGACTTTCAGGTAATTATTTTCGCTTAGGGCTAGGCCAAAAGAGCTTCGCCAACACACTAGAAAAATTTGAAGATTATTTGCTAACAATGAATATGGATAGCGCTTAACAGCTGACAGTTTATAACGGTCAGCAATCACTTTTTAGTTATTTACAGTACGTAAAAAAACATCATAAAAAAGTGGCACAAAGCGGCTAAAAATACAAAAACATGCCAAATAGCATGACTATATTGCTTGTCTTTTCTGACGTAAAAAATAGTACCCAAGCCATAAATAATACCACCTAAAGCCAGTAAAATCATGCCTTCATAGGCAAGTTTAGCATTGAGCTTATGTATAAAGGTTAGGGAAATCAAACCCAAACCTAAATAGGTTGATAGCGATAACTTCTTATATTTGTTACCAAACTTAACTTTAAAAGCGATACCTAAAATGGCTAGCCCCCAAATAAGAGCTAACATTAGCGGGCCAATGTCATCAGCTAATGTAACTAGCATGAGTGGGGTATATGTGCCGGCAATCAATAAATAAATCGCACAATGATCGAGTAGCTTAAATACTCTTTTTGCCTTTTTATGTAATAGCGCATGATAAAGTGTTGAGGCACTAAACAGTAAAACCAGACTAGCGCCATAAATACTAAAACTGATGATTTTAACCATGTCAGTTTGTATCCAGGCTAAAGTGACTAAAAGTGTTAAGCCGGCGACACTAAGCAATGCTGCCAGTCCGTGACTAACTGCATTGACAATTTCTTCTGCTAAACCGTAATCTTGATTTTGCACGTTATATATTCCTATTTCAGTGTACACGTGTACGCCGAGCATGATAACAAGCCACAGATTGGAATGCTAGAGGCCTGACCTTTAAGCTTGTGAAGCATGATACAAAAGCTAACATGGTTTCATCATTGTTGAGAAATAAGGGCGAAGAAAAGTTACTTGAAAAAGGTGACTAAGAAAGCGCGTTTGAATAATATTTTTTAGAAAAATTTTTGTCATAACAGCAAAGGCACTATCCATGAACGGGTAGCAAGAGGGGAATTCAGTACTATTGCTTAAAATAAGTTGGAAGTTTTATTTATATCATTAAAATCAATAGGTTAAATTTAATCGTCAAGACACATAAAAATGCGCTTATATAGCGAGCGATATACAAGCGCAAATAAGCACTATAGTGCTAGATCGATAACCATTTCACGTAACTCATCTTTGGAAATTGAGTTGTCATGATTTTTATCAAAGCGATTGAATATGGTTTCACACATACGAATGCCTTTATCTTGTAGCAAGCAGTCAATCAATTCGACAAACTCACTTCTATTGATGACACCGTCTTTATCTTCATCAAACAATTCAAATAATTCATCTACCCACTGATTTAATTCCATCAGTCATCCTCTTATCTGGCGAATAATACTTATAACAGACTTTATCGTTATTTTAG
Source organism: Colwellia sp. MB02u-10 (assembly GCF_014077185.1). Lineage (NCBI taxonomy): Bacteria > Pseudomonadati > Pseudomonadota > Gammaproteobacteria > Alteromonadales > Colwelliaceae > Colwellia > Colwellia sp. MB02u-10. Next base: position 12,261 of record NZ_JACGVK010000124.1, read on the forward strand.
GACTATGTGAATGATTAATTCTGTTATTTCGTGCAATCGTGTGTTTTTGCCACATAAGGCTATTTTTATAGAGCAAAGGGCATTGCTGATATCGAATAGCATGATGATCGCTCTTTAGCATGATAAATATCACAGCAAGTCATGTTATTTTTCAATTAACTATTTTTTACTTTATTTAGCGCTTAGCAACTTGGTTATGTGTTAACTTCTTAGCGGCTCTATCTCGCGGTAGTCGGTCGTGTTAGCCATTAAAAATAGTTTGAATTGAATTTTAAAAAAAAAGATGTAATAGAATCGCCAATGATAAGACTATGCAGTCAAGGTTTTAAAGGGAAGATAAAATGAAAATAAATTGGAAAGGTTTATTGAGTGCAAGTTTACTCATTGCAATAACCAACAGCAGTTGGGCTGAGAATAGTGTAAAACAGCCATTAACCTTAACAAGCTGTTATATAGAGGGTATTAGACAACAAGTACAGTGCGGCACTTTAGTTACACCAGAGAATTATGAAAAACCAGATGGCGTAAAAATTGATATAAATTTTGTGTTGTTACCGGCAATAGATAATAGTCAAGAAAAACACCCGCTAATGTTTCTGGCCGGTGGCCCGGGTCAAGCCGCAACTGAGCTGGCTAGCCATATTTTTCGCGGTTTTAACGAGATTAGAAAAACCCGCGATTTAATTCTTATTGACCAACGCGGCACAGGTCAGTCACATCCTCTGCAATGTGAAGACTCATTAGAGATTGATCCCTACACCAGTATACCTGAAGATTTTGCCCTTACTGATATTGAGCAATGTCTAGCGCAGCTTACGGGAGACTTAAGCCAATATAACTCAGAAAATTCGATTCGAGATTTTGAGGCGGTGCGAGCGGCGTTAGGTCATCAACAAGTACATATTTACGGCGGCTCTTATGGCACCCGTGCCGGTTTGGTTTATATGCGTATGTTCCCAAATTCGTTAAAAAGTGTGGTACTCGACAGTGTTGGCCCAATCGAAGTGCCTATTGGCTTATTTGGTAAAAGCGCAGAGCAGTCCTTTATTAAGCTGGTTGAAAACTGTCAGAACGAACTAAGTTGTGCGGCACAATACCCAGAATTGGCAAATGAGTTTGCCGCCATCACCAATAAATTATCGCAGGCACCGGTGACGGTAGAAATTGACCATCCAAGATTAGGCACTAATACCGCCTTTATTATTAGTAAGGATAAATTCATTTCAACCATACAAATGCAACTGTACTCGATGGAAACACGTAGCCTAGTGCCGCTGTTAATTCATCAAGCCTATTTAGGTAACTATAAGCCATTGGCGGGTGTTATTGCTCAAAGTGAAGGTGGCATGGGTATTTATATAGCTTTGCATTTTAATATTGTTTGCAATGAAGACTATCCCAGAATATCTGCCGGTATGAAAGCTGACGATGCCGACAATAATTTTGCTAAAGGCATGAGCTTAACTATGGTTGGAAAAGTGTGTGCTGTTTGGCCAAAGTATCAACCGAGCGACGATTTTTATCAAACCGTTAGTGCGGATATTCCAACCCTGATCATGTCGGGTGCATTAGACCCGGTCACGCCGGCCAGTAATGGTGAAAAGTCTGACGCGCATTTACCCAATAGTCATCATATTATTTCTAAAAACAACGCGCATATCGTTGCCTCAACCGCTTGCGGTATTAAAATCGTTAATGAATTTTTAGAGCAACAAACGCCAAAGGAACTTGATGAGTCATGTCTTGAAGAAATTCCTGACGAGTCATTTATGGTGGGTTTAAATGGTGGTGCAGCCCAAGTAACGCCTAGCGCTATGCCAACAAAAGCAAAGGAATAAATCATGATTGAAGTTAATAATTTACATAAAAGTTTTGTCAGCAAAAAAAATACCGTTAAAGCGTTAGATGGTTTGTCGTTTACTGCAAAAGATGGCGAAATTACTGGTATTTTAGGCCCCAATGGTGCCGGTAAAACTACTTGTTTGCGCACACTATACGGTTTACTTCGTGCCGATGAAGGTTATGTGACCATTGATGGTATTAAAGTGACAGAAGAGCCGATTAAAGCTAGAAAACTATTAGGCATATTTCCCGATAAATTTGGCTTGTATGAGCGCTTAACCGCTTATGAACAAATTGATTATTTTGCCAGTATTCATGGCATGCAAGGCGCAAAAAAGCATGCCGCCATTGAGCAAATTCTATCTGATTTAGAAATGACTGAATTAGCGCATCGCAAAACGGTGGGGTTTTCGCAAGGCCAGCGCATGAAAGTGACCTTGGCTCAGGCATTAGTTCATCAACCGAAAAATTTTGTACTTGATGAACCCACCCGTGGTTTAGATGTGATGAGTACGCGCGTGCTGCGTAACCACTTAGCTAAATTCAAAGCCAAAGGCCACTGCATTTTATTTTCCTCACATGTTATGCAAGAAGTTGCTGCGTTGTGCGATCGCGTGATCATAGTTTCAAACGGTAAATTAGCGGCCCAAGGCACACCGCAAGAGTTGTGTGATTTAGCAGGAGAAAGCTTATTGGAAGAAGCCTTCGTGAAACTCATTGGCTCTGATGAAGGAGTCGCCGCATGATGCAATTGAAAGCCTTAATGGTAAAAGAGTTTAAAGAAGCTTTTCGCGACCGGCGCGCACTAATGGTAGCGATGAGCATGGCTTTATTGATGCCGGTCATGATCATGGTCATGTTAAAAGTCGCGATTAAAGAAGCGGTAGACAACCCGCCAGTTTATGTGAAATATAGTGGTGAGCAACATGCACCAAAACTGATTAACGCCCTCAAAGACGAGAATATTTTATCTTTTGCTGATGTACCCGAAGATGAAGAGCGTAATTGGAATGAACGTAATATTGAACTGAGCATTCCTGATACATTCATTGTCGATATGGCAGCAGGTAAGCCGATTGAATTAACTTTGCGCGCTGATTATAACGAGAAATCGTTAACGTCACCTATTCGCCGAATTAAAGCTGTTATTAGCGAACACTCGTTAACTATTGGTTACAAACGGCTATTAGTACGCGGTATAGACACTAAATTATTGCAACCCATTAAACTGCTTGAGCAAGACACCTCACTGCCTAGTAGCAATGCAGTGATGATCTCACTCATTTTAGGGGTTTATTTAATGATGGCGGCGTTTATGTCGGGTTTACCTGTGGCGATTGATTCGAGCGCAGGTGAACGAGAGCGTAATGTTTTAGAAATGCTGCTGTGCCAGCCGGTAAGTACGTTGAAAATAGTGCTGGCGAAGTTGAGTTGTGCCAGCGCTATTTCAATTATCTCCATTATATTAATGCTGGTGTTGACCTCAGTGGCGATGAACTTTGTTGACCTAACTAAAATAGGGGCAACTTTTAGTATTGACGCTAGTACCTTTGTTATATTGTTGTTGTTATTGGTACCTATTTGCTTTCTCGCCGCGGCACTACAGCTATTATTCGCCTTTCAGGCCAAGAGTTTTAAAGAAGCACAATCAACCGTGACCATGTTAATTATGGTGCCTAGTGTTATTCCTTTTGCCTTAATGATGATGGATGATAAGCCTGCTTGGATCGATTGGATGCCAATATCTGGTCAGTCATTGTTGATGGAAGATGTTTTTAAAGGCTTAGCTATTGATTGGAGTGCCTTGCTATTTACCAGTGCAGCCACTATTGCCTTAACTGTGGTCTTGGTGTTAATTTTGGCGAAACGATTAACCTCTGAAAAAGTGGTGATGTCGTTAAGTTAGTCACAGTAAGTCAGTAACAGATAGAGCCGTTCCATAATAAGATATAGCTCGAGAACGGCTTTGGTTAAGCGGGTATAAAAAACTTCAGGTAAGTCGCATTAGTGTGCAAAAAAAGCCAGTGCAAAGTGGCTAAAGAGCCATTGAGTTATTTATTGAATTAGTTATTTACTTAGTAAGTAAGCAAGGCATATTGATTCATTGTCTGGGTAGGTTAACCAGGATTAAAGACTGCTACATCCTAGGAGCAATAGTTTTGAAACAAACTCTGCGATTCAAAACAAGCTGCTTTAATATATCGTGTTAACTATACGCGCGCATTACTCAGCTTTTCCGCCATCTCAAGGGGTAACGCTTTATTGCCCTTAAATATTTGAGTCATGCTTGCGTTTATTATTTGAGTTGGGGCTTAGATCGATAACAACGCCTTGCCACCTTGCTAAGCGCAGGATCTGGTTAACAGAACTAAGTGTTATTGGTGCCGAATAAATCACAGTTTATTTTTCTTAATTTGCATTTAATTTGATTAAATGTGTTGTTTTATGAATTAAATGTATTGTTTTTGCGCTTTTAAGACAGTATATTAGTTTCAACTATCTATTGATGTTAGTACTAAAAACTTTTACAGCTAACTGCAAAGTATATTTGATTGCAAAATGAACTAAGAGAGCACGGTTTTATCGTGTACAAGCTCAGCAAGTTCAGGCAAAATATGCCGCAATTAATTTAGAACTAAAGCCAACCCCCAGTATTGCCAATGGCAGACTATTTGAGGATATAACATGTTTACACGTGATATGAATATTGCTGATTTTGATCCAGAACTTTATCAAGCAATGAGTAACGAAGTTGTTCGTCAAGAAGAACACATTGAACTCATCGCTTCGGAAAACTACTGTAGTCCACGTGTACTCGAAGCTCAAGGTTCACAACTGACGAATAAATATGCTGAAGGTTACCCAGGTAAGCGTTATTACGGTGGTTGTGAGTATGTTGATATTGCCGAGCAGCTGGCTATTGATCGCGCAAAAGAATTATTTGGCGCCACTTATGCTAACGTGCAGCCACATGCTGGTTCACAAGCAAATTCCGCTGTTTTCCAAGCCTTAGTTTCTCCAGGCGGCAAAGTATTAGGTATGAGTTTAGCGCATGGCGGTCACTTAACGCATGGTTCACACGTAAACTTTTCGGGTAAGTCATATGAAGCTTTTCAATACGGTTTGCACCCTGAAACCGGTGATATTGATTATGTTGAATTAGAACGTTTAGCATTAGAGCATAAACCAGAGATGATCATTGGTGGTTTCTCAGCCTTTTCTGGTGTGGTTGATTGGGCTCGTATGCGTGAAATCGCCGATAAAGTCGGTGCTTACTTTTTCGTTGATATGGCTCACGTTGCCGGTTTAGTTGCTGCGGGTTTATACCCTAACCCAGTGCCACATGCCCATGTTGTAACGACAACAACACATAAAACATTAGCAGGCCCACGTGGCGGCTTAATTGTTTCGGGCTGTGATGACGAAGCGGTTTATAAAAAATTGAATAGCGCGGTATTTCCTGGTGGTCAAGGTGGACCATTAATGCATGTTATTGCCGCAAAAGCCGTAGCATTTAAAGAAGCATTAGCGCCAGAGTTTAAAGTTTATCAGCAAAACGTGCTAGATAATGCTAAAGCTATGGTGGCGGTATTACAAGAACGTGGCTATAAAGTTGTCTCTAATGGCACAGATAACCATTTATTACTGCTTGATTTAATTGATAAAGATATTACGGGTAAAGATGCTGATGCCGCATTAGGTCGTGCTCATATCACAGTGAATAAAAACTCTGTACCTAATGATCCACGTTCACCTTTTGTCACTTCTGGCCTACGTTTAGGTACACCAGCTATTACTCGTCGTGGTTTTGGTGTTGAAGAAACTAAAACAACTACAGGTTGGATTTGTGATATTTTAGATGATATCAACAACGAAGCCGTGATCGCTAAAGTTCAAGCCGGCGTTAGTGAGCTTTGTGCACGCTTCCCGGTTTATAAGTAATTATTTTTAGCTTTTAACTAATCTTGTTATTTCCTGATTAAATTTAAAATGGCCACTTTCGTGGCCATTTTTTTTGACTTTTTTTATTGGGCTAGTAATCGTTTGCCATTAATCGCAAACTATTTGGCTTAATGAAGTGTTTTCAATTAACATACCAAGATTAAATTGCTCATGACCTGTTAACTTTGGAACTCATCAATGTATTGCCCCTTTTGTTCAGCCAACGAGACTAAAGTTATTGACTCACGTTTAGTGTCAGATGGTCACCAAGTCCGTCGTCGTCGTGAATGTTTAGCGTGCCATGAAAGATATACCACCTTTGAAAGTGCTGAGTTAGTGATGCCACGCATTATTAAGCGTGACGGTTCTCGCGAACCTTTTAACGAAGATAAAATGCGTAATGGCTTATTGCGCGCGTTAGAGAAAAGACCGGTGAGTACTGAAGAAATAGAGTTGTCGATTAATAAACTCAAATCACAACTTAGAGCAACGGGCGAGCGCGAAGTGTCAAGTGAAATGCTGGGTACCATTATTATGGAACAGCTAAAGGTGTTAGATAAAGTTGCTTATATTCGCTTTGCTTCAGTGTATCGCTCGTTTGAAGATATTAAAGAGTTTGGCGAAGAAATCGCTCGTTTAGGCGATGAAAAATAATGAATGAATTCGACGGGTAGAAGCTTCATCACAGTTTAACTTTGAGTCCAGTAATGAGCCATTTTTCGTTAAAAGATCATCAGTTTATGCAGCGTGCCATTAGTTTGGCAAAGCGTGGCCATTTTACCACTTCACCTAATCCTCGTGTCGGTTGTGTCATTGTGTTAGAGGGCGAAGTGGTTGGTGAAGGTTTTCATCAAAAAGCAGGGCAAGGGCATGCTGAAGTTTATGCACTAAAACAGGCTGGAAGCAAAGCCAAAGGTGCCACTGCTTATGTCACGCTTGAGCCTTGTAGTCATTTTGGTTTAACACCGCCTTGTGCAGAAGCGCTGATTAAAGCACAAGTGAGCCATGTTATTGCTGCTATGGTGGACCCGGATCCAAGAGTTTCGGGTCGTGGCCTTGAGTTGTTAACTGAGGCAGGAATAACCACAGAGTTTGGCTTGCTTGAACAAGATGCTCGGGCATTAAACCCTGGTTTTATTCACTTAATGACTACCAAATTACCTTTTGTTCGTTGTAAATTAGCGGCAAGCTTGGACGGAAAAACGGCTATGGCCAGTGGTGAAAGCCAGTGGATAACCTCAAGTGAAGCCCGCACTGATGTTCAGCGACTAAGAGCGCAAAGTTGTGGCATTATTTGTGGCGCCGATTCTGTTATTTTTGACAATGCTCAAATGAATGTCCGTTGGGATGCATTAGGTGAGCTAAAGCAGCGTTATGCACAAGCAGATATTAGGCAGCCAGTTCGTATTATTATTGATGGTAAAAACCGCTTAACACCTGATCTTGCTGTCTTTAAAACCAGTAGTAAAATAATATTAATTCGACAAACTATTGAAAATAGCCAAACTTGGCCGCATTTTGTAGAACAAGTGATTATTTCTAAAGCGGTCGATAGTGAATATATCGATCTCAGTTTATTGTTAGCTTACTTGGCTCAACAAGGTTTGAATGACATTTTAATTGAGTCGGGTGCTAAGCTAGCGGGCGCTTTTATTAGCGCAAACTTAGTTGATGAACTGGTACTTTATCAAGCACCAAAACTTATCGGTAGTGATGGTAAAGGCTTACTTAATATGCCGGCGATATTGCAGCTATCAGCGGCTAAAAACCTCGATATCAATGATATTCGCATGGTGGGTAAAGATATTAGGATAACGGCAAAATTTAGTCGTTAACGTGAAGGTTTTGATTGGCCAAACAAGGCTCTGGCCAAACTAGGGTCAGTAGTAATAAACAATAAGCTATACAGACGACGAGACATAATATGTTTACAGGCATTATAGAAGCCGTAGGGCATTTACAAGCAATTAATAGCTCAGGTGATGGCGCGCGTGTCAGCATTAATACGGCAAGATTAGACTTATCAGATGTTAAATTAGGCGACTCAATTGCAACCAATGGTATTTGTTTAACCGTTGTTGCCTTAGATAGCACCAGCTTTAGCGCAGATGTATCTAGCGAAACCTTAACACGCACTGGTTTCGCACATTATAAAATGGGTGCTAGCGTTAATCTTGAAAAAGCCATGCTACCTACCACACGGTTCGGTGGCCACATGGTGTCGGGTCACGTTGATGCGGTGAGTGAAATTAGCGCCATTGAACATAAAGGCAATAGCATAGATTATTGGTTAACTATGCCGGCAGAACTATCAGCCTATATTGCAGAAAAAGGCTCAGTGACTATCGATGGTACTAGCTTGACGGTCAATAGTGTAAGCGCAGATCAATTTCGCTTAACGATTGTTCCACATACCACAGGTCAAACAATTATCAGTACATACCAAGTGGGTACTAAAGTTAATCTAGAAGTTGATTTAATTGCCCGCTACCTAGAAAGATTACTTACCAAGCAAACAACTGGCAAGCAAGACCCGTCAGGTGTTACGCATGCGTTATTAGCGCGTAATGGTTTTATTAAATAAAGAGGTTGTCATGAATTTACATACGCCACAAGAGATTATCGACGATATAGCTCAAGGTAAAATGGTCATCTTAATGGATGATGAAGATCGCGAGAATGAAGGTGACTTCATTATGGCGGCAGAAAAAGTAACGCCTGAAGCGATAAACTTTATGGCAACACATGGTCGTGGTCTTATTTGTATGCCAATGTCGGCCACGCGTTGCGAGTTGTTAAAGTTACCGTTAATGGTCGATAAAAACGACGCCCAGTTCACCACTAATTTCACTGTCTCTATTGAAGCGGCTGAAGGCGTAACTACCGGTATTTCTGCCGCTGATCGTGCTACAACCGTTTTAGCCGCGGTTGGTAAAGACGCTGATCACAACTCGATTGTGCAGCCTGGCCATATTTTCCCACTGATTGCCAAAGATGGTGGTGTGTTAAACCGTGCGGGTCATACCGAAGCCGGTGTTGACTTAGCGCGTTTAGCTGGCCTTGAAGCCGCAGCGGTTATTGTTGAGATATTAAATGAAGATGGCACCATGGCGCGTCGTCCAGACCTAGAAATTATTGCTGAAAAACATGGCATAAAAATGGGGACTATTGCGGATTTAATTGAATATCGTAATGCTAACGAAACCACTATTGAACGGATCTCAAAGTGTAAATTACCGACCGAATTTGGTGATTTTGATTTAACCGTATTTAAAGACACTATTGACGGCCAAGCACACTTTGCCTTAACTAAAGGTGAAATTAAGCCTGAAGAGCCAACATTAGTGCGTGTGCACTTAGAAAATACCTTTACAGACTTATTATTGAGTCAACGTGAAAGTGTCGCTAAATGGCCGATGTCGAGTGCAATGGAAAAAATTGGCAAAGAGGGTGGTGTATTAGTCTTATTAGGCAAGCACGAGTCACCTATAGAGCTTATTGCCCAAGTACAGAAATACGCTAAGCTTGACGCGGGTGAAACCGTGAAAGAAGTGAAACGTCATGTCGGTTCACGTAACGTTGGTGTTGGATCGCAAATTTTAGCTAATCTAGGTGTCAGTAAAATGCGCTTATTAAGCTCACAAACGAAATATCACTCGCTTTCAGGCTTTGGCTTAGAAGTCGTGGAATATATTGCTGAGTAAACAATTTTTTAGTGAATATTGTTACTATTTCACGGCTAAGTGAGTGCGATATAGCTAAGGTGCGACAAGTAAAAAAGCGATTTGAAGTCATTCAAATCGCTTTTTTGATGCCATATGAAACTCAGGTCAACAATATTTAAAGCTCTGGCGATTTTCTATGTAATGTTGATTGCTCATAATCATAGGCAACTTCAATCAGTTTACCTTCTTGTAATTTACCTGAAAACATTGATAAACCAACAGGTAAGCCATGAACATAGCCCATAGGCACTGTAATATGGGGATAACCGGAAATGGCTGCAGCAGAGGACGCTGCGCCTAAATAATGATCACCGTTTATCCAATCAGTTTTCCAAGCTGGCCCGGTTGTTGGTGCAATTATCAGATCAAGCTGGTGTTCAGCCAAGAGGGCATCAATACCTTCGTCTTGAGTTGATTTTTTTGCTAGCAGTAATGCTGCACGATAACGCTCATCAGTGAGTGCTCCTTTAGCTTGTGCCATCTCAAATATTTCTTGTTTAAAATAAAGCATTTCTTTATCCGCGTTTGCAAGATTAAAGGCAATTAAGGCTGCAAGTGACTTAGGGATATTATCACCTGTGTCTGCAAGGTAAGCATTTAAACCCTGTTTAAATTCGTATAGCAGCACTTCAAACTCTGCGTCACCCCAAGCATCAGTATTGGTGAAATTAGTTGCATCAACAATAATTCCGCCTTGAGCTTGTAAGTCGGCAATAGCTTGTTCAAAGACCGCATCAAGTTGGCCATGATAACCCATAAGGTTTCGGGCAACCCCGATGCGTTTGCCTTTAATGCCGCCTATTTTTAAATGACTAATATAATCAGTGGTAGTCGATAGTGCACCATGGTCACTGTTGTCGACCGCAGTTAATGCGTCAAGCAAAAGCACAGCGTCAGTTACTGTGCGCGCCATTGGGCCAGCAGTATCTTGGCTATGGGCGATAGGGATAATGCCATCTCGACTTATGGTACCTAAAGTAGGCTTGATACCGACAATACCGTTTATTGCTGATGGACAGGTTACAGAGCCGTCTGTTTCTGTACCTACAGCCAATAATGCCAGATCTGCTGCAATGGCTACACCAGAGCCTGCACTCGACCCACATGGGCTTGTAGTTAAGTCGTATGGGTTTTTACTTTGCCCCCATAGGCCACTCCAACCACTTGACGACGAGGTTGAACGAAAGTTTGCCCACTCACTTAAATTTGTTTTTCCTAAAATAATCGCACCAGCATTTTTAAGTTGCTGAACCAAAAAAGCATCATTTTTAGGGTAGTGGTTTTTTAACGCCCAAGAGCCTGCAGTATTGGCCATACCGTCAATAGTATCGATATTATCTTTTAATAAAACAGGAATGCCGTGTAATGGTCCTACTTTGCCTGATTTTTTATAAATCGCATCAAGCTCTTGCGCTCTTTTAAGCGCATTTTCATTGAGCTGAACTACAGCGTTTAGTTGTGGGCCTTGGTCATCAATTTTGGTTATTCGCGCTAAGTAATAGTTGACCAACTCTTCACTTGTTAGCTGTTTATTTTCCATCATGCGGTGAACTTTTGTCACCGTTAATTCGTGATGATTTATATTTGTTTTTGAACAAGCTGACAAAGTGCAGAGCATTAGCGCTGCTATAATGCTAATAAAAATTCGCATGGTACTTCCTTTTATTATTTGTACGCTTATATAACGTTAAAAAAAGCCACTTGTCGAGCCTTAAAGGTAAGCGTGGTAGTGAGGTTTAGCATGAGAGGTAAACATTTTTTGACGAAATGTGTTTGTACTGTGTTTAGTGTCGAGTAAGGAAGTACGCCATTTGCTTTGTCAAATGGCGTGTTTGCTATTAGCGGTGAATTAAGGCTTTTATAGTTGCATAAATTGTTTGATTTTCTCGATTATCCCTTGGCTATCTAAGCCTAATTCCTGATGAATTTCTGCTTGGGTGCCGTGCTTAATAAAACTATCAGGTAAGCCTATATTGAGAATTTTTTTCGCGATACCTTGGCTTAAGACAAATTCGTTAACACCAGAGCCGGCACCACCAGCAATGGCGTTGTCTTCAACGGTAACAATACAGTCGTGACTGGCACATAGTGTGTTGATAAGCGCTTGATCTAAGGGTTTAACAAAGCGCATATCAACTAAAGTGGCGTTAAGGGTTTCTGCCGCTATTTTCGCTTGCGTTAATAGAGTACCGAAGTTAAGCACAGCCACTTTACTTGGCACCTGGATGTTATCGTCTATCGCACGAATAATATTAGCTTTGCCGATCTCAAGTGTTTCTGATATTGCCGGTAGTGTTGCACCATTGCCACTGCCACGAGGGTAGCGCACGGCGGCAGGGGTATTTAACTGATAACCGGTATTTAGCATTAGCTGACATTCGCGTTCATCAGAGGGCGTCATGATAGTGAGGTTAGGAATGCAACGCATGAAACTTAAATCAAACGCACCTTGATGCGTCGCACCATCAGCGCCGACAATACCGGCTCTGTCAATGGCAAATAATACCGGTAAATTTTGAATCGCCACGTCATGAATAAATTGATCATAACCGCGTTGTAAAAAGCTCGAATAAATAGCCACCACAGGTTTTTGTCCACCAATAGCTAGGCCGGCAGCAAAGGTGACTGCATGTTGTTCAGCAATAGCCACATCATAATACTGCTTGGGAAAGCGCTGGCTAAACTCTACCATACCTGAGCCTTCACGCATGGCTGGCGTAATTGCGGCAAGCTGACTATCTTGCTCAGCCACTTTACATAACCAATCACCAAATATGGCTGAATAAGTGGGCAAGCTTGGCGCGCTTTTAGGTAGGCTTGTTTCTGTGTGATCAAATTTAGGTACGGCATGATACTTGATTGGATCTTGTTCAGCCTGTTGATAACCTTTACCTTTTTTAGTGGCAATATGCAGTAATTGTGGTCCTTTGAGGTTACGCATATTAGAAATAGTCGCCACTAAGCCATTTACGTCATGACCATCAATGGGACCAATGTAGTTAAAACCCAGTTCTTCAAATAAGGAGCTTGGCACAACCATACCTTTTAAATGCTCTTCAGCACGACTCGCTAATTCTTTAATCGGTGGAATGTTTTCAAGTATGCGTTTACTCCCTTCACGGATACCGGTATATATGCTGCCAGAAAGTAATTTTGCTAGATGATTATTCAACGCACCGACATTTTCCGATATCGACATTTCGTTATCGTTTAAGATAACTAACATGTTTTTATTGATATCACCGGCATGATTTAAAGCTTCAAAAGCCATGCCTGCTGTCATGGCGCCGTCACCAATGACTGTAACCACCTTACGATTTTTTGCTTCTTGATCAGCCGCAACGGCTAAGCCTAATGCAGCAGAAATTGAAGTGCTTGAGTGACCGACACTAAGCACGTCGTATTCACTTTCTTCACGCCATGGAAATGGGTGCAAGCCGTCTTTTTGTCGAATAGTGTGCAGTTGATCACGTCGGCCAGTGAGTATTTTGTGTGGGTATGCTTGGTGTCCAACATCCCAAAGTAAATGGTCAAATGGCGTGTTATAAACATAATGTAAGGCAACGGTTAATTCAATGGTACCTAAGCCCGAGGCAAAGTGACCGCTACTTTTACTGACAGAATTTAAAAGATAACGTCTTAGCTCTTCACTGACTTTTGTTAATTGCTTTTGCTCTAATTTTCGTAAATCAGCCGGGAAATTGATCTTGGCCAATAAAGGATATTCAGTTAAGTTTATAGTCATATGATTCTATTAAATTTAAAAATTAATGTTTGCGGCTGACAATGAAAGTCGCAAAGTCGGACAAGCTCTGGGTATTGTAAGGCAAAGTGGCTAAAGCTTGAAGCGCTTGTTGATATAAGTTTTCGGCCTTTTCTTGTGCGCCTTGTAAACCTAACAATGCGGGATAGGTACTTTTATTGGCGGCAAGGTCAGAGCCCGTGGGTTTACCCAGCTCTTCTTCTGTTGATGTTATATCGATAATGTCATCACGTACTTGGTAAGCCAAGCCAACAAGCTTAGCATAAAGGGCTAATTGTTCTTTGTCATATAGCGTGGCTTTATTGCTACATTCTGCGGCCATTTTTACCGAAGCTTCAAGTAAAGCGCCGGTTTTTAACGAGTGTAAATTTTCTAATGCGGCCAGTGAAATAGCTTTATCAGTGGCGGCTAAATCTAATGCTTGGCCACCACACATGCCTTGATAACCGGCGGCATTGACAAGGTGGCGTAATAAATTAATGCGCTTAGTGTCCACAGCCTCAGAAAACTCATGGTTGGCAATAATATCAAACGCTAGCGTTTGCAAACTATCACCAGCAAGAATAGCGGTCGCTTCATCAAAAGCTTTATGACAAGTGGGTTGGCCGCGACGCAAATCATCGTCGTCCATTGCCGGTAAGTCATCATGCAACAGTGAATAAGCATGAATGCACTCTATGGCAGCTGCTACACCGTCAATATCACTTTGCGTGGCGTCTAATGTTGCCCCGGTAATATAAGCTAAATATGGCCGCATACGCTTACCCCCAATGAGTAAGCCGTAGCGCATAGCGGCTAATAACTTTTCATCGTTAAGTGTTAAGCTTGCAAGCTTTTTACTGAGATAATCATTAATGCGCGTTTGCACATCATCAATATGGGCGAGTTTAGTCACGGATGTTAGTCTCATCGGTATTAAATTTTTCTAATGGCGCTTGGCCGTTTTTTTCCAGCAAAATATTAATTTGCTGTTCGGCACCTTTAAGTTTTTCTTGATTATGCTGGCTCAGGTGCAGGCCACGTTCAAATAAGGCCATTGAGTCTTCAAGGTTAAGATCACCTTGCTCTAAATTTTTCACAATGGTTTCTAATTCAACTAATGATTCTTCAAAGCTTAAGTTTTCAATTTTTTTTCTGGCCATGGACTTTTTTTTTGCGTGATATGAACTCTAGGCGCAAACTTACCTTAGCTAGGGCGCGGGGTCAATTAATGATGAATTGCTGCTGATAGCGATAATATTGATATTAGCTTCTTAAGTTATTGACAATATGGGCGATAACACAGGTATAACGAAAAATATAAGTATTCGCGTCAGACCTATTCATCAGGTATTATCAGCCTAATGAGTATATCTAAGAAAATTTATCGGAGGCATTTGTGGATTTAGCAACATTAATAGGCATAGTCGGTGCAATAGGGTTACTGGTTATGGCGATGTTACTCGCTGGCGACATTAGCATGTTTTTAGATACTCAGTCGGTGATTATTGTCTTTGGTGGTTCGATTTTTGTTGTTTTATCCAATTATAATTTAGGCCAGTTCTTTGGTATTGGAAAAATTATTGGTAAATCCTTCATGTTTAAATTGGAAACACCAGAAGAGTTAATTGAAAAGTCAGTAGAAATGGCTGATGCAGCTCGTAAAGGTGGTTTTTTAGCCCTAGAGGAAGCTGAAATTTCAAATGCTTTTATGCAAAAGGGTGTCGATATGTTGGTTGATGGCCATGATGCTGATGTTGTGCGAACCACGATGCAAAAAGATATCGACCTTACGACCGAACGTCATGAAACCGGCTCAAACATGATGATGGCCCTAGCCGATGTTGCACCCGCTATGGGCATGATAGGCACCTTGATTGGTTTGGTTGCTATGTTATCTAATATGGATGACCCAAAAGCAATTGGTCCGGCCATGGCGGTCGCATTGCTAACAACCTTATACGGTGCATTTTTGGCGAATGTTATTGCGATACCTATCGCGTCTAAATTAAAATTACGTTTAGCAGAAGAAAAAATGAATCAAGAACTGGTGCTTGATGCCGTTTTAGGTATTCAGGATGGTCAAAATCCACGTGTTATTGAAGGCTTGCTAAAGAGCTACCTTGCTGAAGGTAAGCGCGCTGTTAATACAACTGAAGAGTAGGGGGAGTCAATTATGGCAGATAAATGTAAATGCCCACCCCCAGGGTTACCGGCATGGATGGGCACATTTGCCGACTTAATGTCGCTATTGATGTGTTTTTTCGTCTTACTTTTATCATTTTCTGAAATGGACGTATTAAAGTTTAAGCAAATTGCGGGCTCAATGAAATTTGCCTTTGGTGTACAAAATAAAATAGAAGTAAAAGACATCCCTAAAGGCACCAGTATTATTGCTCAGGAATTTCGCCCAGGTAAACCTGAACCAACCCCGATTGAAGTTATTCAACAACAAACGATGGAAATGACCCAACAAATGTTGGAATTTCAAGCAGGTGATGAAACCTCCGCCGGTGGTCGACAAGAGCAACGCGGCACCCAACGCGGTGGTCAATCACAAAACACTGCAGATGCCACCTCAACACCGGCATCACAACAAGCTAGAGATAAACTAGAGCAAGCGTCTCAAGAGCAAGTTAATGATCTAGTGAAAAAAATAGCGGAGCAATTAGAAAAACAAATTCAAGACGGCGCTATTGAGTTAGAGTCATTGGGGCAGCAAGTTATTATTCGCATTCGTGAAAACGGCTCATTTCCATCCGGCTCAGCATTCTTACAACCCCAATTTAAACCCATAATGCGAGAAATTGGTTTGTTATTAAATACTGTGCCCGGTGAGATCATGATCTCTGGCAACACCGATAACCAAGGTATAAGTTCTGAATTGTTTACCTCTAATTGGGACTTATCAAGTAAACGCGCTGTGGCTATTGCGCATGAAATCATTAAAGTGCCTGATTTTGACCAGTCTCGTTTACTGGTTGTTGGCCATGCGGATACACGGCCATTAGTGCCTAATACTAATCGCTTAAATCGTCGTCGAAATCGTCGGGTTGAAATTGCTATTAACCAAGGTAAAGCGAAAGAAACAGCGCCAATTTCAATCCAGTGATGATAAAAATTTATCTCACCTGAAAGCAAATTATATGAGGAGTACCAATGAGGTACTCCTTTTTTATGGCTGAGCTTAAATCTAGTCTATCGCTACTGCTTTTAAATAGGCAGATTTTTGCACGTTAAGCACACGCCATTACCTTGATTATTTTGTTGTGCATAGAGATATACGCTAACTATTGTGCAATAACAGGTTTTAAGATGAATAACTTTTCTAATTTAAGAGCGCTTTATACTTAAACGCTTTGGCATTATTTTACAGTTAATGTTTATTACCTAGCAGACAAGCCGTTATCATTTTATATTAGGGTGCTTAGCGCTGAAATTGCATATTAGAGTAGAACAGGTATATAATGCGCGCCATTCTAAATAAGGGCGTTATTGTTGATGAGATTCATTGTTAAGCTACAGGCTGAAATAACCATTAAAAGCCGTCCAGTGCGTAAGCGTTTTACTAAGATTTTAGAATCAAGTATAAAAAATGTGCTACGTCGTGTTGATGAACAAGTGACAACACAAATGCACTGGGACAACATTGAAGTTAATACGGCCAATAATAGCCCCGAAAACCGTTTAAAATTAATAGAGACCTTAAAATCCACGCCAGGCATCCCGACGTTTCTCGAAGTGCAACAAGCCAGCTTTACTGACCTTAATGATATTTGTGAAAAAACCTTAGCGGTTCATGCTAAGAATATCGAAAACAAAACATTTTCTGTCAGAGTAAAGCGTTCAGGTAAGCACGACTTTAATTCCATGGACGTCGAAAAATATGTCGGCAGTGGACTAAATTTGCACGTTGAATCTGCTAGCGTTAAATTGACAAAACCTGATATAACTGTGTATTTAGAAATTAAAAACACACATTTATATATTGTTACCCAGCGTCACAAAGGTATGGGCGGTTTTCCCATTGCCACACAAGAAGATGTGCTATCGCTAATGTCGGGTGGTTTTGATTCAGGTGTTGCTAGTTATCAAATGATTAAAAAAGGTGCCCGAACGCATTATTGTTTTTTTAATTTAGGCGGTGCGGCGCATGAAGTGGGTGTTAAGCAAGTCAGTTACTATTTATGGAATAAATACGGCGCGTCACATCGAGTGAAGTTTTTCGCGGTTGATTTTGAACCCGTAGTTGCAGAAATACTAGAGAACATTGAAAACGGTCTAATGGGTGTTGTGCTTAAGCGTATGATGATGCGAGCGGCAACCACAATAGCCGACAAAATGGGTATTCAAGCTTTAGTGACCGGTGAAGCAATAGGCCAGGTATCTAGTCAAACATTAACTAACTTGAACGTTATTAATCGGGTGACAGACACCTTGATTTTACGACCATTAGCCGCCTACGATAAACAAGATATTATTGATATTGCGCGTAAAATTGGTACGGAAGACTTTGCCAAAACCATTCCTGAATATTGTGGTGTTATTTCTAAAAAGCCAACGGTAAAAGCGGTATTGTCTAAAGTTGAAGCAGAAGAAGCAAACTTTGACTTCTCAATTCTTGACAAAGTCGTTGATGAAACACGCATATTTGATATTCGTGATATTGGCAAAGAAAGTGAAGCAGAAATTCATGCGGTGGACACCTTAGATAACATTCCTGCCAATGCAGTTGTGCTAGACATTCGTAGTCCCGACGAAGAAGATGACAATCCATTAGCGTTAGAAGGTGTAGAGGTTATACATTTACCATTCTACAAGCTAACCAGTCAATTTGGTGACTTAGATAAGTCTAAAGATTATTTACTTTATTGCGACCAAGGTGTGATGAGTAAATTGCAGGCGCTCTATTTATTAGGTGCAGGCTTTACTAATGTGAAAGTGTATCGGCCATAAGTAACCACTCTGTTTCACCAAAATGTTGTTCGCTGATTAAGTCTAGCCTAAATGGAACCTAGGAGATAATAGCGTATTGGGCCATTTTTTCTAGGTCGAATTTAAGTCCGGCAAGCGTTAAATAGGCAATTAACCTAATGGGCCAAATATGCATAGGCTATTTATACATAGCCTAGTTATGAATAGCCCAGTTGATTTTATTTGAGACGACAAAAATCAACGACAACTACAGCTAAATAACGCTATAGGTTCAACGGCTATAGTTAACATTAAAAAACCCTTAAATAAGTCATTGTTTAAGGGTTTTTTAATGTTAAGTATGTCAGAGTACTAAACTTCTAACGCTCTAACTTGCTGTATTATTTTTTCATTTTGGGGGACACCAAGACCTGCCTTTCTAGCCAGATTAACAATGTAGCCATTGATATAATCAATCTCAGTTTTTCGTTGCTGTAGAATATCACTACGCATTGAAGAGCAATTTTTAGTGGTGTTTCTCGCTACCTGCAGTATGCTTGCTTGCAGTTCGTTAAAGTCAAAGTTAATGTTTTCATAAGCCGCTACAGCGATGATCTCATGAATTAATTTAGTGATGAGTGACTTGAATTTATCATCAAGTAGCTGACCATTATCGATGTTTTCTATCGCGGTTATCGGGTTAATAACACAATTTATCGCTAATTTAAGCCATTGCTTGTCTTTAATATTCTCTGTAAAGGTCAATATTGGCAAAGCTTGGCCCAATGTGGCGGTAAGTTCATCACGTATTGTTGAGCTCATATCACCAGAAATCAAGCCTAAATCATGGTGACCTAAACCCGTGTGCTGAGCATGAAAAGGGCGGGTTATTTTACAGCCATGGGTGGTTAATAGCGCTAAACAAGGTTGCTGAAGTTTGGCTAAGTCCTGGTATGCGCCCATACCATTATGACAAAAAACAATGATGGCTTGAGTTGATGTTTTATTGGTTAAAGCTGCTATGGCGGCTTTAACCTGATAAGACTTTACGCAGAGCAATATCAAGTCTGCCTTGGCAAAGCTAGTGTTATTGGCGAGCGTTAATAAACCCTGTGCGCTGTGGTTGTTAAGGTCAGTAAAGTGGTAATGTCTAGGCACAGAGCTTGCACTTGCTGAGCAGGATAAACTGACTGAGTTTTTCTGCGCTTTAGTTAAATGATGATACCAGAGCAGTCCGATAGCGCCTTGGCCAATAACCACAATATTCATGATGTTGACTTATTACTCGAACGATTACGGTAGATCAAAATTGCCCATCTAATAACGCCAAATAACGCTATACCGATTAAATCAGAAATAAAATCACTTACTTGCGCACTGCGAAAGCCTAAATAATATTGTCCTAACTCGGTGAGTATGCCGTAAAAAGCGACGGTTAACATGGTATTAAATAACGGCAGTTTTAATATGCTGTGTAGCACCCAAGTTAAGCAAAAAAAACTGATAATATGGCCAATAGAGTCGATTTCTGTGCTACGAAAAACCATGCGTCTCAAGTCTTCAGAACTAAAATAAAAGCAAAAAAATAGCATGACAATAATGGCGAGAATAGATAAGTGATAGCGACTTTTCATTGCGGTGTAGGTCATTGTGCTTAATAAAATCAGATGTTATTAATCATATCAGTGCTAAGCAATGAAAACTATCATTGTTGTTTTGAACTAAAGGCTTTATTTCAATTAACATAAATAATCGATCGCTGAGTTAATTCAACGGCTATTATTCCTAGTCAAAGCAATAATTTGTTATCTTGTGCATTGGTATTAATTTCATATATTGATAATATATGCCTAATTATTGTTAGATAGAGAATCATCATGCCTTCAATGGATATTGTTTCCGAAATTAATTTGGAAGAAGTTAGAAACGCAACTGAAAATGCTAACCGTGAGTTATCGACTCGATTTGACTTTCGAGGTGCAGACGCAAGCTTTACTTGGAAAACGCCAACAGTAACGATGAAAGGTGATGCTGACTTTCAACTTAAGCAAATGGCGGATGTGCTAAGAAGCCAATTAGTCAAACGCAATATTGATGCTAAAGCGCTGACACTGAGCAACACTGAGCACACAGGGAAAAACTTTAGCCAAGAGGCGACTTTTAAAGAAGGCATCGAACAATTGGTGGCCAAGAAAGTGGTTAAATTGATCAAAGACAGCAAGTTAAAAGTGCAGGCTTCAATTCAAGGTGAACAAGTGCG
The DNA here is from genome assembly GCF_014077185.1 of Colwellia sp. MB02u-10. Classification (NCBI taxonomy): domain Bacteria; kingdom Pseudomonadati; phylum Pseudomonadota; class Gammaproteobacteria; order Alteromonadales; family Colwelliaceae; genus Colwellia; species Colwellia sp. MB02u-10. The sequence continues at coordinate 32,686 of NZ_JACGVK010000124.1, forward strand.
CGTTACCGGTAAAAAGCGTGACGATTTACAAGCGGTAATGCAATTACTCAGAGAAAATGAGTTTGAACAATCATTTCAATATAATAATTTTAGAGATTAATGCGCTAGTCATAGCATTATTTTCTATTGGTTAGTGTCGAATTTTTAAAAGAGGCTTTGGCCTCTTTTTTTAGCTTTAATCGTTCTCAAAGCTATAGCTAGTCATAAAAATACTATTGACTGTAATTTAGCCAGTAATGAAATGTTTACGCGAAAAATAGCGATTAAAAGCACTTTCATGAGCTTTTTTACCAACAAACACTGTTTATTTCTTAATACTTTAAGTAAATTAGCTTATTCAAATAATAATAATGATGGTTTTAAATGGCTGCTTCTAGAGGTGCGTTCAGTTCTCGTTTTGGTTTTATCATGGCGGCGGCGGGTTCTGCGGTAGGGTTAGGTAATATATGGGGTTTTCCAACCCAAACGGCAAGCAATGGCGGCGCTGCATTTGTGCTAGTGTATTTAGTGCTTGCCTTTTGTTTAGCGTATCCCGCTTTTATGGCGGAGTTACTGATAGGGCGATATGGCCAAGCCAATGCGGTGACGTCACTACAAAAAATATCACGCAATATTTTTCACAAACGTTTTGCTTTTGTCGTTGGCTTTGGCGGTATTGTTTGTGCGGCATTAATTTTAAGCTTTTATGGCATTTTAGCGGGTTGGATGATGTCATTCGCGATTGAGCCGATGACGACTTTGTTGGGCTTTAATGAAGCGTCAAACTGGCTAACCTCACAATCTATAGCGCGTAATTTAATTTTTTCTGCGTTATTTATGATGCTTACTATCGCGATTATTCGCCGAGGTGTTGAGCAGGGTATTGAAAAATGGTCTAAGCGCTTAATGCCTATGCTAATAGGTTTGCTGATTTTATTGATCTTCTATGTCTTTACGTTAGAAGGGGCAAAAGAAGGCTTCGCGGCGTATTTAAATCCTGATATTTCTCGTTTATTTGAGCCTGATTTACTGATTAGCGCATTGGGGCAAGCTTTCTTTTCTTTGTCACTAGGAACTAGTGTGATGGTGATTTATGGTTCATATATATCTAAAAGTGAAAACTTAGTATCGCTTGGTGCGCAAGTGACCTTAATTGACGTCTCGATTGCCTTCCTGGCCGGTTTGCTTATTATTCCATCCATGTATGTTGCTCAGGCACAAGGTGTCGCCATCTTTAGTGCAGATGGTAGTTTAATTTCTGGTCCTAATTTAGTTTTTGATGTCTTACCGACGTTATTCGACGGCATGGGGGCTATTGGTTTATTTGTTGGCTTTGGTTTTTTTGTTTTAATGTCAATTGCCGCGTTAACATCGAGCATTTCAATGTTAGAAGGGCCGGTTTCTTTTGTGGTAGAACGCCATAATATTGAACGGAAAAAAGCCACCACCTTTATCGGCCTGGGTATCTTTATGTTAAGTACCTTAATTGTATTTAATTTTGATGTGCTTTTTGGTTTAGTTATTTCGACTTCTACCGTTTATGGTCAGCCACTGATTGCTATGTTGTGCTGTGTGTTTGTCGGCTGGATTTGGTTTCGTAATGATATTTTAAATGAACTCAAGCAAGGTAATGATATGGTTGAACATTCGTTATTTTGGAAGATTTGGCCTTGGTACACTAAGTTTGTTTGTCCCACCGCAATCGGTATTGTTTTCTGGCATTCATTGTAATAAAGCCACTTTAAAATTTAGTGATTAAAAAGGGAGCTATTTTAGCTCCCTTTTCTTATGCTATTTTTTGCCATAATGGTGGTTAAGTATAGATTATAATGCCGGCCATGATTGTTGCCATGGTGGTGTCAGTTGCTTTATAACCGCAAGCGTTGAAGTGTTGTTGAAAACAGCCCCCGTGCTTGGCGGCAGGCAATACTGATATTGTTTATTGTGCAAACTAAAGCTTAAGGCAAAGGCGTGTAGATAACCTCGGTCAGTATTGAGTGCACTGTTGTATAGCGGATCACCCAGTATGGGTACGCCTATGCTATTTAGCGCCACTCTAATTTGATGTGTTTTACCCGAATGAGGCTTGATTAAATAGAGCCGTTGTTTGGCGGCGATAGTGAAAGACAAGAATTGGCTGATGGCTGGATTATCCATAGTGCGGAGCAATTTCCACATACCTCTGCGGCTTTTCTCCATATCACCTTTAATTAAACCTTGTTTTTTTTTCGGCTTACCCTCTGCTATTGCCAGGTAATATTTTTGCACTTGGTGTTGCTCAAATTGTTGTTGAAACGCTCTGGCGGTCGCACTATTTTTAGCCACTATAATCAACCCTGAGGTCATCTTATCTAATCGATGAACAGGATAAAGCTCAGTGAGGGAAAACTGGGTTTTTAGCTGCGCTTTTATTTGGGAAAATAAACCGCTGCCAAGGGTATCTTCATCATGAAAACTCAGCCCTTGGGGTTTATCAATGACGACAAAGTCAGCTTGGTGATCAATCACAGTTAATGTTTGCTCAGTCATTAAAAGCTCAACCCTATGATAATATAAATAATCAGTGTGAGTACCGCGCCCACTAAGGCATAAGGTAATTGGGTTTTAACGTGCTCAAAGTGATCACAGCCACTGGCAATTGAGGCGACAATGGTAGTGTCGGAAATAGGTGATGCATGATCGCCAAATATACCGCCACCAAGAACAGCAGCCACCAAAAATTCAATAGGCAAACCGCTTTGTTGCGCGATAGGTACAGCAATGGGGATCAGTATCGCAAAGGTGCCCCATGATGTGCCGGTTGCAAAGGCCATTATAGCCGCGGCAATAAATAAAATGGGAGCCATTAGATATAACGGTACTTCAACATTAATTAATTGGCTGACATAAACCCCGGTACCAAGCGCTTTAATAGCGTCGCCAAAAGCAAACGACAACACTAAAATGGCGACAACAGGTGACATATACTTAATACCGGTAACAATGGTTTTAACGATAGTCGACCAGGACATGAGCTTGTGGCCGATAATTAAGAGCACTAAGAATACTAGCGCACCAACCACAGACCAAAACACAGAGAAAGCACCAGAGCCTCGACGTATATCACCGTCACCAGTAAACCAAAGCAGTATAAAAGTGCCCATTAATAGCGTTAGCATCGGGAACCACATAATATAGGCGGGGGCAACATCATCAACAGTGGCTTTTTTTTGCACTTGTACTACTGATTCAGCACGCTTTAATGGTCCAAAAACTCGGCCACTAAATGCGGTGTAATAAGCTAAAGCAACCGCAATAATGGCGTAAAAATTATAGCCAATGGTAGCAATTAAAATACCGACCGGATCCTTAAATGAATAACCATCAAGTAAACCTAAAACATAAGCTCCCCAGCCATTAATCAAAAATAAAATACTGATGGGCGCACAGGTTGAATCAACCAAGTAAGCTAGCCTAGCTCGGCTAAGCTTGTGCTGGTCGAATAGCTTTTGACTCGCCATGCCGGCAGTAAACATACTGAGATTAGTATCAGTAAAAATGGTGGTACCGATCACCGTGGGCAACATGCTAGCTTGTCGGCTGTTTTTCACTAAGTTTAATGAGGCGAGGTGGTTAATAAAGCCGTTTACCGCGCCCGATTGATTCATCAAGGTGACTAACGCGCCAATTAATAAGCTGAAACTGACAATATATACGTTACCTAAAGAAGTAAATACTTGCGCAATACCAAGTGTAGTGCCAGTTAAACCGTCAATAGGATTGCCATTTGCTATCATGACATAACAAAGCATCACACCACATAAAAGTGCAAAAAGTGCTTTTTTTCGCCATATGGCAATGATAATAGCAACAAGCGGGGGGAGTAAGCTAAAAACACTGTCTTGCATAGTAAACCTTCATTATTTTATGTTTTGGGGGAGGAACTTGTAGCTATAACTTAAAAATTTACAGCAGTTAACTTTACCGTAAGCTCATTCAATAAGAAACTGTATGCTTGCAGACCTGAGGACAAAATTTTCAAAAAAAGAAACATACTTTCACTGAATTGCTGCAATATCTGAGTTAGATAAAGATAAGTGCAGCAATATAGCGTATATTTTATCAGAGTAAGGTGGTGAGTTTAAAGTTAGAGAGCAAATTTTTACCGTTTTGTTGGTACTTTATTTACTTGACCTACTCATATTTAAAGAATAATAAATCATTGTAGCCATTGAAAAATTCACATTTCACCCTTAAATAACAGTCACTCACTGGCGTAACGCATCAGGAACTATTTTGACATTAACATTAAACGAATATATCACGGCTTTTACTCAAGAAAAGCATCAAACTTCTTTGAGCCAATTTGGTCGAGGTATAGAACGTGAAGCACTTCGGGTGCTACCACAAGGCGGGTTGTCTGAACGCCCGCACAGTGAACGATTAGGCTCGGCGTTAACCCACCCTAATATTACCACCGACTACTCAGAAACCTTGATGGAATTTATCACCCCGGTCAGTTATAAACCTGAAACGGTTATTGCCCAACTCGAAGATGTGCAAAAGTTTACCTTAAGCCAACTTGATGGCGAGCTATTATGGCCAATGAGTATGCCGTGCTTTGTTGATGATGACGATAAAATACCCTTAGCTCAGTTTGGTAAATCTAACATAGGTAGAATGAAAACTGTTTATCGCCAAGGCTTAAAAAATCGCTATGGCAGCATGATGCAGGTTATCTCTGGCATACACTTTAACTTTTCCTTTCCAAAAAGTTTTTTTCAATCGCTGCAGACCATCGAAAAAAATACTGATGACATTGATGATTATACTTCTGATAAATATTTTGCACTGTTAAGAAACTACAAACGTTTTTGCTGGCTGATTCCATATTTATATGGCAGTTCACCCGCTATTTGTGGCTCTTTTTTAAAAAATAAACCGACTGATTTACCGTTTAAAAAAACCGAAAAAGGTTATTTGTACCTTGAGTATGCCACGTCGTTACGTATGAGCGATTTAGGTTATACCAACAGTGAACAGTCATCGTTGCAAATTTGCTATAACAACTTGTCAGGCTACTTAGACGGGGTGAAAAGCGCGATTAACTTACCCTCGAAAAAATTTGAGAAAATTGGTATTAAAGTGGATGGTAAGTACCAACAGCTCAATAGCAATGTTTTGCAAATAGAAAACGAATTATACGCGCCAGTGCGACCAAAGTGTGTTGCTAAAGCCGGCGAAAAGCCATCAGAAGCTTTAAACAATAGGGGCGTTGAATATATTGAAGTTAGAGCACTTGATGTTAACCCTTTTTCTGCCACTGGCATTACGGTTGAACAAGTACGATTTTTAGACATTTTTCTGACTTTTTGTATGCTGGAAACGAGTCCAATACTTGACTGCAAAGCACAGGCAACCAGTGAAGAAAATATGGATGCTGTGGTAGTAAGAGGTCGTGACCCAAGCTTATTATTACGAGATATTACAACAAGTAGTACAGAAGACAACCTAGCAAACAGCGCAGCAGAAAAGTCTGTACAGCAATGGGGTGGCGAAATTTTCGCTAAAATGGCCGGTATCGCTACGTTATTAGATCAAGCTAATGACAGTAAGTTATACAGCCAAGTACTGGCGGCGGAAGCGGCTAAAATTAACGACGCGAGTTTAACGCCGTCAGCACAAATTTTAGCGGCAGTGGTGGATGAAAATCAATCATTAACGAAAATGGCACTTACTAAGGCTGTTGATTATCGCCAACAGCTTTTAGCTAATGATTACCAAGAGTTTAACGAAGAATATTTTATTGAAACTGTCACCGATTCATTGCAAAAAAACGCCGAGATTGAAGCAAATGATAAAGTAGATTTTGATACGTTTTTACAGGATTACTTTTCCTGAGTAGTACTTAGCTTTTAATATCACGGTAATCGCCGGTCATTCGATTGTCATTATCCGTGGCGGTTATGATCGTCGTAACCGTTACCTAAATTGTTAGTAAAATTTTCAGTAAAAAAAAGCGCGTTAAGGTAACGCGCTGTAAATAATAAGAAAGCAATCCAGGAAGGTTTTACTTTCATGTATTATGACTGGTTATTTCTTTTGCAGTTCATTTTTTATACGATTTATTTGTTCTTTCCTCCTCTTTTTTCTTCATTTCTTAATGAACACTCAGCAGGAACTTGCTTCCATGACATGACATTAACGTTTGTTTTGTTTGTTTTATAATCAGCATGATTCACCAACAAGTCCATCAAAGTTAACTTAATAGTTAACATAAGTTTAGGGTAAAAAAATTCCCCTAGTAATGTAGATTCAAACAATGAATCTGCTGTGAAATAAATAAAGTCACTAGCTAGTACGTGCTTATTCACGAAACGAACATGACTAAAAGGTAATAAGTGCCTAAACGTAGATAAATTTTATATAGTATGTAGCGTCTATTTGAATATGATGTGATTATTGTGTTTTTATTTTATGCATCAGAATAGATTTTCCAAGCGGGTGCTAGAAAAAAGTGCCATATATGGCGACTTTAATCTGAAAATTCGACAATATTCTGGCATGATATTATCACTCAAAACTAAGTAACTGCATTCATGGCCTTTTTTAAAACACTTATTATTTCTGCGTTAGCTTGCTTAACGTTATCAAGTTGCGCGACTAGCCCACCAAAAAATCCAGAAAATTTATGCGAAATATTCCGTGAACATAGAGATTGGTACTTTATTGCAAAAGAAGTGCGCGAACGTTGGGGTGTACCTATTCATGTGCCGATGAGTATGATGTATCAAGAAAGCTCATTTAAAGCGGGTGCATTGCCTCCTAGGGACTACCTGCTAGGGTTCATTCCTTGGGGTAGAGTTAGCAGCGCTTATGGCTATTCACAAGCAAAAACTATGACTTGGGCAGACTACGTGAGAGAAACTGACAATTCGGGTGCTGATCGTGATGACTTTGAAGATGCTATCGATTTTATGGGGTGGTTTATTTTTAAAACTCAAAAAATTAATAAGGTCTCTAAATGGGATGGCTACAACCAGTATTTAAATTACCATGAAGGTTGGGGCGGCTTTAAACATAAAAGTTATAAGAAAAAACCTTGGTTAAGTAAGGTAGCCCGAAAAGTCGATCGTCGTGGTAAGAGTTATTCAAGTCAGCTTAAAAGCTGTGAAGAAGAACTTAATCATGGTTGGTTATGGCGTTTATTTTTTGGTGATTAATTCATTTACTACGACAGAGGTTAACAAGTTTTTAGCCTCTCGTTATTTTTGTCGCTTTATTACTAGCAATATTACTAGCCGCTACTAAAGCAATGGCAAGCTTTTATCCCACTTCAGATTGCCGATGCCTTACACTGTTAGTCTATTATGCTTGGCTCCTACGACTTATCCTTACCACGGGTTTTTATTCAATAGCGCGAGATTAATAGTAGAAAAATGACAATATAGTCAAGCTTGTAGGTGATTTATTTGGTTGAGCATACCGCTGTGTTGGGGGGTTAACCAACACAAGTGGGCCATACTTAATGAAATGGCTATTAGCTCCACTACTCTAAAAGCTGTGCTGTTGTTAAAGCTTAATCAAATGCCTGCTGACTGAATTAGTCCCATCTCGCTTTATAATTAGACTGTGCTATTACATAACTTTACTGCACCCTTTTATTCGTTAGTTCCATAGCATAGTTCTTGCCAAAGTTGATAAAAATAGTATTATTTTTTAACAACTCAATGTGAATAAGGGCTAGAAAATAAACGCAGTGATTTTTAAAAAAAAATTCATTTTATTTCAAAAAACCGATTGCAAAATTCAAAGGCTATTTGTTAGAGGGCTGGCATTTGTTATCCACAGAAATTGTGGAAAAATCGTCTTCAGATCTAGAGCTGTGTATAACCTTGTTAGTAAGTCTCGTTGGCGAACGTTCTATCCACAAAAAGCCTTAAAAATGAGCTGGGAATGCTTTGGGAACAATGTCATTTACTGATCGGCATTATAAGATAAAATGAATAACTGAGTAGGGTAGCTCGCTATTAAAGCTTAGTTATTGAAGAGGTCATAAGAAAAAGGCACCGTTGACTTACGTTCAACGATGCCTTTGCGCGAAAAGGTAGTTTAGCCTTTAAATCGCTAAGATTTCATACCATCATAAAAATCAGGTAAAATTCTAACTGTTTTGATCATATTGTCTTTTACTGCAATTATTTCCAACGGGTAGCCTGCTATTCTAACGCTTAAGTTTGCTTCTGGAATATCTTCAAGGTATTCCAAAATTAAGCCATTGATAGTTTTTGGGCCATCAGTGGGAAAATTCCACGCCATTTCTTTATTCACGTCACGTACAGTGGCACTGCCATCGACTAAATAGCTACCGTCGGGTTGAATATTAACTTCATCACTGGTGGTTGGCGTCATCGTTGTAGTGAAATCACCGACAATTTCTTCAAGAATATCTTCTAAGGTGACTAAACCTTGAATATCACCATATTCATCAACCACTAAGCCTATGCGCTCTTTTGCATGTTGAAATTTTAACAGTTGTACATTGAGAGGAGTACCTTCAGGAATAAAATAAATTTCTCGCACAGCACGTAACAAGGTTGCTTTGGTGAATTGTTCTTTTGAGACTAATCGCAAGGCATCACGCATGTGAACATAACCTACTACATCGTCAATATTGTCACGATATAATAATACTCGGGTATGGTTTGACTGAGTAAGTTGTTTTTGGATGCGTTTCCACTCGTTATTGATATCGATGCCAACCAGTTCATTACGCGGGATCATAATATCTTCAACGGTGACATTTTCTAAATCGAGAATACCCACCAGCATGTCTTGATCTTGAGATTTCAATAAGGCACCTGATTCATTTACCACGGTGCGTAATTCTTCAGAGCTTAAACTGTGTTGTTCACGTTGTTCTGAACTAATCCCTAATATGGCTAATATGCCATTGGTGATCCAATTGACCGCAATAACGAAAGGGTAGAGTAGCTTTAAAAGCAAAACGAGGATCAATGAACTCGGAAACGCAACTTTTTCTGGATACAATGCGGCTAAGGTTTTTGGCGTTATTTCAGCAAAAATCAAAATAACCAACGTCAGCAACAAACCGGAATAAAACACGCCTGCGTCGCCGTACAATCGTTGCGCTATGATGCCGGTAATTAGGGTGGCAAAAATATTGACTAAGTTATTGCCAATCAGGATCAGGCCAATTAATTTATCTGGTTTTGCCAGTAATTTACTGACCCTTTTTGCGCCACTATGATTTTGTTTTTCTAAGTGTTTTAACCGATACCGGTTAATTGACATCATGCCTGTTTCAGAACCAGAGAAATAGGCTGATATGAATATGAGAATGCCGAGTACGACAAACAGCATATCGGTAGAGATGTTATCCAAAAGGGATCCTATTGATGCGTTATTTATAAGCAGTATTACAAGACCAAGGTGGAAAAGTAATACAAAGTTAACTTATACCCTAAAAATTATAATAAGAGAAATTCTTTCACAAATCGGCTACCAAAATAAGCTAAAGTCAGTATGAAGGTGGCAATTACGGTTAATACTAGTACCCGTTGGCCACGCCAACCTTGTTTAAAATGCCCCCATAACGTTAAGAAATAAATACTGCAGGCGATCAGCGATAAAATAGTTTTATGCGCATTTACTTTTGAGATCATGCCGTCAAGAAACACAAAGCCTAATACTTGGCTGAGCAATAGGCAGATGCTACCCAAGAGTAAAATAATATATAACTGGCGTTCAACTTGCATTAAAGGCGGTAAGTGATGCACAGCTTGTATATTTTTACTTTTTAATTTTTTATTGATATAGGCAACTTGGAAGGCATACAAAGTGGCGATAACTAAAATACAATAGGCAATAAGGGCTAAAGTAATGTGGCTTAACATGGCAAGCTTATCGCTAACAATTGCCATATTACCTACAGGTGAAATGAAAATCATACTGAGTTGCCAAAGGCCAGCAAAACCATAAATCACGGGTAATAATAAATTTACCTTAAAGCGTAAAGCGACCGTAGAAATAACTAAGGTAATAATTAAACTGACCAGCGAAACCACATTAGGTAGTGAGAAATTAAGGTGGTTATGGGTAAATAAAAATTGTGAGCTACTTAATACATGAAAAACAATTGCCAAACAGGCAAAAATCAAGGTAATGATTAAGTTCGGTCCTTTCGGATGAAATAAACGCGATAAAATTGATACCGTCGCCACGCTGTAGCATACAAACGCAGTAAATGAACTGATACTTGAAAATTCCACAAAGAGCTCCAAAAAAATTAAAAATTGTCCACAAGGTAAATAATACGGCTAGTTAATATTTACTATAGCGATTCTAGCAGAACCACTAGCAGACTCCATACTATTGTTTATTTTATATCAAGAGTTTACGCAAAGGTTTAATGGCTAAGAATGTTAATATGCCAAGACAAGTTAAGCCAAACCAAAAAGGTATTAATTGGTGACTGTGTTGCATTTGCTGACTAATATCAATGTTAAAATAGACTAGCCCCCAGTCCAATAATAAACCAAAACTAATGGCAGAAATGCTAATGCCTAAAAGGTACTTTATCAATACACTACTACCCATTTCATTTTTGATCACGCCTAAGGTTGAAATGTTAGTGGCCGGCCCTGCCATCATAAAGACTAATGCAGTACCTGGAGAAATGCCTGCCATAATAAAGCCAGCGGCAATAGGTGTTGAGGCAGTAGCACATATATACATAGGAATCGACAGTGCAATCATCACCCACATAGCGCCTAAGCCACTGCCATAGCTTAATAAAAATGATGTAGGTACAAATGTTCTTACTGCAGTGGCAAACAATAAGCCTAATAATAGCCAGCGCACTAAGTCATCAATTAATTGTGTTGCGCTATAGCGAATGCCGGCTAATGTTTTCGCTATTACTGAATGGCTAAGTGCTGAATGGCTAAGCTTTGTTGACTTGTTTTCACAGCACGAACTGGATGGCTCGGCAGCTTTGGCTTTAGTTGCGGCTGTTGTTTTTGCACAACAAGTTGTTAATTCACCATGCGTGTTGTGACTTTTTACTCGGGTAAAGCTATCTTTGGATGTTGCAACTATCATACCGGTAAAAATTGCCGATAATATTGCCGTTACTGGGCGATAAATGGCGAGAACAGGCCCTAACAAAGCATAGGAAACCGACACCGAATCTACGCCAGTTTCAGGTGTTGCGACTAAAAAAGCTGCAGTGGCAGGAGCTGAAGCGCCTGAGCGTCGTAGCTCAGTCGCCACAGGGATCACACCACATGAACATAAGGGCAATGGAGCACCAATAAATGCCGCTTTAATAATAGCTTTATTCCCATGACCTAAATGCTGGCTTAAAATTTTAGTGGGTACCCAAGCTTTCATTAGGCCGGCAATAAGTAAACCGAGCAATAGCCACGGGCTAGCTTCGACGCTGAGCTGTAATAAATTGTCAAAAAATAAAATAAAGGTATTCACACTTGGTCCAAAAGTGAGGTAATTAACAAGAGTTTATCATAAATTTTTTCACTGTTATTGATCTATAACTAGGCTTTTTTGTCTACATATCGTGAGATTAAATCTCATCATTAGCTTAAAAACATAACTTCTACTTTCGCTAATTAATTGTACGGGTATAATAGAGGTAATTTTTTGCGCAAAGTTAATATTTGAGTCATTTATGTTTGAAAATCTTTCCGATCGTTTAACGAAAACACTAAAAAATATCAGTGGCCGTGGTCGCTTAACTGAAGACAATATAAAAGAAACTTTACGTGAAGTACGGATGGCCTTATTAGAGGCTGATGTCGCTTTACCGGTTATTCGTGATTTTATTGCCAAAGTAAAAGAAAGTGCTGTTGGGCAAGATGTTTCTAAAAGCTTAACGCCAGGTCAGGTTTTTGTAAAAATTGTTCGCACTGAACTTGAAATGGCCATGGGTGAAGTTAATGAAGCCCTTAACCTAAAAACAGCGCCACCAGCTGTTGTGTTAATGGCCGGCTTACAAGGTGCAGGTAAAACTACCTCTGTTGCTAAGTTAGCTAAATTTTTAACTGAGCGTGAAAAGAAAAAAGTGCTTGTGGTGAGTGCTGATGTTTATCGCCCCGCAGCGATTAAACAACTGGAAATGTTAGCCACTGAAATTAACGTTGGCTTTTTCCCGAGTGACATTAACCAAAAGCCTATTGATATTGCCAACGGAGCGATTGACCACGCGAAGAAAAACTTTTTTGATGTCGTTATTGTGGATACCGCCGGACGTTTGCACATCGACGGCGAAATGATGGCTGAGATCCAACAGTTACACGCCGCCATTAACCCCATTGAAACCTTGTTCACGGTTGATGCCATGACAGGTCAAGATGCGGCTAATACCGCTAAAGCCTTTAATGATGCTTTACCATTAACCGGTATTATCTTAACCAAAACTGACGGTGATGCTCGTGGTGGTGCGGCGTTATCTATTCGCCATATTACTGGTAAACCCATCAAGTTTATGGGGGTTGGCGAAAAAATTGAAGCCTTAGAGCCTTTTCATCCAGACAGAATTGCTTCTCGTATACTGGGTATGGGTGATGTACTTTCTTTAATTGAAGAGGTCGAGCAAAAGGTTGATCAGAAACAAGCCGAAAAATTAGCCAAAAAAGTAAAAAGTGGTAAAGGTTTTGATTTAGAAGACTTTCGTGACCAACTTGTGCAAATGAAAAGCATGGGCGGCATGATGGGCATGATGGATAAATTACCCGGTATGGGCAATATGTCGGAACAAGTTAAAGGCCAAATGGATGACAAAGTGACCATTCGCATGGAAGCTATGATTAACTCGATGACCAAAGCCGAACGACAACGCCCTGACGTTATTAAAGGTTCACGCAAGCGTCGTATTGCTGCCGGTTCGGGTACGCAAATACAAGACGTTAATAAATTGCTCAAACAATTTACTCAAATGCAAAAAATGATGAAAAAAATGTCGGGTAAAGGTGGCATGCAAAAAATGATGCGCTCAATGAAAGGCATGATGCCTCCAGGTGGTGGCATGGGCGGCGGTATGCCGGGTCGTTAACCTATTAAGCTAAATCATATTTTGAAACCAAAAAAGGTAGCATGTGGCTACCTTTTTTAGTTTCTACACTTTTCTATTCTAGAATTACATGACAGGAGTTTGTTATAAATCTCTGCTCTCATCTATGATTTTTCTTTACTCAATGTGGGTCATAGCGGCTAAATCAAGCGCTTTTATTGTTAAATCTTAAGTACTCTTTAACTGCATTTATATTTTTTCTATTAAGTATTCTATTACCGAGGGCAGTCAGCATTGAGCCTAACACCACAAAGCTGGCTCCAATATAAGCGAGCGCATTTAACTGTTGTGCTTGGAATGCGGTTGGCCAAATTTGCTCAGCGATAGTGGCAAACATCACGGTAAGTAAGGGTGTTATCGCCAAGGTTGCACTCACTTTGGCGGTTGACAGATATTCTAATGACTTGGCAAAAGTGCCATAGGCAATGAGAGTGTTAGCGCAGCAAAAAAATAACAAAAGTAATGCGGTATCATCTAAAGACTTTATTTTTTCCGGGCTTGCCAAGGGTAAAAAAAACAGGGCACTTAATAAGTAAATACACCACATTATTTGGTTTGAGCTGTAATAACGTAACATTTGTTTTTGCATGATCGCATAGGCCGCCCAAGTTATTGCCGCCCCAAACATAATGATAAAGCCAAGTAAAAAATCATGTCTATCAATACCACTGCTATTAATAAATTGTTGATTAAAAAACAATAACAAACCTGAGATAAGCACCAAAGAGCCGACCATTTGACCACGGCTAAAGTGTTCCTTCATTACAACAACACTGCCCAGTAACATGAAAAAGGGCGCCATTTGAATGAGCATTTGTGCAGTTTCTACTGGTATATAGTGCAATGAAACCAGATACAGTATGTAGTTAAAACTCAACAGAATAGCAGCAAGCAATAGTCGTTTCATGACGCTAGTTTGTTGCAGTGCTGAGCTAGGTATTTTTCTGGTTGCTGATAAAAATAGGGTCACAAAAAATGCAGCGAACACGAAGCGATACCAAGTAATAGTATAAGCGTCCATTAATACTAAAACAGATTTTAGCGCTAATGGCAGTAATCCCCACATAATAGCCGTGGTCATCGCTAGCATTAATCCTTTTATACGGGTGTTTGCGAGCTGAGTCATAGTTTTCGCCGGCTAGAAAGAGTGAATTAAAGCGCGGGTATATGGCGCTTGGTTTTGCAGACGTGGATTATATCGTTATATTAGTAACACAGGTAACTAATTTACGAAATAATTCATCCAAGGCTAGCTTTAGGTTGCTTTGTCAACAGAAAAGCGTAATATACGCGAGCTTTTCTGTTGCTTAGTCGACGGAAATGTCTGGGAAATTCGTTTTAACACTTAAATTATATAGAGGACGATATGGTTACCATTCGTTTAGCTCGTGCCGGCGCAAAGAAGCGTCCATTCTATCAGGTTGTTGTTGCAGATAGCCGTAACTCTCGCGATGGTCGTTTCATCGAGAAAGTTGGTTTTTTCAACCCTACAGCGCAAGGTCAAGCGGAAAAATTACGTTTAGACTTAGACCGTGTCAACCATTGGGTTGGTCAAGGTGCAACTGTATCTGATCGTGTGGCCAAATTAATTAAAGATGCTAACAAAGCAGCTTAATTTAATTGGTAGGTTTTAGGAGTTTGTTGTGGAAGTTATTGGTAAAGATGTCACTTTAGGTAAAGTAGGCGCAGTCTACGGTATCAAGGGTTGGTTGAAAATTCATTCATTCACAGATGACCAAGAAGCCATTCTAGACTATTTTCCTTGGTCTTTAAAATTAGGGAATAAGATTCAATCAGTAGAGATTACCGATTGGCGCAAACATAACAATGGTCTTGTGGTTAAAGTGGCAGGTATTGATGATCGCGATGTAGCCCAAAAGCTCGTCGGTTCAGAGATATTTGTCAGCGAAGAGGCGCTATCAGACTTACCTGAAGGTGAGTTTTATTGGCGTGATCTAATCGGCATGGCCGTAGTTACTGACAAAGGTTACGACCTGGGTCGGGTTTCCGACATAATGGAAACGGGCGCTAACGACGTACTGGTTGTTAAAGCTAATCTGAAAGATGGCTTTGGTAAAAAAGAAAGGTTAATACCTTACTTAATGGACCAAGTTATACTTTCGATAAGCGCTGAAGATAAACAAATTTGTGTTGACTGGGACCCAGGTTTCTAACTTGAGTAAGAGTGTATTAACAAACATGCTTAGTGATAAGAAAATGTGGATTGGGGTGATAAGCCTTTTTCCCGAAATGTTTGACGCAATTACTGAGTATGGGGTGACAGGCCGAGCGATACGTAATGGTCTAATTGAGTTTCATAAGTGGAACCCAAGAGATTTTACTCATGATAAACATCGCACTGTGGACGACCGACCTTACGGTGGCGGCCCAGGGATGCTTATGATGGTTAAACCATTACGTGATGCTATACAAGCTGCAAGAAAAGCTGCAGATGAAGATAGCAGCCTTGATCTTATTAAAGAAAAGGGTAGAGCGAAGGTTATTTATTTGTCGCCGCAAGGACGGAAATTGGACCAAGCTGGTGTACGTGAATTAGCACAACATGACCGACTGATATTTATAGCAGGACGTTATGAAGGTATAGACGAGCGACTAATAGAGTCTGAAATTGACGAAGAATGGTCGGTCGGGGATTATGTCTTAAGTGGCGGGGAATTACCTGCTATGAACATAATCGATGCCGTAGCACGCTTTGTGCCTGGAGTATTAGGACATCAACAATCAGCTGAGCAGGATTCATTTTCTGACGGCTTATTGGATTGTCCACATTACACTCGGCCAGAGGTTATGGACGTTTCGGTAAACGAAGCAAAGTCTGTTCCTAAAGTGCTATTAAGTGGTAATCACGAACATATAAGGCAATGGCGCCAATATCAGTCGTTAGAAAGAACTTGGACTAGAAGACCGGAACTTTTAACTAACCTAGCTCTGACAGCAGAGCAGCAAAAAATGTTAATTGCCATTAAGGCTAATAATAAAAATGCTGCTGATGACTGTGAAACCTAGGAAGAAGGTATTATGAGTAATATTATTAAGCAGCTCGAAGCCGAGCAAATGAGAACAGATGCACCAGACTACCGCCCAGGCGATACAGTTGTGGTACAAGTAAAAGTTACAGAAGGTGAAAAATCACGTCTTCAAGCATTTGAAGGTGTTGTAATCGCTATTAAAAACCGCGGCATCAATTCTGCATTCACTGTTCGTAAAACTTCGAACGGTGTTGGTGTAGAGCGTGTATTCCAGACACATAGCCCAATCGTTGACTCAATTGTAGTCAAGCGTCGCGGCGATGTACGTCAAGCTAAGCTATACTTCTTACGCGAGCTATCTGGTCGTAAAGCACGTATTAAAGAGAAATTGGGAAAAAGATAATTCCCCTTTAATACGCGTATTGTTAGTTAGTTTGAGAAAAGCCTGTTTGGGAAACCAAATAGGCTTTTTTGTGTGTTTTTTACTTATCGAGAAGCTGTAACGTTAGAAAAACTACAATAAAAGCAGGGAATATCCTTACCGTAGCAGTGCCTGAGCCAGCGACTGTAGGTTTATTTTCGTTGTTATTGTGTTTCTGTGCTTAGGCAAGTACAGAAAATAGTCAACACTGGTTTTATTTTAACGCCTCAATATTTGCTAGAGTTTATTCTATCCTCTTGATTTAAATATTTTATTTATTTTTAAAACGCTATTATGCCGTATTTCAAACATTCCTATTAGACTTATTCCATCTCAAACTTATATAAATAATTCATGAATATTCGACTTAAGTGGTGTGTCCCATCACGAAAAGTTAAGCTATTATGTTGGTAAGTTAAAAAATTGATCGATAGTTGAATGAGGTTTTGCTTCGACGTCTCAACAAGCCATTAAATAACAAGATTTCAAGGATTAAGCATGCAAAAACTAAAAAGCCATTTTCCCGTATTAGCACAAGCAAAAGCCCACACCTATATTGATGCAGCGAAATATGACGCAATGTACAAGCAGTCAATTGAACAACCTGATGTTTTCTGGGCTGAGCAAGCTGAACAGTTCCTTGATTGGTATAAGCCTTGGGACAGTGTTTCAGATGTAGACCTTAAGTCTGCTAATATCAAATGGTTTTCTGGTGGTAAATTAAATGTTAGTTACAACTGTATTGATCGTCATTTAGTCAGCAAAGCTGATGATATCGCTATTATTTGGGAAGGTGATGACCCTAGCGAAGATAAAAAAATAACCTATCAAGAGCTGCATGATCATGTCTGTCGTTTTGCTAACTTACTCAAAGCACGTGGCGTGAAAAAAGGTGACCGTGTCTGTATTTATATGCCAATGATTCCAGAAATTGGCTATGCCATGTTAGCTTGTGCCCGCATAGGCGCAGTGCATTCAGTGGTATTCGGTGGTTTCTCTACTGAAGCTATTCGTTCACGTATCGCTGACGCTGACTGTAAAGTCGTTGTTACCTCGGATGAAAGTCTTCGAGGTGGTCGCGTTATTCCATTGAAAGTAAATGTTGATGCAGCCGTTGCTGAATGTCCAAATGTTCACTCAGTTATTGTTGTGCAACGCACAGGTGGCGATGTGGCATGGAATGATAAAATTGATGTGAACTACCAACAAGAAGTCGCTAAGCTTCCTGCCGTTTGTGAGCCGGAAGTGATGGACGCTGAAGATCCACTCTTTATTTTATATACCTCTGGTTCAACAGGCACACCTAAAGGTGTATTACATACTTGTGGTGGCTATTTACTTTACGCCGCTATGACCCATAAATATGTTTTTGATTACAAAGACGGTGAAGTTTATTGGTGTACGGCAGATGCAGGCTGGATTACTGGCCATTCTTATATTTTTTACGGCCCGTTAGCCAATGGTGCAACCACACTGGTTTTTGAAGGTGTGCCGACTTATCCTGACGCTAGTCGTTTTTGGCAGGTGTGCGATAAGCACCAAGTCAATGTTTTTTATACCGCGCCAACTGCTATTCGCGCCTTGATGAGTGTTGGTGATAGCTTTGTTGAAAAAGCGGATTTATCATCGTTGCGTCTTTTAGGTACGGTAGGTGAACCGATTAACCCAGAAGCATGGCATTGGTATTATGAGGTTGTGGGTAAAAGTAATTGTCCTATTGTTGATACATGGTGGCAAACAGAAACGGGTGGCATTTTAATTACCTCTTTGCCAGGAGCTGTTGATATGAAACCAGGGGCAGCAGGTAAACCATTTTTTGGTGTTAAACCAGCACTCTTTGACAAAGACGGAAATACGCTTGAAGGCGCAAACCAAGGCTTATTAATGATGACAGGCAGTTGGCCTGGTCAATTACGCAGTGTTTATGGTGATCATGATCGCTTCTATCAAACCTACTTTAGCCAATATCCAGGTAATTATTTTACCGGTGATGGTGCTAAGCGTGATGAAGACGGTTTTTATTGGATAACCGGTCGTGTTGATGATGTGCTGAATGTTTCTGGTCACCGACTAGGTACAGCTGAAATTGAGAGTGCTTTGGTATTGCACCCCGCCGTTGCTGAAGCGGCTGTTGTTGGTTATCCGCACGAAATTAAAGGCCAAGGTGTGTATGCTTATGTCACCTTAATGAGTAATGCGACAGAGTCAGATGAGTTATTACGTGAGTTAACTGAGTTTGTAGCGAAAGAATTAGGCCGTTTTGCTAAACCTGACTACATTCAATATGCTCCAGGACTACCTAAAACCCGTTCAGGTAAAATTATGCGTCGTATTTTACGCAAAATTGCTGAGAATGACGTAGATACCTTAGGTGATACCTCAACTTTAGCTGATCCCGCAGTTGTCGAGAACTTAGTTAAGAATCGTATTGTGCATAAATAAAATTGTTTATATAAACAATTAAGAAAAAAGCGCCATTTGGCGCTTTTTTTATGTCATATATTTGATAATAGGGCTGTACGTGAGTAAATTATAGTGTAATATAAATGATACAAAACAAGTAAACTTTATTTTACAGTAAGAAGGGCGTAAGAAATGTACAATCTGCAGTATCGATATTATTACCTCCCATACTTTAACTAGTTGCTCTTCTCGTCCATGACTATTGATAGAAATAGTGGCTAGCCAAAATACTTTACTTAACATTCACATTTATTGTTCTATATTTAGGAAAGAATCATGTCAAACAATACCTTAACGGCGTCAGACGCAAACCAAATACCTAAAAGCAGGTTGAACGATATTCACGTAAATGCCGAAGATGTCTTAATTACCCCTAATGCTTTACGAGAAGAGTTACCGCTGCCAGAAGCAGGCCGTGTTTTTGTTAAAAATGCTCGCGAAATCATTGCTAATATTATTCACAAAAAAGATCATCGCTTGTTAGTCATTGCCGGCCCCTGTTCTGTACATGATCTTGAAGGTGCCAAAGCTTATGCAAGACAACTAAAAAAATTACACGATAAATATCAAGATAGTTTATATATTGTTATGCGAGTTTACTTTGAAAAGCCGCGCACTACGGTTGGCTGGAAAGGTCTGATTAATGATCCGCATATGGATGGTTCATTTGATGTGGAAACTGGCCTTCGCAAGGCCCGTGCATTATTGATTTATTTAACCGAGTTAGGTTTGCCGTTGGCGACTGAAGCGCTAGATCCAATCAGCCCACAATATTTAGCTGAGCTATTTAGTTGGTCGGCTATTGGTGCACGCACCACAGAGTCACAAACCCACCGTGAAATGGCCAGTGGCTTGTCGATGCCGATTGGCTTTAAAAATGGTACCAGTGGTGGTCTTGGTGTTGCTATTAATGCTTTGCAGTCAGCCGCCTCTTCACATCGTTTTATGGGTATCAATCGCTTAGGGCAAGTGGCACTGATTAAAACTTCTGGTAATCCTGACGGTCATGTCATTTTGCGTGGCGGAAAAAAGCCGAACTACGATGCGGTTAATGTCGCTTTATGTGAAGAAGAACTGGCCAAACAAAATTTAGAGCCGGGTATCGTTGTCGATTGTTCGCACGGTAATTCTAATAAAGACTACCGTCGTCAACCGTTAGTGGCTGATAATGTTTTCGATCAAATTTGTGCTGGCAATAAGACTATTATTGGCATTATGTTAGAGAGTAATATAAATGCGGGTAATCAAAGTTCAGAGTTACCCATTGACCAGCTGAAATATGGCGTTTCTGTGACAGATGCTTGTATCGATTTTGAAACTACAGAGCAGCTTATTTCAGCGGCGAGTGCTAAACTTGAAGTGGTTTTAAAACAACGGATTAATTCAACCGTTAGTGAATAGGAATAAGCAGCTACAATGAACAACGAACTTACATTTGAGCAAAGTTTAGGTGTGTTACGCGATGAAATTGACGATATTGACGGTCAATTAGTGGCATTGTTGGCAAAGCGTCGCCTTGTTACCACCAAAGTGGGTTCATTAAAAAGCGCAGCGGGTATGCCAATTTTTGCCCCTGAGCGTGAAGCGAGCTTATTAAAGGTACGTCGCCAGCAAGCAATAGATGCCGGTTTGTCGCCAGAATTAATTGAAGATATTCTGCGACGCTTGATGCAAGACTCTTATGTTAGCCAAGATGCTAGTGGCTATCGTTGTGTCAATCCTGATTGCAAAAAAGTCATTGTCATTGGTGGTAAGGGGCAATTGGGGCGTATTTTTGTTGATTTATTTACTCGTTCTGGCTATCAAGTACAGGTTTTAGAGCAAGCTGACTGGCCAAATAGTGCTGATATTTTAGCCGAGGCGAGTTTGGTCATTGTTGCTGTGCCGATTCGATTAACCACTTTAGTTATCCAAAAATTAGGCACCTTGCCTGAAAACTGTATTTTGGCAGACGTTACCAGTATTAAAGAAGCGCCATTATATGAAATGATGAAAGTACATGCTGGCCCTGTGGTTGGATTACATCCGATGTTTGGGCCTGATGTCACCGGTTTAGTTAAGCAAACTATTATTGCTTGCGAAGGTCGCTTTCCACAACAGTATCATTGGCTACTAGAGCAATTTAATGTTTGGGGGGCAAAAATCCATCCGGTTGAAGCACACACACATGATCAAGCCATGTCTATGGTGCAAGTCATGCGACATTTCTCAACCATAGCTTATGGTTACCACTTAATGACTGAAGGCGCTGATATAGCGCAATTGGTGGAGATGAGTTCACCTATTTATCGTTTGGAGTTAATTATGGTCGGGCGTTTGTTTGCTCAAAACCCTGAACTTTATACTGATATTATTTTCGCCAATCAAGACAACATTGCTATGATGAAGCGTTTTGCCTATCGATTTTTATCATTACTTGAAGATGTGCAATCAAATGATAAAGCCGCTTTTACTGAGACATTTTCACAGGTTGCTGATTACTTTGGTGATTATGCTGATATTTTTATGCAGGAAAGTAAAGTGATGTTGGCAAAAGCAGACCAGCTAAAAAAATACTAAACAAGGAATGAGATGAGAAAATTTGCGGTGACGCTATCAAGTATTATGCTTGTTGTTGTTTCTGGCTGCGCCAATAGTCAGGGAGAAAAAGCGCCGATGACTATTGGTGAAATTAGCCAACAGCAACTGATGGCTAATCATAAATTTTTCCAGCAAAATTATCAGGCATCTCAACTGTCTGCGCTTGAAATTACTGAAATTAACCGTTGGCCAAAGGATTTATACATAGAAGTTTACTTTGGCTCTTGGTGCCATGACAGTGTGCGTGAAGTGCCTAAATTTTTAAAAATAGTGGCTCAAAGGCCAACGCTTTCAAATCGCTTAATTGCCCTCGATTATGCAAAGTCAGAGCCAAGCGGCTCAGCTAAAAACCACGATATAAAATATACCCCCACTTTTATTGTTTATCAAAACGATAAAGAAATTGGTCGTATTATTGAACGTCCAAAAGTGTCATTAACCGCTGATATCTCAGCGATGTTATAGCTTAGTTTGCAATGCAAGTATGAGCATGTAGAGATAAAATCGCCGATGAATTATATTCTCTGCGATTTTTTTGATCATGGCTTACTTTTTTGATAATAGCTGAATTAGTAATAGCTTAATGGATAAGTAGACTTGATAGCTTGTCGTCTGATGATATTCTGTTACTCATTAAAGCAACAAATACCGTTATGATTAAGCGACTATAAAGTACCGCTGTGCTGGCTTAACGGATGGTGAGTTAACATATGGCAACAGGCATGAACTCGTTACATGGTAATGAAAGTAAGCACTTGAAATTTTAAGGATCTTTTTACGAATCTGTTGTTTTTTACATTATTTTACATTATTTTACATTGTTATATATTGCCTAGAGTAACAGCTTCAAGCTAAGAATAGGCGGATGCTGGCAGATGACTTAAGCGCTTATCAAGCTAAAATTTAATGGCGATTCCGACCGCAATTGAACTCTCTATCCAGAGCGAATCGCTAAAGTTTGCGCTGCAAATATCCTGCTGGCAAAACATGGCGTCATCCTCATCAATTAAGGTGGCATAGGCACGTAACTCGGTTACTAATGCCATTTGCGGAGAGACTTCATAGCGAGTACCCAAGGCGACACTGGCAGAAGGATACACTTCTTCACTACCTTGTTCGGCATCAAAATAAGCACCACCTAGCCCTAGACTCAAAGTCGTTACATAGTTTTGCTGACGGTACAAAGCGATACCATTAAAATGTGCATAAGTGATATCTAGCTCATTATTAGCTTGATTTTCGCCAATAAAATCATGACTAACGCGGTTCAACAGTATCTGACCTTGGCCATTAACATTTTCTTGCCACGCTATACCAACAGCCATGTTATTGCCAGAGTCAATATTGATATGGCTATTGTCACTAGTAACCAAGTCAGGACTGTATATTTTACCGAACATAACGCTGAGCTCTAATGGCTGTGCTATAGCGGCATGTGATAACAAAAAAGTGCAAAGCATTGCTAGCGGTGTTAATCGGTTATTTACTTTCATGATAAGGTGTCCTGTGATTTTTTTATAAACTCAGCCAAATGTAGTGGTTAATTTTGGCCAGTTTTGACCAATTTTGACTGAGTTTTAAGACCGCTAAAAACTAAAGTTAGCCAAATAAGTCAGTTAGTTTTTTCTTGGCTTTTTCTTGTAATTTCTCTTTAGCACTGTCTGTTAACTTTTTCTTTTGTGTGGCTTTTGCTTGTTGCCAAATTTGAGATAGTGCTTGTTTAACAATCTCGGCACCGAGTTGGCTTGCAGGCAAACCCGTTTCACCACCAACATTACTTAATGTGATATCAGGTAACGTGGCATTATGTACTTTATTACCAAAAGCACTTAAATCAAGCGTTAGCGCCGTGCCAGCAAGGATAATTTTACTGACTTTTATTTTAGGCTCTTCAGCCGCGTTAGTTTCAACAGCACTTGTCCCAGTTTCAGGGGTATTACGCTTGATAGCATCGAGAATATCTTTAATATTAGAGCCACCGGTTTGGGTGAACTGGACAAATGCTTGCGGTGATTTTATGATGATAGCATCAATAATAATAGGTGATGAGGCGAAGCTTTCTAAATTAATATCAAGCGTTACTTCCTCTAAAGCGAAGGCGTTTGGTTGACTATAAGTTTTAGGGTTGGCTAAATTAATACCTAAAATACTACCTGCGCCACTAGCGATCTTAATGTCAACGGTTTTTACTGTAACCGTTTGTTCAGTGACTTTGCTGCCCACCGTTTCAATTTGACCTTTAATGTAGCCATTAAGTGAGTTTCCTGCTAAAAACCAAAGAGCACCACCACTAAGTAATAATAAAACAATAATAATTGAGGCAATAATTTTCACGAGTTCAATCCTTAAAATGTAAAAATGAAGCATCGAGCGTACTCGCTATACTTCATTTGGTTTATGTCTCATTAAATTATATCTTAATAAGTACGAAGTTAATTACTTTTTCTAATTTGCGACCAAAGCCTTAAATCTTAGGTTAAGTTGTCTCGAGCGCTGTCAGTATCTAAGTTATAGTAATATTATTATAATTTACTCAATTTTAGAGAGTTTTGTTTATGTCTACTGCCATTGGTCGTCGCTTACCTTTATTATTACTGGTTGGAATGTTAGTTGCCTTAGTCATTTATTTACAATGGCCTGAAAAGACCTCCAGCAAAGAAAAATATCAACGTGTTGTCGCAGTAAAAACGGTTAAAATCGATTTAGTTGATTTTAACGATTCTGTCGAGGCCATTGGTACTTCAAGGGCGAATGAGCAGGTGTACATTACCAGTAAATATTCAGATGTTGTTGCTGAGGTTTTATTTCAAGATGGCGAAACGGTTAAAAAAGATGACATTTTAGTAAGGCTAAATAGCCAAGAGGAAGCGGCTAAAGTCGAAGAACTTCAGGCTAATCTTGCCGAATCTGTCGCGCAACTCAATCGTTTTCAAGGTTTGTACAAACAAAAAGCCACCGCTAAGTCGCTGGTTGATGAACAAGAAGCAAAAACTAAGGCCATTTCAGCACAACTACTCAGTGCCAGAATAAAGCTAGCTGAACTTACCATTAAAGCACCATTTTCAGGCATTTTAGGCTTTCGCGAAATTAGTCTCGGTGCGTTAATTAATGTTGGCGATGTGATCACCAGTTTAGATGATCTGAGTATTATTAAAGTTGATTTTTCAATTCCAGAGCGTTACTTAACTACCGTAGCGATTGGTCAGCGCATAGAAGCGAGCAATATAGCTTATAAAGACAAAGTATTTGTTGGTAAAGTCACCTCGATAGACTCTCGCATAGACAGTGTTACACGAACCTTAAAAGTACGTGCAAAAATTAACAATGCTGATAATCAGCTACGTGCGGGCATGTTGTTAAATTTGCATGTGGTACGCAAGGTTGAGCAAATATTACAGATACCAGAAAGTGCCATTATTCCGATTGAAGACCAACATTTTGTTTTTGTTGTTGAAGCGGGTAAAGCTATTAAGAAACCCTTAGATATTGGTCGTCGCTACCGTGGTTTTGTTGAGGTCATTGGTGGTCTAGAGGTAGGCACAGAAGTGGTTGTCGAAGGCGCTTTAAAACTACGTGATGGTACTAGTGTCAATACCATAGGGAATAAATCGTGATTTTATCTGACCTGTCAGTTAAGCGACCAGTCTTTGCCACAGTAATCAATTTACTCTTGATCACTTTTGGTATTGTCGCTTTTTTAACCTTACCCCTTCGAGAGTATCCTGATATCGACCCGCCGGTAGTGAGTATTAATACCTCTTATCCTGGCGCGTCTGCTGCCATTGTCGAAAGTAAAATCACGCAAATACTGGAAGATAGAATTAGTGGCATTGAAGGGGTTAAATCCATCAACTCTTCTAGCCGAGTGGGCCGCTCTAATATTTCAATTGAATTTGAATTGGACCGTGATATTGACGCCGCGACAAATGATGTGCGTGACAGAATTTCGCGCGCGTTAAACAACTTACCAGAACAAGCTGAACCGCCTGAGGTGTCTAAGGCAAATGATGATGAAAGTGCCATTGTTTGGTTTGTTTTACAAAGCGAGGTAATGAGTACATTACAGCTAACTGATTACGCCGAACGTTATATTGTTGACAGGTTTTCTGTGGTTGATGGCGTAGCACGTGTGCAAGTGGGTGGCGGTAGAACCTATGCGATGAATGTGGTGTTAAACCGAAAAGCAATGGCCGCTAGAGGCATCACTGTTAATGATATAGAACAAACCTTGCGCGCTGAAAATGTTGAATTACCGGCGGGAGAAGTGGAATCAATCGACCGAGATTTTTCGATTCGTGTTGAACGCAGTTATCTAACCGAAGATGACTTTGCCACTATGGTGGTAGCGCGTAATGATGATAAATCATTGGTCTATCTGGGTGATGTGGCTAAAATTGATTTAGCGGCGGAAGATGAAGAAAACATGTTTCGTGGTAATGGCAAAAACATGGTGGGTTTGGGCATCATTAAACAGTCAAAAGCCAATACCCTCGAAGTAGTCAAAGCGGCGCGAAAAGAGATGATGTCGATTCGTGGTGGCTTGCCAATAGGTACCACGATAACCAATAGCTATGACTCATCAGTGTTTATTCAAGGCTCAATTGACGAAGTATATAGCACACTGGCTATTGCCATGATCATGGTGGTGTTGGTTATATTTTTATTTTTGGGTAACGTTAGAGCAACACTCATTCCAGCCGTTACCGTACCTGTGGCGCTAATTGGCTCCATGATGGTGCTATCGTGGTTTGGTTTTTCAATAAACCTATTGACCCTACTCGCCATGGTACTAGCCATTGGTTTGGTGGTAGATGATGCCATTGTGGTACTGGAAAATATTTACCGCCGTATTGAGCGCGGGCAAACCCCGTTGCTCGCTGCATACGAAGGCGGGCGAGAAGTAGCATTTGCAGTTATTGCGACCACCTTAGTGCTAGTTGCGGTGTTTGTGCCATTAATTTTTTTATCAGGTAATGTCGGACGATTATTCACCGAGTTTGCGATTGCGATTGCGGCAGCGGTTATTTTTTCTAGCTTAACAGCATTATCGTTAACGCCAATGATGTGTTCAAAAATGTTAAAACATAAGGAACGTAGCTCATCGTTTGGTCAAAAGTTGGATCTAGGCTTTGCTAAGTTTGAAGCGGCTTATGGACGTTCGTTAAAAGCCAGTATCCATCAACCTCTTATGATATGTATTGTGATTATTTTGTCGCTATTTGCGGTCTACAGTTTATTTAATCAATTACCTTCAGAGTACACACCAAAAGAAGATCGCGGAAACTTCTTTGTCATGATGCGTGGTGCAGAAGGGGCAAGTTATGAAAATAACGTCAAAAATATGCAGCAAATAGAAGAAGAATTACTCGTGCATCAACAAAGTGGCGAGCTTGACCGAGTGCTTGTGCGTGTGCCCGGTTTTGGTGGTGCGGGTGGTATTGCCATTGTGGGTATGCCCGCTTGGAAAGATCGTATTACAGATACCTTCGATTTTATTAATAAAATAAATGGTCAGCTCGCTAAAGTAACCGATGTTAGAGCGTTTGCCATGATGCGCCGAGGCTTAAGTAGCGGTGGGTCTTCATCACCGGTTGAATTTGTCTTGCAAGGTAACACCTATGAAGAGTTAGCAAAGTGGCGTGATATTATTATTGCTAAAGCGCAAGAAAACCCGAATCTGCAAAGTATTGATAGTGACTACAAAGAAACCTATCCACAACTGCTAGTTAATATTGATCACAACAGAGCCTTCGACTTAGGCGTGTCGGTTGGCGATATCGGCCGCACCCTTGAAACTATGTTGGGTCAACGCCGCGTGACTAACTTTGTTGAGCGCGGTGAAGAGTATTATGTGGTGGTTAAAGGCGAGAAAAATGACTTTTCAAAACCTAAAGACATTGATAATATTTTTGTTCGCTCCACGGTCAGTAATAAATTGGTGCCCTTGTCGAACTTGATCACGATAGAAGAGAGTGCCACATCGTCGCAACTCAATCGTTTCAATCGCCTGCGCAGTGTCACTATTAGTGCCAACTTAGCCACAGGCTATGCCTTGGGTGATGCCTTAGCGTTTTTAAATACGGCGGTTGCTGAACATTTACCTGAACAAGCGCAAGTGGCCTACAAAGGCCAGTCGCAATTATTACAAGAATCAGGTAACTCTATCGCCTTTATTTTTATTTTGGCCTTAGTGATAACCTACCTAGTATTGTCAGCCCAATTTGAGAGTTTCATTCATCCTTTTGTGATTATGTTAACCGTGCCATTAGCCTTAGTTGGCGCTTTAGCAGGCCTGAAATTGATGGGAATGAGCCTAAATATATACAGTCAAATTGGTATTGTGATGTTAATTGGTTTAGCGGCAAAAAATGGTATTTTAATTGTTGAATTTGCCAATCAGTTACGTGACAAAGGCATCGCCTTTGAAGAAGCATTGATCACTGCCGCCACGCAACGTTTAAGACCTATTGTGATGACCACATTCACCACAGTCACCAGTGCTATCCCATTAGTACTTGCGGTGGGGCCTGGCGCTGAAAGTAGAATGGTGATCGGCGTGGTGATCTTCGCGGGTGTATCATTGGCCAGTATTTTTACTTTATTTGTTGTACCTGGGGCTTATTATTGGTTGTGCCGCAATACCGGCTCACCACAAGTGATCACTAAAGAAATTGAGCACCAGCAAGCTCAAGCCGCTATAGAGAAAATGTAGTTATACCAGTTGAGTTATACCCGTTGAATCAAAGCAGTGACCAATGATAAGTAAAGATAAATAGTTAAGAGTCAGGCGCTTGATTAAGCAATCACTGGCTATTGTGATGGTCAGCAAGATAGTTCTTGGTTGTTTAGGCTATTTTAAAAGGATCAATTATTTATTTCAATTGCTACTCAATAGCGCCGGTATCTAAAAGTCCCCATAGCAGTAATGTTATAGGGACTTTTCTACATTTAATGCAGGTTAAGCTTAATAATACTAATCTCACTAATTATCTGATCATTTTTACTGGTTAAAATAACCAACTACTGCGTTATTTAATAATTAGAACAATTAGTTATTAAAATAAATACCTTATATTTGGCCATTTTTCCTGCGTATAGAGTAGACCACCTGATTAATTAAGTTGGTATAACCCAAACACTGAGGTTAAATTACTGCTGACTATTTTTTGTATAAAAACCAGACTTCTTGATTAAAAACTATACTTGGGATATAAATAGGGGAAATAATAAAAATAAATTTGGGAAATATTGATGTTTAAGGTTAATAAAAAACTTTGGTCTTTTAATTTTGGTTGCCTAATTGCGGGGTCATTAATTTGGTTGGTTCAAATCGGTAATTGGGCACCAGTACCCAGCATACTTCACCCTCATACTGATTTTATGCTTGATTATTACCCTGGTGCAGTCACGGCTATTACCGCAAGTATCGTCAGTATATTGTTACTGTTTTTTATGCATAAAGGTTTTAAATTATGTGCGAGTGAACATACGTTTTGGCTATTATTACCAACAATGTGCTTTATTAGCTTAACCTTGTTAATGGGGCAGTTTATGTTTTCAGCCGTTATGTTCGCCGCTATGCCAATATTATTTATCTTAGTGTTTAGTGCTATTATTTTTCGGCTAAAAAATCGTAAACGGGTAGTTATCTAAACTGAACTGAGATTAAGTAGTGGTGTGTGATAAGTATTGAAAGCTAAGCATTTAGAATTAAGTAGTTAGAACTAATTATTTAGAACTAGGCATTTAGAAAGTCGATGTATTAATAAAGGGCAGTTTATCTGCCCTTTATTATGTTAAGTATTAGCGCTTATATGAGTGCGCTACTTGGGACACTGGTTGGACTAATGTGTTCGATAGGGTAACAACCCAGAATTTTAATGAAATTTGTTTGTTCAGTGATTTGACTAATAGCCTCTTGTAAAGCTAAGTGCTTCAAATTAGCTTCTACATCGACATAAAACATTTCTTCCCAAGGTCGGCCTTGAATTGGGCGAGACTCAAGTTTGCACATGTTAATGCCTTTATTTTTCAGTACAAGTAGGCACTCGACTAATGCACCAGGCTTTTGGCCAGTGGCAATAATTAAGGTGGTTTTTGCTGGAATTTGCTCTGCAACCTCAATAGGTTTACGCGCCACTAAAATGAAGCGACTGTGGTTTTCAATTTGATTGGCTATCTGTTTTTCCAACGCCTGAAGTTGGTATAAGTTACCGCCTTCTTCGCTACCAATAACCGCAACACTGTCGTCTTGCAATTGATAGACTTTAGCCATGGCATCAGCCGTACTCTCACAGTATTCAATGCGAATATCACTTTGTTTATCTAAAAAGTTACTACATTGCGCAAATGGCTGACCATGGGCATAAATGGTTTTGATCTTATTAAGTTTGGTATTTACGGCGGTCAGTAAGCAGTGCTCAATAGGTTGGGTTATTTCGCCAACAATCGACAAGTTGGTATGTTGCAGTACGTCATAAACTTCATTAATGCTGCCTGAACTGGTGTTTTCTATTGGCAACATGCCATAGTCAACCGAGCCAGATTCAACTTGCTGCATAATCTCAGCAAAACTTTGACAACCGCTTTCAATAATTTTTGCTGCACGGCGAGAAAAGTAACGATGGCTTGCTAAGTAGCTGTAAGAACCTTTATCACCAAGAAAAGCGACACTGACAGCCGGCTCTTGTATATTTGGATTTGCTAAGGTTTGCAGGTAAGCCTGCTGATTTAGTACTGAATCTTCAATAATGGTTTGAAACACACGGGTCACGTAATGCGCATCTAAACCTAGTTTTTTACCTTGGGTGATCAAGCGGATCAGTAACTCTTGTTCGCGCTGTTGGTCTCGTACTGGACGAATGAGATGAGCTTTGCTTTTTGCAACATTTAAAGTCAGGGCGCGGCGTTCAGCAAATAATGTCAATAGTTGCTGATCGAGTAGGGTAATTTTTTCACGTATTTTATTTAAATCTAATGCTTCGTTCACCGCGTTTTCCTAATAGGTAGTTATGAGTTTATTCGCTTTTATTATCATATTCTGCGAGTTATTTATTACTGTTACTTGTTGCGACCACTAAAAGTAAAAAACCTCCATTAGGTAGGAGGTTTTTTAGTGAATGCCAAAACCTAAAGCGCGCTCAGAGAACTGAGAGAAAGAAAGTGTTAAAGAAAAAGGCTAGTTTTGTCATTTGCATAGCTTTACTTTAGCCACCATCACACCAGAGTACAACCGTTTCTTTATGCCTTTTTTATCTAAAGGGATAAAAAAGGCTTATCAGCAAGAGGTTAGACCAATACACAAGGAAAAACTGAGCTCTAATAACTTAAAACGGATAGCTAATAACTATTATCTGTCAGTTAAATACATTGATAGATAATAGTGAAAGAACTCATGATGCCAACCCCCCATATTAATGAACGTATGACGCCGATATTCATTAAATAGGCAATATTGTAAAGCACTCTGGCAACAATATGGGTAATAGCGAGTTGCTCGATAAAAACGCCGGTGTTTTGTGTCGCGATGGCTAACAAAACGGCGGGGGAAAATATAAGCAAGGATTCAAAGGCATTTTGATGTGCAGCGAAAGCTCTAGCACCAAAGCCGGTTAGCTTAGCTTGTTGATCACGAGGGTGATTGTTGTTGTAACCGCCCATTTTATTCATGGCAATGGCAACTGGAATTTTGGCAATAAAAGGTAATAGGGTGGCGATAAATAAACAAATAATTAAAGTGGTCATTATTGTTCCTTAGTATGTTGATGGGTTGCGTTGCTTTGCTTTGCGAGTAACTGAGTAAGCTAGTAACTGAGTAACGTCAGTGTGTACTTGCTTGGGCCAGGCAAAAAGCTAGATGCCTGACCTTTTATCCAACTTTCATGTCCTAAACCATAATATGGGCTCCAAGGATGACCTGATTGACTAGTAGGCATATGAAAAATGCCACTTTCTTCGTGTCCAGGAGAAACAACCATGCGCTGTGACGCACCAAATGATTGTCCTTGTACTCTTGGCATGTAGCTATCACCGGGTAATTCTACTTCAGGCATATCAAGCCATTGGCCAATAAATGGTACAGCACGACTTAAGGGGTGCTGAATTTTACTGATGTTTTGTTTACCCCAAGTGGCGTTCGCCAGTGTGCTTGATTCGGTCATTTGGCTGAGTGTTGTCTCAAGGCTAGCTTCAAATAAGGCCGGCCAACTTTCATGACTACGCCAGAGAAAGTTCTCGGGTTGCTGATTGATTAATTGCCATAATGGCGTTTCTATTTGGTGACGTATGCTATGAAAACTGTAACTTTTATCAAGCTTGGTCATATTTTCATTGAAAATTTCAAACACTTGCTTTCTGACGGCTAAGCGAAAATTTCTGATCAGGCGATAGGCAACAGAATCTGTGCTTGCTGACAAATGTTCAACATCGATAATTTTCTTCACTTTATACCAGTCATGATGCTTAGCCAACATGGCGTCAGTGAGTACATCAGACAAGATAAATCTTTGCCAACGTAATAAAAATTTAGCGCGGTTATCAAGGGCAATATCGAGTAAGGCTTGTTCATCAAACGATGCTTTAGCCTCGAGGTTTTGTTTTATTTGTGAAGACCGCGCACCTATGGCATAGCCGCCATTACCGACTTTGTTCAACATATCGCCACCAATAACCCGTGAATTTGCTGTCCATAAGCGCGAATTGTCTGGGTTGATGACTTTGGGATACGCTTCAGCGGGTAAAAGTCCTAACCATTTATTTTCACCATTGGCCCAAGATGTCGGTATATCACCAAAATTTGCGCTGCGTTGTGGGATCGGCCCCATGATGGTCCAGCCAATATTACCTTGTTTATCACCCACCATTAAGTTTTGTGCGGGTAAGCCGGCACGAGCCGCAATAGCGAAGGCTTGCTCTACATTGGTAGCGGTTTCAAATTCAACAATAGCCATGTTAACCGCGGCTTTGTCGTGAGCAATCCAACGATAGGCAAGTAAGTCGCCTTGAGCATTTTCACCGATAACAGGCCCCCAAATGGTATCAGTTACCGTTATGTCGACCGCTTCTTGATCTTTTACCGCGATAATTTGTTTACGTTTGATAAAGTCTTGGTAGCCATCTGGCGTTAAGTATTGGCTTTTATCGGCATTGGTTTCAAGAATGATCACATCGCTCCAGTCGCCATAACTGTTGGTAAAGCCCCAAGCAATATGACCGTTACTGCCAATAATCATGTTGGGTGTGCCAGGTAATGTTGCGCCGGTGACTTTTACGGCCGTATTATCGACACTTTGATATTCAAAGGAGGCTCTAAACCAAGTGTTTGGTACCCGAATGCCCAGATGCATATCGTTGGCAACCATAGCGCTGCCGGTTGAACTGATATTACCGGCAATAGCCCAATTGTTTGAACCTGGGAACTCTTCATTTAAAGCTGATTTTTTTTTGGCCAGTGGTGAGGGAATCCTGTCAGCTATTAGCGGATCTAGCGCTTGATGCTTTAGCAAAGCCGCCATACCTTCACTTGAGGCAGAAGGCCAAGCTGCTTTTGGTAATGGCGATGCAGGAAACTCAGTGCCATCTATGGCAGCATCCCAACGACTGCCTTTAGGGTTAAGAAATGCATACACTTCAGAGCTTAAGAGTGAATGCATTAAGCCTAGAGTTCGTTCGCGCTTTCCATCTTGATACTGTAAGTCGATATACATACTGAGTACGGTTAAAATGGTATCTTCTTCTTGCCATTCGACGGGTGCTTGGCGTAGCAGTAAATATTCAAAAGGTGGTGCTTTAAGGTATTTTAAGCCCTGATTTACCCCACGAGTGTAGGCTTTTAGCAGGTCTAAATCTGCGGCTGATAATTGTGACACTATGCGAGTAGCGCGTTCACGAAAACGATGGCGGCGAATGTCACTGTCATAGGCTATTGCGGCATCACCAAATAGGCTGGCAAGTTCGCCAGCTGAATTTCGGCGTAATAAATCCATTTGAAAAAAGCGTTCTTGAGCATGAACAAAGCCTGTGGCGATGGCGATGTCTAAGCGATTATCTGCTTTGATGGTGACAATACCTTGCGAGTCTCGCTCGACGATAGTGCTGGCAGATAAGCCATAGAGTGTTTGCTTACCGTCTAATTGCGGTAAGGCACTGTCGATTTGACTGTATATCCAAGTACTCAAAGTCGCGATAACTAAGAAGAGAATAAATAGTATGCCGATCAGCGTATTCTTTAAATGTTTCATTAGGCTTAGCAAAGTAAACAATTTCGATAGCGTAGAGTACCTTAAAACAAATGAAGTTTGAATCTTGATGATTCGATAAATTCATCCTAACTATAGATTATACTTACATATACACTCATCACATATATACATTTGGTAAAGTCCGATGCTTGGTTGAAATCGCTTTGCTGATTTTATTTGATGTTACACTCAGCCAATTGGTATTCAGATGGTTTACCAAAAAAAGGGTTAGGATGATGGTAGAGATGAAATTAAAATGACGAGTTGCGCAAATAATAATTTTGCCATCATAGTGTTGGCAGCAGGGCAGTCATCTCGTTTAGGTCAGATGAAGCAATTAATTAATATCCACGAACAAAGCTTAATTGAATGGCAATTAGCGCAAGCTTTAAAGGTGACAAGCCAGGTCTATTGCGTTTTAGGTTTTAATGCCAGCCAAGTTCAAGCGCGTATTGACCATCTGCCCATCAAGACTATTATTAATAGTAAGTTCTCAGACGGCATGGCGTCATCGATTGCTGTTGGTGTTGCAGGATTAGCTTCTGATATAACAGCGGTTATGATTGTATTAGTTGACCAATGGCAGTTAACCTCAGCTGATTTGATTCGTCATCAAGGTTATTGGCAAGCTAATCCTCATACTATTGTTGTTGCACAAGACTTAAGGCCAGTTGCGTCAATCGAAAAAGAAAATATTGGCCCGCCGGTGATATTTTCTCAAGACTACTTTACTGAATTAACCCAGTTAACAGGTCAGCAAGGGGCTAAACCTTTGCTAGCGCAATACCAAGATAAATTATTAAAAGTACCACTCGCGCATGCGTTTATTGATATAGATACACCAGAGCAATTAAAATACATGGTTAAAAAGCTTGGCATTAATGCATAACATCACTAGCTAACGCTAGGCTAACCTAGGCAAGGTTCAACAAACTTAAAGGAAATGATTGTATGATCACCTTAACGGTCAATGGAAAAGAACATCAATTTAATGATGATGGCGATATGCCATTGTTGTGGGCATTAAGAGATATTTTAAAATATACCGGTACCAAGTATGGTTGTGGTAAAGGCTTATGTGGCGCTTGTACTGTCCATGTTGATGGCCAACCCATTCGCTCATGTGTTATGCCAGTGTCGGCTATTGCGCAGCAAAAAATCACCACTATTGAAGGACTTTCTGAGCATGGAGAACACCCAGTTCAACAAGCGTGGCAAGCATTAAATGTAGCACAGTGCGGTTATTGTCAGTCAGGACAAATGATGTCAGCGGTAGCATTGTTAGACCGTAAACCTACACCAAACGATGAAGATATTGAACTCGCCATGAGTGGTAATATTTGTCGCTGTGGTACTTATCAACGCATCAAACAAGCGATTCACCTTGCCGCTGACTTGGGCACTGAAGTAAAAGGAAGCGGATCATGAAACATATTGAAAATGTTAGCCGTCGCAGCTTCTTAAAAAAACTCGGTATCAGTTCTACGGCTTTGGTGCTTGGGGTGCAATTACCGTCCATGCTAACTATGCCAAAAGCCTTGGCAGGTGTTATAGCCGCTGATAAATTTTCACCCAATGTTTATGTCCAAATAGGTAGCGACAATATAGTCAGTATTGTGGTGCATAGGTCAGAAATGGGTCAAGGGATCAGAACCAGTATTCCGATGATTGTCGCCGACGAACTCGGCGCTGATTGGCAACAAATAACCGTTGTACAAGGTTTAGGTGATAAAAAATATGGTAGCCAAAATACTGATGGCTCACGCTCGGTAAGACGTTTTTATCAACCCCTGCGAGAAGCTGGCGCAGCGGCACGTATGATGCTGCAACAGGCGGCAGCCAAGCAATGGCAAGTTGATGTGAGTGAAACCGCAGCGCTAAATAGCACTATTGTCCATAAAGAAACGGGTCGAACATTATCTTTTGGCAGCTTAGTTGCCATAGCAAGCACGCTAGCCTTGCCTGCACAATCGGCCTTAATATTAAAAGATAAGAAAGATTTTAATCTTATTGGCAAATCGGATGTGGCTTTAGTTGACGGTGAAAAAATCGCAACAGGTGCTACTACTTACGGTTTTGATGTTGAATTAGACCAGATGCAATATGCTGTTATTGCTAGGCCACCGGTACTGGGGGCAAAGGTTAAATCATTTAATAGCGCGGCGGCAAAAGCCATTGTGGGTGTTATTGATGTAGTGCAATTACCTGATTTAGAAGAGCCTGCGGTATTTAAACCTTTAGGGGGCGTTGCCGTTATTGCTAAAAATACTTGGGCGGCAATGAAAGGTCGAGAAGCATTAGCAATGCAATGGCATGAAAGTGCGCATCAAAGTTACAACAGCGATGATTATAAACAAGCATTAGCAAAAAGCTGTGATAACCCGAGCAAAGTGTTGCGCAGTAAAGGTGATGTAGGTAAAGCATTAATTGCGGCTCAACAAGTGATCACAGCATCCTATTATGTGCCAGAATTAATTCATGTCCCTATGGAGCCACCAGCCGCAGCCGCACATTTTCATGACGGTATTTTTGATATTTGGGCTTGTACTCAAACACCACAGTCAGCGCAAAGTACCGTTGCACAAATTACCGGTATTGCGCCAGAAAATGTCAATATTAATGTCACTTTGTTAGGGGGTGGCTTTGGCCGAAAATCTAAGCCCGACTTTATTGTTGAAGCCGCGATACTCTCTAAACAGTTAAATGTGCCGATTAAAGTGATGTGGACTCGCGAAGATGAAATTCAAAATGGTTATTATCATGCGGTTAGTTATCAAAAGCTTGCGGCCGGTATTGATGAAAATGGCACGGTTACCGCGTGGCAACATCATGTGGCAGAGCCGCCTATTGGCTCAACGTTCAGCCAAGGTGAAGACTTAATTGGCTCAGAAGCTGATTTAGGCTTAATTGATATGCCCTATGATATTGCTAATGTCAGTTGTGCTGCCGGCAAAGCGCCAGCCCATACTCGTATCGGCTGGATGCGTTCAGTCACTAATATCAACCATGTTTTTGCAGTAAGTTCATTTGTTGATGAGCTGGCCCAAGCAAAAGGTTTGGACAGCAAAGACAACTTAATCGCCATGCTAGGCGCAGATCGTAAAATTGACTTCTCGAATGAGCAGGCCAAATACGGAAATTATGGTGAAACACTAGAGAAATTCCCTGTTGACACCGCGCGTATGAAAGCCGTAATAGAAAAAGCCAGTACCATGGCAAAGTGGGGCAGAAAGCTACCTAAAGGCCATGGCCTAGGTATTGCCATGCATCGAAGCTTCGTCAGTTATGTGGCTTGTATTGTTGAAGTATCAGAAAACAGTGACGGGAAAATTAAAGTTAATGACGTTTGGATGGCGGTAGATTGTGGTTTAGCGGTAAACCCTGAACGCATTCGCTCGCAAATGGAAGGCGCGGCTATTTTTGCTTTATCATTAACCTTTTTTAGTGAACTAACCGCGAAAGATGGGGCCATTGAGCAAAATAATTTTGACAGTTATCAAGTAGCTCGAATGGCAGATACCCCAACCACACATGTAGAAATAATTGACAGTGACGCGCCTCCAGGCGGTGTCGGTGAGCCGGGTGTTCCGCCTATTGCCCCTGCTATTTGTAATGCTATTTTTAATGCCACAGGTAAGCGTTATCGAGAATTGCCATTAAAAAAATATGGTATAGTGTAAATACGCATGGTTAGCTAGCTGCAGCGGTTTTAGGCTGTGCTAGCGGCCAATCTAATTTGGTAAATTAACCAGAAAAAAGCAGCAAATTATGCTGCTTTTTTATTGAATGCTGTAAAATGGTAAACGAACTGATAAAATAGTAAAAATCGATATTCAATTGGTATTCTACCATAGGAAAATAGATGGCTTCATTACAAGACCAGTTGCTTAAAGCAGGTTTAACCACCAAGCAAAAAGCACGACAAGCAAATAGTGATAAACGCAAAACAGGCAAGCAAAAACGCAGTGGCGTCAAGGTTGACACTAGTTTACAAGAGCAAGTTAAACAAGAGCTTGAGCTGGCGAAAAAAGACAAGCTAGCCCATGATATCGCCTTGAATAATGAAAGAAAACAAACCTTAGCAGCAAAAGAGCAACAGCAGAGAATTTTACAAATTTTGCAACATCATCAAGTGAGCAATGTTAAAGGCGAAGCAGAATATAATTACACTTTTAATAGCAAAATTAAGAAGTTATTTGTTGATGCTGTCACCCATAAAGCCTTAGTTAATGGCCGTTTAGCCTTATGTGGTGTCAATGATACAACTTATATCGTTACCACCGAAACGGCAGAAAAAGTAGCGAGTTTAGATAAAGCAGTTATTTTGGTGCAAAACACCAAGGTGGCTGATGAAGTTATTGCTGAAGATGACCCTTACGCAGAATTTCAAATTCCTGATGATATGATGTGGTAATAAAATCATGTCATTCTTTTAGTTTATTTACTTAACAGTGAGCACAAACCCTACTATGTTTTTAATTCGTTGGCCGATTGGCCGTTTAATTTTGTTATTAAATTTTATATTTTCTCCCAGTGCGCCAAAACGCTCGCCACAACTACAAAAAGAAGTGGATGCTAGTACGGCACATTTAAGCTTGTATCAATTACCGGCTTGTCCATTTTGTGTGAAAACCCGTCGCGCTATGAAGCGATTAGGCTTAAATATTGAATTACGCAATATAAACCAGCATGAGCAATACCGTGAAGAGTTGATCCGAGAAGGTGGTAAAAGAACCGTACCTTGTTTAAAAATTATCAATGCAGATCAATCAATTACTTGGATGTATGAATCAGGTGAGATTATTAACTATTTAGAGAAATTTTCTCGTTAAGCGCAATATTTAATTAAACATGACTTTTAATTAAATATTGAGCTTTTATTAAGAATTTTTTCACCTCTTTATAGGTCTGTATATTGCAAGTTAATCAGATGGCTATAACTAGATCGATCAGAGGTGAAAATGTTAATTAACACGAAAAAAAACCATCAACTGTCCGAGCAGCAAGTAACAGACGAGTCAGTTTATTATGGTCGACGTGAGCTGTTAAAGAAGCTTGGTTACCTAGGTGCGGGTAGTTTATTAGCACAATCTGCCAGTACGAATGCTGGCGCATTAGACTTTTTCAGTAGTAAAGAAGCCGAGGTGTTTAAGCGTCAAGCCTTAAAGTTTGCGCCAGCAGGCGAGTCTTTACAAATACTCACCCCTGAAGCTAAAATTTCCAGCCATAATAATTTTTATGAATTTGGTACGGGTAAGAGCGATCCCGTTGAAAATGCGCAAGGATTTAAGGTTAACCCTTGGCAACTCAGCATTTCTGGTGAAGTCGATAAACCTTATACCTTAGGTTACGATGATTTATTTAAACACTTTCCCTTAGAAGAACGTATCTATCGTTTACGCTGTGTTGAAGCATGGTCAATGGTTATTCCATGGGTAGGTTTTGGCTTAGCAGAGTTAATTAAAAAAGCAGCACCTAATTCACGAGCAAAATATGTCGCCTTTGAAACTTTATATGATCCAGAGCAGATGCCAGGACAAAAAAGTCGAATGGGCGGAGGTGTACAATACCCCTACGTAGAAGGTTTACGTATTGATGAAGCTATGAATCCGCTAACGTTTATGAGCGTAGGTTTATACGGTAAAACCCTACCCGCGCAAAATGGTGCGCCTATACGATTAGTTGTGCCGTGGAAGTATGGTTTTAAAAGTATTAAATCCATTGTCGGTATACAATTAGTTGAGCATAAACCACCCACAACCTGGAATATACTCGCTGACAGGGAATACGGCTTTTATGCCAATGTTAATCCAGCCGTAGATCATCCGCGTTGGAGTCAGGCAAGTGAGAGACGTATAACCACTGGCGGCTTATTTGCCCGTAATCGTATTGCGACCTTACCATTCAATGGCTATGGTGAGGAGGTTGCTCACTTGTATAAAAATATGGATTTAAGGAAGCACTATTAGTGCAAACTAGGGCAACTGGGGTGAGTAAAGAGGCTTTCAAAACCGTATTTTTACGCAATAGAGTGATGTTACTTAAAATTGCGATTCACTTGCTAGCTTTTTTACCCTTATTTGTCCTGTATTTTTTAGCCTTTACCGAGCAGTTGGGTGCAGACCCTGTAGAGGAGGTTATTCACTTTACCGGTATGGGCGCCTTTAATTTATTACTGATTTCTCTGCTGGTAACACCGGTTGCGAAAAAATATCGCCAAGGCTATTTATTACAAATAAGGCGATTACTGGGTTTGTATAGCTTTACCTATGCGATGTTTCATTTACTGAATTTTTTAGCTTTTGAAGTGCAATTTGATCTTGTGCTATTTTTTGACGAGATTATTGACAGACCTTACATTACGGTGGGTATGGCAGCGCTAATGATACTTTTTTCTTTAGCGCTCACTTCAATAACCGCACTAAGGCGCAAAATGGGTACAAAGTGGCAAAAGTTACACAACGGGGTTTATCTTGCGGTATTACTGATTGCACTACACTTTTTTTGGTCAGTAAAATCTGACATTGTTGAACCCACGATATATTTTACTATGGCTGTATTACTATTAATTTTACGCAAAGATAAAATTAAGCGCTGGTTTAAGTGATTGGCTTTTTAGTCAAAAAAAACGAAGGCATTAGCCTTCATTTTTTATTTTAGATGCGATACCTAAGGGTATTAAATCCTTTGGTCTTAGTCGTCTCGAGCAGTAATTTCAAGCAAGTGATAACCAAATTGAGTCTTAACAGGCCCTTGTACTTCATTCAATGGTGCTGTAAATACCACTTCATCAAACTCTGGCACCATTTGGCCGCGACCGAAAGAGCCTAATGCCCCACCTTGCGCTTTAGAAGGACAGTTTGAATGCGCTTGTGCGATGGCCGTAAAATCTTCACCGGCGACTATTTGTTGCTTTAATGTTAGACATTGCTCTTCAGTATCTACCAATATATGACGTGCTGACGCTTTTGACATTGTGTCTCTCTTATTCATTACTTTAAAAGTTATCGGTGGACTTTAACGTATTTTTTTTGAGAATAGAATAGCCAAAAAGATAAATTATATTACTTAAGGTAAGGGTGGGTATAACCGACAAACTAAATAACCTGATAAATTGAGCGTATATCGCTTGATAATTTAATTGATGATCAACTTCATAGGTTTTGTTACAGGGGAAATTATCAGGGTATTGGCCGACATGACCAGTTATGTTTCTGCATTTTAGCTAGTTATGACTATTTTAAATTATGCTTAATAAAACCTGAGTTAAAAATAGTATTGATAACACTTAGGGTGAGATTTTATTTAATCATTTATGTCGCTTGAGTTATTATAATAACTCAAGTCATTGATCATAATAGTGACTGGATTAAAACTTGCTGCATATGACACTCTTTGGTGTTACTCATGTTATTAGGTACCTTTTAAGCCCATTTTTTTTAAAAAAGTCATCATTAAACACCACTTTGTGAATGATGATTGTAATAAATTAAGGCCAATAAAAGCGGTAAACCATAACCAATTTTGCGAATAGGTTACGGCTAAATAAAGTGAAATTAAAATCATAATACCTGCGATTAGACGAAGTGCTTCATTAAGTGTCATGAGAATATCCTTTTAAGTTTAAGTTTAAGTCAGAATATGTACTTTATTATCTACATTAGAAAAACCTAACATAATTATATTATAAAAATCTAATGTACTTATATTAGGAAGGTGTAATGTATGTATATTAGGTTTTGCTAATGTAAAAAGCAAGGGTAATTAAAAATTAATTTTGATCCGCAAGTTGCATCAAGAGCCAAGCTAATGAGGGCTAAAGCTAGGTGATTAATTTTAATGACTCTTTTTAGTGATCATGCTCAGTGATTATGTCACTGGCTATGGTTTGGTAGGAATTTTAGTGATTAGGTTTAAGTGAAACACCGGCATTAAAAAACCGCTAAAGGGCGGTTTTTTAATATCATCAGTCAGATTCAGTGCCCTTAACCAGTGCTCAGTATCAATTGCTCTCAACTTTTGCTGACACTAGCATTGGCCTTTAATGCTTTATTGTCATTTTTAGCAATCAAGCTAGATTTTACTTAGCATTATTTTCGCTAATATTTTTGTTTTTACTGTCGGTTCTGGGGGATGAAAAGTCAAAATAGGCGAGTACTTGTTGCAGCTTGTCATTAAATTTAGCCGTAAACTCAAAGAGAGAATTTTTTTGAGTAAACTTACTGGGTACTAAGTTTGCAAAATCAGTGACTTTAATCCCTAGCGAGGGTTGTTGAGATGTTTGATTAGTTGACTGCATAGCGATTTGATTGTATTGATTGAATACCTCGCTGGTAATACTAGGGTAAGCGTAGTTATTTACATGGGGATTTGTTGGTGATTTTACCTCGCTAACAACTTTGTTTATTATTAAAACAACTTTAGCTTGGTCTTTCACTTTGGGTTCTGCTTGAGTTGCTGAGCAGTATAAGCCAAATAAGCCAATCATAAGCAGTATAGCGCCACTTAAGTTAAGTTTCCTTGGTTCTGTCTTTTTAGTTATTCTCATTAAGTTGTTACCCCGTATCCTTCCTTGGTGTAACGATTGTACCATTGTGTTACAAATTAATATAGATAGGGCTTGTGTTTATGCGCAAAAATATGCTGAGTTGTATGTTTTATCAGGCCAATAACATGATTTAGTCTATAATTGGCCTGATTTACTCATAGAGCCATTAGTTCGGTAAATTAGTTCAGTAAACTTTGGCTCTATACCGACGGCGATCTTGACGAAATTACACCGGATTAGCTTTTTTTAGCCATAAAAATAGGCCGGTGCTAATAAATACCATGATTTATCAGCACCGGCCTTTACTTAGCACCAAGCTTTAGGTGGCTGCAGCTATAGCCTTATTTGGCTTGAGCTTTAAATAACAGTCTATTGTTATGTAATAAAGGTTCAGTATAACCGTTAGGCTGTTTGTGGCCTTGCAGCACTAATGCTAGTGCCGTTTGAAAAGCTATGCTGTTATCAAAGTCATTCGACATAGCGTGATATTGACTATCACCTTGGTTTTGTTGATCAACAATGGTGGCCATTTTTTTCAAGCTGGCTAGCACTTGTTCTGGTGTGCAAATGTTATGTTGTAACCAATTAGCCATATGCTGACTTGATATTCTTAAAGTGGCGCGATCTTCCATTAAGCCAACATTATTAATGTCAGGCACTTTTGAACAACCAACGCCTTGATCAATCCAGCGCACAACATAGCCTAAAATTCCTTGTGAATTGTTGTCTAACTCATCTGAAATCTCTTGTGCTGACCAATGAGTATTTTCTGCTAAAGGTATGGTTAAAATATCATCAACGTTTGCCGGTACACGGTTTTTCAGTTGCTGCTGCAATTGCAATACATTCACTTTATGGTAATGCAAAGCGTGCAAGGTTGCTGCGGTTGGCGAGGGTACCCATGCGGTATTTGCGCCCGCTTTAACATGATTAATTTTTGTGGCTAACATATTGGCCATTTGATCAGGTATTGGCCACATGCCTTTGCCTATTTGTGCTTTACCACTAAAACCACAAGCTAAGCCAACATCAACATTATTATCTTCATAAGCAGAAATCCATTTAGTTAACTTGATATCTGCTTTTCTGGCCATAACACCGGCAGCCATTGAGGTATGAATTTCATCTCCGGTTCGGTCAAGAAAGCCAGTATTGATAAATACCACGCGCTCTTTGGCCTGATAAATACAGGCTTTTAAGTTAACACTGGTGCGGCGTTCTTCATCCATAATACCCATTTTTACCGTATGACGAGGTAGCGTTAACAGGTCTTCAACTCGGTCAAATAATTCATTGGCAAAAGCCACTTCTTCAGGACCATGCATTTTAGGCTTAACAATATAAACTGAACCTGTGTCACTGTTGCTTAAGGTATTTTTTTGATTAACGTCGTATGTGGATATTAATGAGGTAATAACAGCATCCATGATGCCCTCAGGTACTTCATTGTTGTGCTGGTCAATAATGGCATTGTTGGTCATCAAGTGGCCAACGTTACGGACAAACATTAAGCTGCGAGCTTTTAGTTTACCTTGTGTCCCATCAAGCTTTTGAAAAGATTTATCAGGATGCATCAAACGGGTTTGTTGTTTACCTGATTTTTCAAAAGTTTCAGATAAAGTGCCTTGATTTAAACCAAGCCAATTTTTATAGGCAATCACTTTGTCTTCTGCGTCAACCGCGGCAACCGAATCTTCACAATCCATGATAGTGGTTAATGCTGACTCCATTGAAATATCACTAACACCCGCCGTATCGCTTTTTGCAATCGTGCTATTTTGATCAAATTCAATAATAAAGTGTAAATCGTGGTGTTTAAAAACCAACTCATTGGGCGACGTTTGTTCACCGGTAAAACCAATAAATAATTCAGGCTCAGCTAAACAGGTGCTTTCATCATTACTGAGTGTAACAACAAGCGCATGGTTAATTATTTGATAACTTTTAACCTCCGTGTGAGAGCCATTAAGCAAAGGAATAGTTTGGTCTAAAAAGTCGCGAGCAAAGGCGACAACTTTAGCCCCACGTGCAGGGTTGTAAGCTTTTGTTTTTTCAGCGCCATCTGCTTCAGAGATCACATCTGAGCCATATAAGGCGTCGTATAAGCTCCCCCAGCGAGCATTGACCGCATTTAAGGCAAAGCGAGCATTCATTACCGGCACAACCAGTTGTGGTCCTGCGATAGTGGCTAATTCAGCATCGACATTTTTTGTTGATATGGTGAAATCAGCCACTGGAGGAACGAGGTAGCCAATAGCGGTTAAAAAGCTTTTATATGCTTTAAAATTAAATTTTTCAGCTTGATGTGCATGATGATAAGCCGTTATTTGCTCTTGCAATGACGTACGTTTTAACAATAGAGCTTTATTTTTTGGTGCTAAATCGACGATGAGTTGTGCAAAGCCAGACCAAAATGTATTCACAGCGATAGTTGTGCCGGGAAGAACTTGCAGGTTAACAAAATTATATAATTCTTCTGCTACCTGTAAATTTGCGATGGAAATTCTTTTTGTCATAGGGCACCTATTTTTAAAGTTGAAGAAAATTTTACGTATTACGAAAAACCAATACCTGCAATGTAGAAATATTGTCTACCTGATGCAATAGCTGCAATTTCACGATAGCGCTTGTTTGGGCTG
Organism: Colwellia sp. MB02u-10; assembly: GCF_014077185.1. NCBI lineage: Bacteria > Pseudomonadati > Pseudomonadota > Gammaproteobacteria > Alteromonadales > Colwelliaceae > Colwellia > Colwellia sp. MB02u-10. The sequence continues at coordinate 77,635 of NZ_JACGVK010000124.1, forward strand.
ACTTACTGTTACTTCTACGTGGAATATAAATCTAACTTGTTATTAACTATGAAAAAAAAATTATTTATTTTTAAACTTTAGACTTTTATTCATGTCATTGTTTATTATTATCTTTGGTATTCATAATGCGAATGTGTACAAGTAAAAAACGATGACTACCTTTTGATAAAACCTAGTCCATACCTGGATATAAATGATGCTCTTATGCCATTTTAATATAGATGACTAAGTCTTTAATCGCTATTGCTCAACTAAATACAGTGCCAATGAAGCTAGATTAGCCCAGCTAGAAAGGTGATCATAAATGGACTGATGAGAGCCGTTATGACCGCGGAAACAATCAAGGCCAATGAACTATAGGCCGCATGTTCGTAACTAATATTACTCACGATTGCGGTACCAATAGCATGGCTTGCCGCGCCAATAGCTAAACCTTGCGCCTTGGGTGATTTTACTTTAATAAACTTCAACCATGGTGGTCCGACTAAGGCGCCAAAAAAACCTGCGAGAATAATAGCAAAAGCGGTAATGGCGGTATTGCCGTCTAATTGACCCGCAATGGCGATAGCAATGGGTGTGGTGACCGATTTCAATGACAATGCAACTGCAATGGTGTAATCCCCTATGAGTAGCATAGTGATAATAAAGCTGGTGCTGATAGCAATAAATGCACCAATGAAGAGTACCAAAATAATACTTTTCCACTGCTTAGTAATAGTTTCTAAGTGCTGATAGAGCGGGAAACCTAGCGCAACAACCGCCGGTTCGAGTAACGCATTGAGTAGCCAAGAATTTGAGAAGTAACTTTCAAAACTTATATCTTGCCAGAGTAAAATAGCAATGGTCACTAAAATACTTACCAACATTGGCTGTAACCAAATGGCATTTAATTTACGTTGCAACACGGCGATCAGTTGAAACAATGTAATGGTGCCTGCGACAACAACGAATGAGGAAAGGATATGGGCGCTTAATAGCTCAGTTAATATCATGAGTTCTATTCTTCATCGACAGCATAGCGCTGATAATGTAACCCAACAATGGTAAGCAATATAAAGGTAGTAGCAAAGGTAATAGCGATGATAGTAAGACCAAATTGTTTAATTAATTCAAAGTGGTTAATAATGCCAACACCAGCGGGCACAAAGCATACGCCCATGTGCTTTAAGCACCAAATAACAGTGCTTTTAATATGAGCAGCATTAAAGAGGCGAAAATGTAATGTTAGCGTAAAAATAATCAATCCGTATAAACTACTAGGTAATACAGGCACAAAATATGCACATAGCTTGCCCAGCGCAACACAACTAAATATGGCAAAAATGCTATATAACGCATTGAATGTTTTTTTCTTAAATGCTATCACACTCGCTACAACCTTCTTGTATTACAAACCTTCATTTGCGGCTTCTATGACCAACTGTCTAAACCAGATGTGGCTTGCATCATGATGTAAAAGTGGGCTCCAAATCATTTTTAGCTCAATGTCAGGAATATCAAATGGTGGCTTAAGAATAGTGTAATTTGAATCGTTTTTATGAATTAATGCCGCCCGCGAAGGTAGTGTTGCTACTAGATCACCTTCAAATGCTAGCTGCATAGCAACATGATAATTTCGGGTAAATACCTTAATGTCACGCTGTTTACCTAAGCGTGCTAAAGCCTCATCAACCCAACCAAGTTTTTGCACATCTTTTGGATCCATACCAACGCCAACACCAAAGCCAGTTTTAGATACCCAAACATGCTTAGCGCTAAGGTAGGTATTGAGGTTAAATTTTTCAACAACTGGGTTATCAGCACTTAATAAGCAGGCGAATGAATCTCGCCAAATGGTTTTTTGATGAAAAGATTGCGGTAATTCGTCAAAACGATTGATGGCCATATCAATTTTACCTGCTTCAACGTCATGAAAGTTGACATCACTGGGTGTCATAATATCAATGGTAACATTTGGTGCTATTTGATTAATGCGCTTCAATAATTTTGGTAACAAAGTTGAGGCGGCATAATCACTTGCCATTAGGCGAAAAACCCGTTGACTACTTTTCTCGTTAAACTCTTCTTCACCTTGCAGTGCTTCTTCGAGTTCCATTAAAATTTTACGAATAGCGGGTGCTAAAGCTCTAGCGCGTTCGGTCGGTACCATACCATCCGACGTTCTCACTAAAATAGGATCGTTGAAAAGCGTGCGCAACCTTTTTAAACCATTACTCATGGCGGGCTGGGTGATATTTAACTGACCAGCAGCGCGGGTAACATTTTTCTCTCTGAGTAAGACATCAAGATAAATTAACAGATTTAAGTCAATTTTTGAGATATTCATAAAATTAATAATCTAGAACATAAACATAATCTAGATATATGTCATGGCTTATAATGATAATCAAGTAAATTTAACGGAAATATAAATTATTTTCATCGATATAATCCCGTTTTATGAATACATAATTTTTTTTAGTGGTTGAATTTATTAAGTTATATCGATTTATTGTTTAGAGTTAATACACCATTATTTAGCTGGTGAATGGTAGGGATGTGTATTATATATTTCATTTATTTATGATTGTTGGTTTAGTATTTATGTTGTCTGGTGTGACAGCTTACATAAGCAGTTACATGATCAAACATATAAATACTGTCAGTAAAAATTTTGGAGAAAGTCATATGTCTAATTATCAAAGTGCAATCGAAGCAGTTCAAGCAATTAAAGAAAAAGCTGGCAGTTCATGGAATGCCATTAATCCTGAGTCTGTCGCTCGTATGCGAGCGCAGAACAAATTTAAAACGGGTTTAGACATTGCTCAGTATACTGCAAACATTATGCGTGCTGATATGGAAGCTTACGACGCTGATAGTTCTAAGTACACCCAATCTTTAGGTTGTTGGCATGGTTTTATTGGCCAACAAAAAATGATTTCTATCAAGAAACATTTTGCCGGTCAAACAGACCGTCGTTACTTATATCTTTCGGGTTGGATGGTTGCTGCACTACGCAGTGAATTTGGTCCTCTTCCTGATCAATCTATGCACGAAAAAACCTCAGTAGCTGCTTTAGTTGCCGAACTTTACACCTTTTTACGTCAAGCTGATGCCCGTGAATTAGGCGGTCTTTTCCGTGACCTAGACGCAGCAAGCGAAGGCGATAAAGCGGCTATACAAGACCAAATTGATAACCACGTAACACATGTTGTGCCAATTATTGCTGATATCGATGCCGGTTTTGGTAACGCTGAAGCGACTTACATCATGGCTAAGCAAATGATCGAAGCCGGTGCATGTGCACTTCAAATTGAAAACCAAGTGGCCGATGAAAAGCAATGTGGACACCAAGACGGTAAAGTGACGGTTCCTCATGCAGATTTTCATTCTAAGATCCGTGCATTACGTCATGCTTTCCTTGAGTTAGGTATCGATAACGGTATTATCGTTTCACGTACAGACTCTGAAGGTGCTGGCCTGACTAAAGAAATCGCCGTAGTTAAAGAAGTTGGCGATCAAGGCGACATATATAACTCTTTCCTAGACGTTGAAGAAATTGACGTAAGTGATATGGCTGAAGGGGATGTATGTTTCAACCGTAACGGTAAGCTAGTTCGTCCTAAGCGCTTGCCTTCTGGTTTATACCAGTTTCGTCAAGGTACCGGTGAAGAGCGTTGTGTATTTGACAGCATCGAAGCGATTAAAGCGGGCGCTGACTTACTTTGGATTGAAACAGCAACACCCAACGTTGCTGACATCACGGCAATGATGAACGAAGTACGTAAAGAAATTCCAAATGCTAAGCTGGTTTACAACAACAGCCCATCATTTAACTGGACACTAAACTTCCGTCAGCAAGCCTTTGACGCCATGGTAGCTGCAGGTGAAGACGTGTCTAACTATGTTCGTGCTGATTTAATGAATGTTGATTATGATACGACTGAGTTAGCGATGGCTGCCGATGACAAAATCCGTAGTTTCCAAGCGGAGACTTCACGTGAAGCGGGTATTTTCCATCACTTAATTACACTACCTACTTACCATACCGCGGCGTTATCTACCGATAACCTTGCGAAAGAATACTTTGGTGATGCAGGTATGCTGGGTTATGTTGAAGGTGTACAGCGTAAAGAAATTCGTCAAGGTATCGCCTGTGTTAAACATCAAAACATGTCAGGTTCTGATATGGGTGATGATCACAAAGAGTACTTCGCGGGTGAAAACGCGCTTAAAGCTGGTGGTGCTAATAACACTTCTAACCAGTTTTAATTGCAGACTAGCATAATAGTTGGCTGGTAAAAGCACAGCCAACTGCAGTTAAAACAACACTGCCTTTAAGCAGTCATGCCAACAAGAGAAGCACATTTAGCTTGAAAGTTGGCAAGAAAACCAAAATCCGATGAATAGCTTTCATCGGATTTTTTTATGTTCATTTTTTAGGTTCATTTTTAGGTAGTAAAGGTTTTTAAGCATTTAAAAGCTAAGCTAGTTGTAACAGTGATGAAATTATTACCAGCCGCCTCAACCCCACAAAATTTATCTGTTCACGGATATGATTAACCTTTAAGTGCCGCTATTTATCTTGGAATTTATGGTTGAGTTATTAGCTAAGATGACTATTTAAAACGATACGACCAAGGAGGGTAATTGTAATTAACGTGATGTTTTTTAATGTGAAAAAAAACCATTAGTATAAATTAAATAATAATGTATGGGCAAAATACTCGTACTGTTTTACTGGTAAGAGCTTAAATTATTTTATAAAACCGCACTGTCAAACTGCAGATAAATTAAACCTTATTATCGATTTCTATTCATTATTAGCTAAAGGTCCGATATTTTTCGTAGGTAAATGTAAATTGGTAACATAATTTTACATTTAAGTTAAGTGTTATATGGACTTACCTGTCAACACCAAGTTTTATTTGCTGTAAAAAGCTGCTAATTTATTTTAGTTAAATAGTATTTTAATGAAAAAACACAAATAACTATAAAAGCACAAAAAGGAAGGAAACATGAAAGTCTTAAATAATCGTAAACACGCACTCGCCTTAAGCATTACCGCCGCATTATTTGTTTCACAAAGTTATATTGCCGTTGCGGCAGAAAAAGACAGCGTAGAAAGAATACAAGTTACCGGTTCTCACATTCAGAGAACGGACATGGAAGGACCCTCTCCATTAACATCACTCAGTGCAGAAGATATTGCCAATAGTGGCGTTACTGATCTTATTGGCCTTTTTACTAAATTACCGATGGCAGGACAAGGTACTTTTTCAACGCAAGGAAATAGCAGTGACAATACCAGCAATGGTGGTTCAAGTGTTTCATTACGTGGTTTGGGTGCTGACTCTACATTAATATTAGTGAACGGCAGACGCGTGTCGGTGTCACCATTTGCTAATAATATTGATACTGCCTTTGTTGATATCAATAATATTCCATTAGCGGCTATTAAGCGCGTTGATATTCTAAAAGATGGTGCGTCAGCCACTTATGGCTCTGATGCTGTCGCCGGCGTTATTAACATTATCTTAAGAGACGATGTTGAGGGTGCCGAAATTTCAGCCAAACTCGGTGACACCGCTGATGGCGGTGGTAAAGAAAAAAACCTTAGTATTGTTTGGGGCAGCTCAACAGAAAAAAGCAGCCACACTTTTGCTTTAGATTACTTTGACCGCGAAGAAATCCTTTATGCTGACCGAGATTATTCAAAATCAGCTAATCAAGAGGCATTAAGACCTAACGACCCATTTGCTACCGACTTTAGAAGTTCATCAGGGTTCCCAGGCACAATTGCATTAGCAGATGCGCCAGGTAAGCGGGTAGCTGATGTTTGGGGGAATGATACCTGTCCAACTGCAGATATTACCCAAGATAGCGATCAGGATGGGAACCTAACCGGTTATAACCTTTGTCGTTATGATTACGCGTCAGTAATGACTTCAGTTCCTGCTACTGAACGTGCTAGCTTTATTTATTTAGGTAAATACGAAATTAATGACAATTTACGTGGCTTTGCAGAATTAAACGGTCAACATTCAAAAACCACTATTCGTGGTGCCGGTAGCCCAAGTTTTAACGAGTTATTTATGGCGGGAGATAACGTTAATCACCCCTTTGCCGACTTACCTGAACATGAATTTTATCAGCAAGATTTAACCATGCGTCGACGTATGCTCGATATTGGCAACCGTGAAAAACGCGTTACTTCTAATTATTATCGCTCGATTATTGGTCTACAAGGCGAGATTAAAGATTGGAGCTGGGAAGTTGCTTATAACTACATTAAAAGTGAGTCGACTGAGCGTGGCGTAAATGGTTTCCCTAATTCTCGTCGTACGCAAGAAGCGATTGACAGTGCTTTATGGAACCCGTTTGAACCCTCAAGTAACAGTCAGGAATCATTAGACTTTATTGAAACTACTACCACACGTATTGGTAAATCAACCAGTAAGTCATTTGATGGTAAAATCAGTGGTTCATTAATGGAAATGGCACACGGCGATCTTGGTTTAGCGGTAGGTGTTGAATACAGAGAAGAGAGCATTAGTGATAACCCCGATGATCAATTCTTGCGTGGTGAAGTTTTTGGTACGGAAGCAACCCAAGCTAACGGTTCTCGTGACAACACCTCTATTTTTGCTGAGTTAGCTATTCCAGTACTTGATAACTTAGAAGTACAGGTGGCGGTACGTCATGAAGATTACAGCGATTTTGGTACCACTACCGATCCAAAAGTAGCCTTTATTTGGCAAACAACTGATTCATTATCACTACGTGGTTCATACGGTACAGCGTTTAGAGCACCGTCATTACATCAAATTGGTTTAGGTAATACAGATGAGTCGCCTAACTTAGTTGATACTGTGCGTTGTGCTGCTGTTGGCAATGTTAACAAAGCCTGTGAGCCGCAAGAATATACCGCAGTACTATCAGGTAATGCTGATTTAGGTCCTGAAGAGTCTAAAAGCTATAACTTAGGTTTAATTTATGAAATCGCTGAAAATATGGATTTTTCAGTAGATTATTATGATTATGATATCGAAAATGTTATCACTAAAGACACGCAGTTTAAATTTAGTACTTTGGGTAACGATCCCTCTGTAGTTGAACGTTTACCGTCAAGTGTTGCTGGCGATCCGGGTGAAGTAGTGCGTATTTTTGATCAATATGAAAATATTGGCAATATCACCACATCAGGCTTAGATGTCGAAGCTAATTACGGCTTAGAAACAGATATGGGTGATTTCAGATTTACCTATGCGCTAAATTACGTTTTATCTTATGAAGATGCTCGTCCGAATGCTGATGGTTCTATGCGCATTGATACTCAAGAAGGTGACTTTGAACAACCTGAAGTACGTTGGTCATTTAACACGGCTTGGGTACAAGGTGACTGGAATGCAAGTATGGCGGTTAACTATGTTGGCGAATTTAAACAAGATGCTGCAGTAGCTACTGAAGGAATGAATGATATAGATTCATTGACAACGGTTGACACCACAGTGAATTATATCGGCATTAAAGATACCACCTTAAGTATTGGTGCCACCAACTTGTTTAATGAAGAGCCTCCGTTTTCTTATCATGACTTTATGGGCTTCGTCAGTGGCACACACAATAGCCAAGGACGTTTTGTCTATGTTAAAGCAAGCTACAAATTTTAAATAATACTGAGTATGTAACCCTATAGAAAAGTATTTAACATGGTTAAAAAGCTCTTACTCAGGTAAGAGCTTTTTTTTGATGCAATTTTTAGGCTCTGTTTTACAAGATTGTTGCTAGGCTATAGAGTCACTTGTTTAAAGGATTACAGGAAAAATGAGTCTGTTAGCCAAAATTTATTTTACAGGTGATCATGTAGCGCGGAGTGAGTTTCTTGTAGATCGCACTTTAGTCTGACAACCGTTAAACGGGCCATTAATGTAACGTTGAGCAATTTTTGTAGGTCAGACTTTAGTCTGACAACCAGTAAGCAGGCCATTTAGGTAACGTTGAGCAATTTTTTGTAGGTCAGACTTTAATCTGACAACCTGTAAGCAGGCCATTAATGTAACGTTGAGCAATTTTTTGTAAGTCAGAGTTTAGTCTGACAACCGTTAAGCGGGCCATTAATGTAACGTTGAGCAATTTTTTGTAGGTCAGACTTTAGTCTGACAACCGTTTAGCGAGCCATTAATGTAACGTTGAGCGATTCTTTTGTAGGTCAGACTTTAGTCTGACAACCGTTAAGCGAGCCATTAATGTAACGTTGAGCAATTTTTTGTAGGTCAGACTTTAGTCTGACAACCGTTAAGCGGGCCATTAATGTAACGTTGAGCAATTTTTTGTAGGTCAGACTTTAGTCTGACAACCGGTAAGCAGGCCATTCAGGTAACGTTGAGCAATTTTTTTTAGGTCAGACTTTAGGGCTATGTTGTAGTTTAGTGTGGGTTATTGGCTGGAAAATTGGAGTAGGCGGATTGCTGGCAATGCCGTTCAAAATTTATCATAAATATAAAAATGATGAGAATAGAGTGGCTATTCTCATCAAAAAAATATCTCTATTGATTAGAATAAAAGAATTATTAGAACAATTCCTTTATTCTAATCAAAAATAACGCTATTGTGATTAGAATGCAAAAGGTAACTAATATGAGCTTAAAATATAACTGGCAACATCCTAATTGGCCAAAATTTACATTTCAATCTGATGGTATTAACAAGATCATAAGTGAATATACTAAAATTTCTTCTAATCTTCAGGGGCAAGTTTCCCAACTTAATCAAAATAATAAATCTGAAGCCTATATATACTTAATGGTTGAAGAAGCAATTAATACCAGTGAAATTGAGGGTGAAAACTTAAATCGTGAAGAAGTGCGCTCATCTCTTGCTCGTTATTTAGATCTAGAATTATCTCAACCTAAAGGTATCTTCCATAAAGAAAATGGCATTGCTTCATTGCTTATTGATGTTCGCAACAATTTTACCAATAATTTATCTAAAGAAATTGTTTGTAGTTGGCATAAACTACTTTTAACAGGACAAGAGGATTATTGCGCTAGAAAAAATATTAAAGTAGGCGATTATCGTAATGGACCAGTAGATATTGTTACTGGTAATGGTGATTATGAAGAAGTGGTTTTCGAAGGACCTCCAGGTGAAACAGTTGAAATTGAAATGGCCGCTTTTATTGATTGGTACAATGAAACATCTCCACTTAATGATAATGGCACATTCCTTCCAGGCCCTGTTCGCTCTGCAATTTCTCATATGTGGTTTACCTCAATACATCCTTTTGGTGATGGCAATGGACGTATAGCTCGTGCCATATCAGAACATGCACTATTTCAGGATTTTGAAATACCACCTTTATTTAGTATATCTACACCAATTAATGAAAATAGAGATGAATATTACAAAATGCTTGCCGAAAGTTCTCGTATTAACCCATCTGTAGATCTAACCAACTGGGTAAAATGGTTTTCTGAAACAACAAAAAATGCCCAAGTTGATGCTAAAAACAAAATTGATTTCATCTTAAAGAAATCTATCTTCTGGGATCATCACAAAGATACAATCTTAAATAAACGTCAGCAAAAAATCACGAGTAAGTTCTTTGATTTTGGCGAGAAAGGTTTGATTGAAAGTGGGATAAGCCCTGATAAATACCAGTCTATAACTAACTGTTCGTCAGCTACAGCTACGCGTGATTTAAAAGATCTTGTTCAAAAAGGTATATTAACTCCATCTCAATCTGGTGGACGTAGCTTGCGTTACCATATAAACCTTATTGAAGAAAAGCCTGTATTTAATATCTTTTGGAAAGGCAACGATAAAAAGTTAATAGAGGTCAGTATCAGGAAATTATCAGAGGATATTCAGAGAAACATTAATTTTCATCAGTCTCCAAATAAGCAATTAAATAAACTTATTGATAAGTATAAAGTTTTTTCTGATGATAACCCTGAGCATCTAGAGAAATTAAATGAGCTATTATCACAACTTGATAATAGTGGATTTACACCATAAATTGATTGAGGTCGCATGTTGCGACCCCAACTAATGTACACACTTTTGTAAACACAAAAAAAACAGTAACACCTATAAGGTTAAGTATTTTCTGAAATTGAATTAATTATTTTTTTAGCTGAGCACTATCTTGAATTGCTATGTTGTAGTTTAAAATTTAGATCATAAAGCCTCTTTTATCCACGTTTGATCTGAATACTCACCGTTATCTTCCATAAATCTAAACCAACTTAAATAATTCTCAACGTAGTCTGTTCCAATGCCATTAAACCTTTTCAACCAACCTTTCCAGCGTTTCATGTAATTATTCAAGGTTTGAATATGGTATACACCATCGATAACTCGTTGATTATCAAGTCCTATCAATCGCTTATGGTCAACATCTAGTTCCTTCGCAATACCTTTGTATGATAATTACCATCCATACAAAGCACTGAACCTGATGATAATAGCGGCTTTAATTGGGCTTGAATATTTTCTTTTGTATTGCGTTCTAAAACCTTGTGCGATACAGCGCCCCTACGATCAAGCGCAATAAAGATAGGGACTTGTTTGATTCGTCCACCACCACGTTTGCGTGATTTACGGTCAATAACTCTCTTACCTTTAAAAGATTCCGGTAAGAATGTTTCATCGGCTTCAATAACGCCTGTAAGTTCTGATGGATTGAAGCTAGCAGGGGCTTTGATAAACATATGTCGCCAGCAAAATGACGTTCTAAGCGTTATGTCTAAGGCTTTAGCTGATTTACTCAGGGATACTCCTTCCCACATTAGTTTCGTGTACTCAATCCATTTCTCCGATTTTTTCATGCGATAAAGAGGTGAATCAGCAAGTGCATTAAAAGTTTTGTTGCATGATTTACATTTAAACCGTTGAATTCCTTGCCTTGTCATCCCCCAACGATTTAATTGATGAGAATTACAATGAAGATAGTGAGATATTGTTTCTTCATGATCGCAATAGCTTGACCTACCTGATGGCTAGCTATATTTGATTCGACTTCATGGCGAAGTTTTTTAAGCTGGGAGTAGTTTAAATTTGTAACGTGATGTAGTATCTTTTGAAACTGCTTGGAAGCCATGTTGCACCTACCATTATTAGGTTTTAGTACGTTAAGTATAGTTTACCCACACCGAAAGACGACATAGCCGACTTTAGCCTGATCAGGTATTAGTCACTAAATTTAGTTTAAATTTTTCGCCTTTCTTCATTAAGTGGCGTTCCTTGATTTTTAATCATCTGTCGAAAAGCGCCAGGAGTTATGCCATAGCGGCGTTTAAAGTGTCGGTATAAATGGCTTAAATTACTAAAGCCTGTAGCGAATGCTATTGCTGTTATATCGGTGTCTGAGCTGGCAAGTAATTTAGCCACAGCATCGCAGCGCACCTTGAGGAGATATTCAATGACACTGAATCCTGTGTGCTGACGAAATTGACGAGCAAAATGACTTCTCGATATGTTAACTTGATTTGCCACCATTTCCAGCGTGATATCCATGGCATAGTTGTCATGAATCCAATTCTGAGCTTTAGTCATTCGCAGCGATGATTGCGCACTTGTATTCTGTTCATAACCGGCACTGCTCATATGAATAAGTAATAACCGCAAGTATAAATTTTCTTTTAAACTGGCATGCAGTAGCGAGCTGGAATCAGGAGATGCTTCGATTTCATTAGCAATTTTTTGCATTTCCTCAGTACTATCATCGCTGTTAACTTGGTTATTGTTTATTAAAAAGCCACCTTCAGATAGCGTATTTAAAAACAGCCGGTTAGTAGGATTTGACAAAGTATCAAATGACGGTGGACTAATGCAGACAAAGAGTAACTTGGTAGCGTTCTGCTTATCAATAGCAATAGTATGTAGATATGTAGCGGGGATAAAAATAGAGTGTCCAGCTGAAAAGTGATGCACTTCGTCATTAATGCTGATGTTTACACTGCCTTGTAAGCAGACAACAAACTCATGCAGGTTATGGTGGTGTTGCTTAATATCATGCTGTAATACAACACTGGAAGTCCAAAGCATGAAAATAGTCCGATAGTATAGTTATAGGGTTCAATCCTATGCGACAGCAAGTAATAAAGATACTAAAATAACACAGGCTTGCATTATTGTGCCCTAAGTCATGCCCTAAGTTGTGGCCATAAAAAATGGCTTGCCAAGGTAAATGCTAACTCTGGCAAGTGAGTGGCAATCGAATGGCAAAAGCTTAGTTGATATTTTATCTTACTGGAGAAAACTATGGTTGTTGTACATCACTTAAATAATTCTCGGTCTCAACGGGTGCTTTGGGCTTTGGAAGAACTCGGCGTACCTTATGAAGTAAAACAATATCAACGTGATCTCAAGACTAATTTAGCGCCTGTCAGCCTTAAAAAAATACATCCTTTGGGTAAATCTCCAGTAATTACCGATGGTGACATTACTGTGGCAGAATCGGGAGCGATTATTGAATATATTGCTCAAACTTATGGTGAGGATAATTTCATTCCTGAGACCAAAACTGAAGCGCATCGCCAGTATCTATACTGGTTACATTTTGCTGAAGGTACTATGATGCAGCAATTACTGTTGAAACTCATTTTAGAAAAGGCAGTGCAAAGATCTAAGCCATTTTTTGTTAAATACATAGCTAAAGCCATTATGAAAAAAGTCATGGCGGGCTATGTTGGGCCCAATATCACGGCTAATTTAGCGTTAATTGAAAGCCATTTAACTGATAATGAATGGTTTGCTGGCGATCAGCTATCAGGCGCTGACATTCAAATGAGTTTTCCTTTAGAAGCATGGGCGGCAGGGAAGACAGTTGACCAAGATTATCCAAAAATTATTGCCTACGTTAAACGTTTTCAGGCTCGAGCAGGGTATCAAAAAGCCTTAAAATCGGGTGGCACCTACGATTATGCCTAGTTTTGATCGTTTAATAAAAAGCCATTAATAAAAAGTGTTAAATTTAGCGCTATAAAACGGCGTTGTCAGTGTGATGTTAATCGCTGGTTTTGTTAGGCTCTAGAGTTCGATTAAAATGTTGAATATCGAAAAATATAAGATGTAATGTTAACGGTGCTTTGGTTGGCCTAGCGGTTTTTTTCGAGAGAGCAGTGCCCTGAAAACATCGTTTTATTAAGCTCTGTGAGTGCCAAGCACGTTTAGATAAATAATTAGCCACTTTCATAAGTGGCGTACTTAATAAATTGATGAGTTGTTAATATTTCAACTCAATTTTGGAAGAGAAAGCTATGATTGTATTCAAGTTAAATGGGAAAAAGGTTTCCTCTGCTGCTGATGTAAACACACCATTATTATGGATTATCCGTGATGAATTTGGTTTTAAAGGCACAAAGTTTGGTTGTGGTATTGGTCTGTGTGGTGCTTGTACCGTACATATTGACGGTGCGCCAGTTAGAACATGCTCTTTTCCATTAATAGCCGCAGAAAATAAAAATATCACCACGATTGAAGGTTTAGAAAACAAACATCCATTACAACAAACATGGATTGATGAACAGGTGCCGCAATGTGGCTACTGCCAGTCGGGACAAATTATGCAAGCCGCTACTTTATTAGCCAGTAATTCGTCACCGAGTGACCAAGAAATTGTTGATCATATGAGTGGAAATTTATGTCGCTGTATGGCTTATGTACGGATTAAAAGTGCGATTAAAAATGCAGCAGGTGTGATGCCATCCGATGTACAAACTTTTGATCCTAGCTCTTCAACGCAACAATCATAAAGGCGTATGGCAATGAAAAATATTAAAGATGCAAAAAATGATGTCAGCTTATCTCGACGTCGATTTTTAGTAGGTTCGGTCAGTGGTTCACTATTAATGGCTTTTGCCCCCTTAGTTGGCGCAGTAGGCTTAGGTGATAGTCCTCAAGAAACACTGAAAAATAAATTATTTTCCCCAACGGTTTGGTTTGAAATCAACCCATTAGGTGAAGTGAACATTAATATTGCTAAGGCAGAAATGGGCCAACATATTGGCACTGCACTAGCACGTGTTGTTGCTGATGAACTAGGAGCTGATTGGTCTAAAGTCTCCATCACGCATGTCGACACCGATCCTAAATGGGGTTATATGGTCACGGGTGGTTCATGGTCAGTTTTTCAAACATTTAAGCCCATGTCTCAAGCGGGTGCTGCAGGTCGTGTAGCCTTAATAGCAGCGGCAGCGAAAATCTTAAATTGCCCTGCAGAGCAATGTAGCGTAGAAAATGGCGCGGTACTTTATCAAGATCGCTCGATTAGTTTTGGTGACATTGTTGCCAAAGGCCATTTTAATCGTGCCTTTACACCAGAAGAGATTAGCGCCTTACCGTTAAAACCTGCAAGTAAAAGAAGCTTAGTAGGAAAACCGGCCTTAGCGCTTGATATTCCAGCTAAAACCAATGGCTCAGCCGTTTATGGTATTGATATAGAGTTGGCCGGTATGGTCTATGCTCGACCGATTATTCCACCGACCCGATATGGCAGTAAAGTCACGAATATTGACGACAGTGCCGCCCAGAAAATCAAAGGTTATTTGGGTTATTATCTCTTGCAAGACCCGAGTGACAACCTTCAGGGTTGGGTTAGTGTCGCGGCTGATAGTTATTATGGCGCCATTCAAGCGGCTGATGCCTTAAACGTTAGTTATCAAGTGGGTAAAACCGCTAAGGTTAGTGAGCAAGATATTCTCCAAGAAGGAGAGCGCTTAGTTGCCGATAAGAGCGAAGGCGGATTGTTTGTTGATGAGGGCGATTTCTCAGCGGCAAGCACTAAAGCTGATAAAGCGATTGATGCAGTTTATCGCACGCATACCGTTTTACACTTCGCTTTAGAGCCAGTTAACGCCACCGTAGAAGAAAAAGATGGTCTTTGGCATGTTTATACCGGTAATCAATGGCAGTCATTAACCTTGCCAGCCATTGCTAAAGCGCTGCAAGTAACTGATGACAAAGTTGTTATGCATCAGCAATATCTTGGTGGTGGTTTTGGTCGTCGTTTATTCGGCGATTATGCGATACCTGCGGTATTAACCGCTAAAGCAATTGGCAAGCCAGTAAAAATGGTATTTACTCGTGAAGATGACTCTCGATTCGATCAACCCAGATCGCCGTCTGTCGTCTCGTTTCGAGCGGTGTTTGATCAGGAAAATAAATTTACCGGTATGGAGCATGCACTGGCTGCCGGTTGGCCAACCTTAGCCATGGCACCAGGATTTATGCCTGAAAGCTTAGATAAAAAAACGCGTGTTGATATGTTTTCTACCAGTGGTGCCGATCACTGGTACAGCATGGACAATCATCGTGTGCGCGTGGTCAATAATAGCCTAGCACAAGAAACCATACTGCCTGGTTGGTTAAGATCTGTTGGGCAGGGTTGGATTGTTTGGGGATTAGAATCATTTATTGATGAAATTGCCCATCAAAGTAAAACTGATCCGATTGATTTTCGCTTATCCATGCTTGACGGTTTAGGTAAACAAGCCGGTAAAGCACCAGAAAGTGTCGGTGGTGCCAAGCGATTAGCGAATGTACTCAACATTCTTAAGCAAAAAACCAAAGAGGTTAAACTCGCTAAGAATGAAGGCATGGGTGTTGCGATAAGTTCGGGCCAAGAACGTACCATGCCGGCTTGGATGGCTTGTGCTGCTCAGGTTCATGTTGAGCCTAGCTCAGGAAAAATAACCGTTAAAAAGCTCACCATGATTGTTGATGCTGGTGTTATTGTTCACCCTGATGGTGCATTAGCGCAAGTTCAAGGCTCTATGCTTTGGGGAACAAGTTTAGCCTTACACGAACAAAGCCCGATAGAAAATGGTCAGGTGAGTAATCTCAACTTAAACACCTACTCACCATTACGTATGAGTGACGTACCTGAGCTCGATATTGAATTTGTTGAAAGCGATGAGTTTCCTGTTGGCTTGGGCGAACCAGGCGTAGTATCGATAGCACCGGCGATAGCCAATGCTATTTTTCAAATAACGGGTGTTAGAGTGCGAGATTTACCTATTACCGCCGCAGCAATCAAAAATGCTTAAGCAATAAAGGTTGTCACTTTTAAGTGAGTTATAGTGAGTAATAAAGACTATAGTTAACCCGTTTATTAAAGCCCTTAGTTGTCTTCATCGCGACTAAGGGCTTTTTATTTTCATCTTCCATGCTAAATTTTACTGCAAATTTTAGACTCAATATTTTTTAAAGTGCCTGTACAATCAACAGCAGCAATAGAATAAGACTAACCCATTGCCAAAACATGACAGGATCACGCTGCATTAGCGGCGGCTTATTTTTTGCTAAAAATAATTTATTCGGCTGTCGCAAGTCATGAACAAACTCTGATAACACAGAGTAGCGTTTTAAGGGATCAATTTTTAAGGCGCGTTCAAGTGTATCGTCAATCCAAAAGGGTAATTCAGTATTATCATTGATCATCGATTTATAGTTGAGCTTACGTTGTGCTGATACGCTGTTCGCTTGTGCTATTTCACGACCATATGGAAATTTACCTGATAACATTTGATAAGTGATCACGCCCAACGCATAAAGGTCAGACGCCTGTGTGCCTAAATGTCCTAAAAAATATTCAGGAGCTGAATAACGAATGGTACCGCGCATAATTTCTTCGGTGTCAGCATCGGTCACACCGGCAATAAAGGTTGAGCCAAAGTCTATTATTTTTACCGTCTTAGTATTGTCAATCATGATATTAGCTGGGCGTAAGTCTTGATGTATCATGTCTTGGCGGTGAAAAGCCTGTAAGCCTTTTGCGGTTTGCTCAATAATATTTCTAACTTGTTCTAAGCTTGGTTTTGGATGGTCTATCATCCATTGACTTAACGAAATACCATCAATAAATTCTGTCACTAAATATAAATAATGACGCTTTCTTTTTGGAATAATGGCTTTAACAACATGTGGATTGTTAATGCGTTTAGCTATCCATTCTTCTAGCATAAAACGCTCAAGGTATTGCGTGTCGGTTCTTAATTCAGTGGATGGCGTTTTTATCACTACGGTTTGCTGTGTGTCGTTGTCGCGCGCTAAAAAAACATGGCTTCGGCTACTAATATATATTTCGCGAATAATTTCATAACCATCAAACTGCATTCTGGGTGAAAGTCTTGGCGGCAATGGCAACAAGGTCAGTTGATGCACTTCATCAAGCTGATAGCTGGGCACGTTATCAATACGGACAATTTGAACACTGAGGTTGTCATCACTCCCTAAGGCAAGTGCTTCTGTAATGATGGTATCAGCAGCATTATCTAAGCTCTGGGCATTGTTAATGCTATTGGCGATTTGAGCATTATTTAAAAACTCGTAAACGCCGTCAGTGGCAATGATATAGATATCGCCTTGCTCAAGTAGCTGGCTTTGATAATCAATGTCAAATGTTTGGTTAACCCCTAAAGCGCGGGTTAAATAGCTAACATCGGCGGAAACAACTCGGCGGTGATCTTCGGTTAACTGCTCTAATTGTTGACCTGATAAACGATAAATTCGTGTATCACCTGAATGAAAAAGATGTGCCGTATTTGATTTTAATATCAGTGCACTGAAGGTGCAGACGTAGCCTTTGTCTTTATCAAAGCGATAAGGGCTATTACGTGTTTGCGAATAAAGCCATGAATTAATCGACTTAATGACTTTTTGTGCAGAATTTTTAACAGACCACGAATCAGAGGTACAGTAGTAATCCTCTAAAAAACTCGATATTGCTGTTTCACTGGCAATTTGGCTGACGTTACTTGAGCTAATACCATCAGCCATGGCAAGTACAATCCCTTTGCTGCTAAGCATGGGTTCTTTAGGAATGATGCTGCCGAGAAAATCTTGATTGATTTTTTTTCGACCTTTATTGGTAGCGCCGCCAATACTCACAGTTAATGCTTGACTCATTACTTGTTTCCAATGGATTAAAATTAGCTTAAATCGGTAAAGTTTGAAGCAATAAAAAGACTTCGTAACCTAAATTACGAAGTCTTTTATCTACATTGATATTATTCCAAGTTGATTAATTACCTGATCATTTTTAATGGTTAGAATGAAAAAATACGGCGTTATAAAATTTATAAGTAGCATAACTACAGACTAAATTTTATGGCTTGTATTTAGCCATTTTTCCTCATGAAAAAGTACATCACTTATTTAATCAAATGGGTATTCGTTATTTATTAATTGACTCATACAAGCTTATGCTTTGAATAAACCATTGATAAATAGTGAATTAAGCAATTTTTCTGCTTGGCGATGTTTTAACATGTGTAAAGTATAGTGGTAAACCTACTAATAATAAGCCACCGGCAAGGTTACCTAATACCGTTGGAATTTCGTTCCATACCAAATAATCATAAACAGTAAAGTCACCCCCCATGATCATTGAGAATGGGAATAAGAACATGTTAACAATTGAATGTTCAAAACCCATAAAAAAGAACAACATTACGGGCATCCACATGGCGGCCATTTTAGCACCAGCAGAAGTAGAGATCATCGCACCAACCACACCCATTGATACCATCCAATTACATAACATGCCACGGAAGAATATAGTGATCCAGCCGCTTAAGCCATGTTCTTGGTAACCTACGGTTCTTGCTTCACCAATACTTGCTACTTTAGCTGCAATAGCACCGCCGTCAGCCGAATAACCATAGGTTAAAATAAAGGACATTAAAAAGGCTGTGGTCATTGCTCCGCCAAAGTTACCTAAAAAGACCAGGCCCCAGTTACGCATTACGCCGCCAAAGGTAACACCGGGACGCTTGTCTAATAAGGCTAATGGTACCAGTGTAAATACACCAGTGAGTAGATCAAACTTCATCAAATAAAGCATGATAAAACCAACAGGGAAAAGACAGGCGCCTAAAATAGGGCTACCTGTTTTAGTTGCCACCGTAATCGCAAATATCGCAGCTAGGCCTAAAATAGCGCCCGCCATAAAAGCACGTATAAGAGTATCTTTGGTAGACATGTAAACTTTCTGTTCACCTGCGTCCACCATCTTGGTTACAAATTCACTGGGTTCTATATAAGCCATTGTTATATCTCTATTTAATAGTAAGGTTAATTCATTTTACTGTTTACCTAACAAAGCAAGTTAAATGCCAGTCATGTAACGTATTGATTTTTATTTAATATATAATTCATCACTTAGTTTTTTTTGCTTTATTTGCCAGCGTTGCACAACTTTAATTAGCTTGGCGCACCAAATAAGATCACCACGATTTATAGGGTAAAAATTTACCATTCAAGGTTAAAATGACTCTATCGCCTTTTGGATTTTCTTCTTTTTCTACTTCCATAGAGAAGTCGATAGCACTCATGATGCCGTCACCAAACTTTTCTTGAATAACCTCTTTAAGGGTATCGCCATAGACGCCTACCACTTCGTATATACGATAAATTAATGGGTCTTGTGGTACTGACTTATCCCACTCTTTGGTTGGGTAGGCCATTAGGGCTTGCTTTGTTTCTTTAGGTAAGGCTAAAAATTCAATTACTTTATCAGCTTCAACTTCAGGCCAACTGTTCATGCCTAAACAGGCTGAGGTTGTCCAAACGATAGACATACCGACAGCATCTGCAATATTCTGCCAACTAAGTTCTTTTTCAATTTTTATTGCAAATATTGCTTCAGTTACATCGAGCTTATTCATGTGACTTCCTTAAGATTAAAAATATTATTTTATTAAGTTAGCTGTTTAATCTTGGTGCGTTATTTTCAACACAGTGCAAGCACTTTAAATTACGCGTTGATTTAACCATCAAACGACTAACCTTGTTATCTACTGACATTAACAATTGCGAAAATTATGCCAATAGCTGTATTTTAATTAAGTAACTGATTTTTATTGATATTAATTGTTTTACTAGTCTGTGCAATGCAACGATTTTTCGTGATAAACGATATTTCGTGCTATTTTTCACGAAATATCGTTGCTTGGCTTGGAAATTGAATGGTGGGGTTAGTTGATAAGTCATCAGGAATATTTTATGCAAGCAAACTTATTTTTAAATGCACCTAACGCACTGTTATATATTGATCCTTTTAATAATAAAATTTTGCAGTTAAACCACAAAGCTGCAGTATTATTTGCTATCGAAAGCGACGTTGAGCTAGAAAATAATACGTTAACAAAGGTTAGCGTAACGCAGTTTTTTACTGGCTGTTTAGATAAGTTAATTCACTTTACTCAACAAATATTAGCGCAGGGCGAAGCGTGGACAAACGATCTATTTCTCACCATCAATAATGAAAAAGTATATTTAGATATTACCGCTAGCACTTTTGACAATAAGCTTTTGTTTTCTTGTCAAAGTGCGAAAGTGACTTATGCCCGTTACCACCAAGCAACAGCGCAAGCTAAATATAAAGCGGGTATTGTTCATTGGAATGCTAACGAAAGTGTATTTGAAGAAATTGAGCGACAAAATCAATTGTTACTCAGTGCGGTAGGTGACGGTATATATGGCGTAGATGTTGACGGGAATACCACTTTTGTAAATGCAGCGGCCGAGCAAATATTAGGCTGGGAAAAAGTAGAACTTGTTGGGAAAAGTATTCATGACGTGATTCATCATTCGCATGCCAATGGCGAGCATTACCACGCTTACAAATGCCCGATTTATGCTGCTTTTAAAGATGGAGAAGTACACAGTGTTGATGACGAAGTGTTCTGGTCAAAAAGTGGTATGCCAGTGGCGGTAGAATATAAAAGTACCCCAGTAACTGAAAATGGTTTATTAATCGGCGCCGTAGTTATTTTTCGAGACATAACACAAAGAAAGTCTATTCAAGCTAAATTGTTAAACGCTTTAAAAGAGGTAGATACACTAAAAGAACGCCTTGAAATGGATAATGCGTATTTGCTTGAAGAATTAAATGCAGATTTTAATCATCACCAGATCATTGGTCAGAGTATGCAGGTGCAGCATATGGTTAATCAAATAGAGTTAGTGGCAGCTACTAATGCGAATGTCATCATTACTGGCGAATCAGGTACAGGTAAAGAGCTAATTGCTAGAGCGATTCATGAAGTCAGTGAACGAAAAGCCCGGCCATTAATTAGAGTTAATTGTGCGGCAATACCGGCAGA
This sequence comes from Colwellia sp. MB02u-10, assembly GCF_014077185.1. Taxonomy (NCBI): domain Bacteria; kingdom Pseudomonadati; phylum Pseudomonadota; class Gammaproteobacteria; order Alteromonadales; family Colwelliaceae; genus Colwellia; species Colwellia sp. MB02u-10. Next base: position 98,727 of record NZ_JACGVK010000124.1, read on the forward strand.
CTTATTTGAAAGTGAATTTTTTGGTCATGTAAAAGGCGCTTTTTCAGGCGCAATATCAGACCGAGTTGGACGATTTGAACTGGCGGATGGCGCGACTATTTTCTTAGATGAAGTCGGTGAAATTCCTTTACAACTGCAAGGGAAATTATTACGGGTATTACAAGAGCAGCAGTTTGAGCGGGTAGGAGAGTCGAAAACCATACATGTTGATGTCAGAGTTATTTCAGCCACTAATCAAAAATTAAAGACTTTAGTTCAGCAGAATAAATTTAGAGAAGACTTATATTTTAGGCTCAATGTATTTCCTATTCATTCACCGGCATTACGAGAGCGTAGCGATGATATTCCGCTTTTAGTAACACATTTTATTGATAAAGTGTGTTTAAACTTTAATCGACCTAAGCCACAAGTGTCAGTTTCGCAAATGCAGTATTTAACTCAATACCCTTGGCCCGGCAATATTAGAGAACTGGAAAATATTATTGAACGTCAGATAATCTTAGCCAAAAGTAATAAAATAAACTTCGAATTTTTGGCTAATGAATCGGTATTTAATCATGAATCATTTAACCCTAAAGTGGCTCCGCAGTTGATGAGAGTAGAAGAACAAAAATCACTTGAAAAAACTAATTTGGCTAATGCGTTAAAACATTGCCAAGGTAAAATTTATGGTGAGGAGGGTGCTGCTCAGCTATTAGGCTTAAAACCGACAACATTGGCGTCAAAGTTAAAAAAATATGGCTTAAATCGTCAGGAATTTACGCCTTAATCAGGTGATAGCTAGTGGCTGTTTGATGTTATAGAAATACTATGGGCTACACATTTACCACATTCTATTATCTTGACGATTGAGAGCAATGTTCTGATTATTTCTCGTTAGATTAATTCTATGCAGACCTGAGATGATTTAACACCTTGTGGTTCCCAGGCTGCTTATAATAGTTGCAGCATATTATTTGTGTAGCCAAGCTTGATATGGCTGCCAACTGCTCAGCCAGGTTGGAATATCACTGGCGGGCATCGGCCTTGCTATACCGTAACCTTGCGCTAATTTACAACCCAATTGTAATAAAGCCGTACCATGCTCAACAGTTTCTACTCCTTCAGCGATCACCTCAAGCTGGAAGGCTTTCGCCAAACTAACAACAGCCAAAACAATGGCTAAATCATCTGCGTCAGTGAGCATGTCGCGTATAAAACTCTGATCTATTTTAATTAGGTTGGCGGGTAGGCGTCTAAGGTACGTTAGTGAGGAATATCCGGTACCAAAATCATCTAGAGCAAACTGCACACCAAGCTCAAGGCAAGATTTCATGGTCGGTATAATGTAGTTGATGTCACTAAATGCACTGGTTTCTAATATTTCTAATGCTAACAAATGCGGTGACACATCAGGATGTGAAGCCAATAATATCGCTAAGCGTTGAACAAAATCAGTTTGCTGGAGTTGATAAGCACTGATGTTGACGCTAATCGGCAACGTGATACCGATACTTTGCCATTGGCTTATTTGATTCAGCGCTGTATCGATAACCCATTCACCTATATCTAGGCTAATGGCGTGATTTTCTATTAGCGATAAAAAATCTAATGGCGGCACTAAGCCACGGACAGGGTGCTGCCAGCGGATTAATGCTTCAACGCCCACGACTTCACCTGTAGACATATTGACTTTCGGTTGATAGTACAAAACAAACTCATGTTTATTCAGTGCTGCTCTGATATTACTGATGCTTTCTAGTTTAAGGTTAACGGCGTTATCGAGGGCGCTATCAAACAAGTGATAACAATTTTTACCTGCTTTTTTCGCCATATACATGGCTTGGTCGGCATGACGGATAAGTATGTCAGCATCGGCATCATCTTGAGGATAGATCGCAACACCTATGCTAACGGATACTTTTAATACCACATCGCCAACAGTGATAGGCTTTGATGCGGCAAGGAGTAAGCGTTTTAATGGCATTTTGTAATCTTCAGCGTTAACTAAATCATTTAATACGGCGACAAATTCATCACCACCGATACGGGCAAGTGTGTCCACTTCACGCAAGGTATCACTCATTCGATGAGACACCATAATAAGTAATTCATCACCGATAGCATGACCATAGGTATCATTAACCTCTTTAAACCCATCTAAATCCATAAAGATAACCGCGAGCGAGTTATGATGACGTTGGCATTGCAGCATAGCTTGGTTTAATCGATCAGCAAATAATGCACGATTAGGTAGCTTAGTTAAGGCGTCAAAATGGGCCATCTCTTCTAGTTGGCATTGATGATCTCTTTGCAGGGTAATATCACTAAAGAGGGCAACATAATGGCTAACTTTGCCAACAGCATTTTTTACAGCACTGATGGTGATGCTAGCAACATATTTTTCACCATTTTTGCGATGACTTAATATTTCACCAGCCCACTGGCCAGAAGATCTAATGACTTGCCACATCGCGCTATAGAACTCAGGTGGATGACGGTCTGTTTGGAAGAAATGTGGGGCTTGGCCAACGACCTCCTCACGGGAGTAACCGGTAATGGCAGTAAATTTTTTGTTAACATCAATAACCCTATTTGCCGCATCAGTAATAAAAATACCTTCTAGGGCGTGGGTGAATACACTCGCGGCAAGGGCTAGTTCATTTGCTCGTCTATCTATCTCTTGGTTGGCACGTATTAATTGAGCTGTGCGCTTATCTTTTTCTTTATTTTGAAAAGCCAGTTTTTCGTTCGCAACCACGAGTGCTTTTTTGGCTTTTTTGCGCTGACTGATATCTCGAACAAGCGCATTAAATTCAAAGCCATCAGCTAGCTTAATAAAAGAAATTGTTAACTCTATTGGAAGATTATGTCCGTCTTGATGTAATGCTTCAACCTCAATTATTTTATTTAGAATAGGACCTTCACCCGTGGCCATAAAATGCTCCAAGCCCTTTTTATGTGCAGCACGCAATGGTATTGGGATAATCAGATTTGCCAGTTCCTTTCCTACAGCTTGCTTATTTGTCCAACCAAAGACACCTTGTGCTTGAGCGCTCCAGCCAACAATATCGCCTTTGGCATTCATTTGAATTAATGCATCCTGTGATGTATCCATCATGGCATGGAGACGTGCTGCATCTTGGTTCACTGTATTAATTAGCTGCTTGTATCTTAGAAAATACGGAATGATAATCGCGGGGAGCAATAGTAGTAATATCATCACAGTGACCATTAAGGCTAATGTGTTTGCAGCAAGGCCATCAATGACTTTGTTGGGTGTTTGTGGAATAAACTGCAACGCTGTCATCGCGGGATAGTACATACCAGAGAAGGCTAATCCCATAACTACCGCACTAACAATTTGTTTTTTAGTTGTAAATTTGTATTGGCTTTGGTGAATAGCTTGATACTGTATTTTCAGTGCCACTATGGCCAATGCCAGAGCAATAAAGCTGGCAAGATAAACTAAACCAGCGTTATGAACCATCACTGTGTTTGAGCTGATGGTAGCTATGTTTATATAGTGCATCAGGCTGATAGCTGAACCCAACAACAATCCAGCGGCTAATAGTCGGAAATAGTTAAAAGCTTGCTGTGTTATCAACCACAGAACAATGCTACAAGCACAAATTAAAGGCAGAACAGACAAGATTATTGTGGGTACATTATAGTTAACGGGCATTGCAGGCTTTAACGCTAAAAAGCCAATAAAACCCATGGCCCAAATACCGATAGCCATCATGGAAGCCGCGAATAAATTCCAAGCTATTTTTTGACTGCTTTGGCGGCTGGAAATATTTCGCTCAACCATGCCAAAAGCACTGAATGATGACAAGATAGCAATGAGTATGGATAAAAAGACTAATATAGGATCATAAGCTGTAATCAGTGCTTCAACAGTTACAACATTATAGTCGGGATTCATTGCTATCAAACCTCAAGCACTTAATGAAAATTAGGCGTATCTTATTTTAATATAGCTTATCCATACTAAGTTTCAAGCCGCACTGAAAGCCTGACTTGTAGGTTTTCTATTATGAAGATAGGCATTTTTCAGTTAACTCTCATCTTGTCTGTATCCATTAATAATCAGCAGATTTACTGATGACAGCATTAAGGTAAACTTTGTAGTGACGCTAACTTTTGAGCCGATTATATTAACTTTATGACTAATCTAGTTTTGCTAATTTAATGTTATTTTACGTTTAACACTCATACGCTAAACATCTTGGTTTAGGACTTGTCGGCTAGATCATTCACCACCAAATCTAGTAATTGCATTAGCTGGTTTGCTTGCATGCTGTCGATACTATTGAACTTGCAGCTTATTTCATTAGGAATGTTTACCGCCTTTATTTTCAAGGCCTGCCCATCTTGCGTTAGCTCAACAAGACGCTTGCGCTTGTCGTGCTGGTCTTTAATTATGGCTAACAAGCCTTTGTCAGCCATTTTCTTTAAAATTTGTGTCATCGCACCACCATCAATCACGGTTTTTTCTACCAGCGCTGCAATGGTTATTTTGTCTTGCTCCCACAATGCCATCATAACTACATATTGTGGATAGGTAATATTAAGCTTCATTAGTGGCTCACGATAAGCACGAACAATGCTGTTTGAGGCCATATATAAACGATGACACAGCTGATTTTTGAGCGTTAATTGTTCAAATGACATAAGTTGCTCCTTGAAGTGATATTTTAAGTGATATTTTAAGTGATATTTTAATTTGCACACAAAGTATTTGCAATCAGTATTTGTTTGATATATTATTTTGCATGCAAACTAAATTTAAACTATTGTCACTTGGAGTTAATGATGAACGTATTAGAAAATATTGCTTACACAGCAAAAGCAACGGCAACCGGTGGACGTGAAGGTATAGCAAAATCTGACGATGGCCGTTTAGAGCTTGCATTATCTACGCCTAAAGGTTTAGGTGGTGATGACGGGCAAGGTACAAACCCTGAGCAATTATTTGCTGCAGGCTACGCCGCTTGTTTTATTGGCGCACTTAAATTTGTCGCGGGTGAAGAAAAAACCAGTTTACCTAACGAGACTTATATTAATTCAGAAGTGTCTATTGGTGCTATTGACGGTGGTTTTGGTATCGCGGTTAAGCTAGCGATATCATTAGGCGATATGGATAAAGCACAAGCACAAATCATGGTAGATAAAGCGCATCAAGTATGTCCTTATTCAAATGCGACTCGTGGCAATATTGCAGTGGAACTTTCAATTATTTAATATGCGACATAAGTTGATATAAAAGCACGCATTGCCAACAGCAAGAGCGTGCTTTTTTGTGCTTGTAATAATATGCCTGTAATAGTGTGGGGGTAATAGCCTGGGGAAATAAATCAAGCTATTACCCTGATTTATTTCCCCAGGCTATATTTTATTTTAAACTAAGTAAGCGCTAATATAGCCGTTTTATGCCAAACAATGCTGTTATGGGATGTTTAAGGTTAAGTTGCCATTTTCATATGATATTTACCGGTTAACAGCCTTTTCATTTTACAACACCACAGGCTTAATATTGATAAAACTCATGGTGCTGCCATTTTTATTTGTGGCTTGTTCACCGATAAATATAAGAAGTGTTTTGCCAAAGTTGGCGAATAAAGTAGCCATGCAAAGTAGCCATACTTAACAGCTTGCTTGGCTGGTTTTCTCAAATTTGAGTAGTCGTCTTGAGATAATATCAATGGCGACATTAAGCAGGGCTGTAAAGGTGATAAGAATGAGTGCGTTACTATAGCGTATTTCGCTGAAATTACTGTCGATATAAAACCCCAAAGTCATAATGCCTAAAATACCAAACACGGCGGTTTCTCGCACTATGATCTCAAAGCGATAAAACATCAAAGCCATCATACTGGGATAGATAGTTGGCATGATGTGGTAGTTAAATTGATTTAGCTTACTTATCTGCATTTCTTGGCGCGCAATAGCGTTACTTTGTTTCACCGCCAAGTAAGCGATAACACAGCCATTATGTATGGCTAAAGCAATAATAGCAGGTAGCATTGATGGGCCAAGCAGCATTAAAAAGATAAAGGCTAAGATATATTCAGGTACTGACCGACCGATTAATAAGCTGAATCGGCCGAGCCAAGTTAGGGGCGCAGGCCATAGATGCTTACTCGCCATCATATGGGCGCTTAAGCTAACAAAGTGAGTGGCTGCCAAGGCCAGTAGCGCCAAGGTAATGGTGACTATTGCCCCAGGAATAGCTTGCTCTGACAACAAAGCGCTAAACCAAGCCGTGACTGATGACCATTGAACCTCAGCCAATGTCGCCGCGTTTGCTATGGCGGGAGGTAAAATATCATGGCTAATAAAACGTACCAGTAAGCTGCTATCGATGTGAGGAATATCTATCAGTGTCACACAGGCAATCACCAGGTAAACCCCGAGTAACTTAGGTGGGCACCAGTAACGAATGGTGCCGATAAGAGCAATAAATATCATTAATAACGCGGCCCCCTCGCTATAGTTGCCCTGTCTAAAAGCCGTTTCCATGTAAAAACCTAGCGTGGGCATACCGATAAAACCGAGTACGGCGCTACTGCGCAGGGCACATTCAAAACGGTAGCGCGTGTAACTCATCAGTTGCGGCATAACTTGGGCGATTTTACCATAAGTGAAACGGCTAATCATATCGGCACGGCTATCAATACTTTCTAAAGGGCTATTTGACGATTGATTGATGATATCGTGAAACACGCGGGCAAAAGTGGCGGCAAATGGGATGCTAATGGCCAAAATTCCGGTCAGGGGAGACAGCCCAAAAACTTGTAAAAATAGCAGTGCCCAAAAAATTTCATGAATGGCCCGCAAAAAAGCACAGCAGCTGGATATTAACGGGTGTTGGTATATTAGTGCGAGGGGAGCACCAATTACTAGGCCTAAACAGACGCCGATAATGGCAAAGTTAACAGTTTGCATAATGGCTTGTAATAAGTATTCAGTGGCGAAAAAGTCAGGGGTTACTAACCCATTTGCCATACGAGTTAACTCGAGGAAAGGGTCAAAATTAACAATTTCTATATCCGCAAAAGGCAGAATAATCAGGGCAATAAGCCAGATTGATAACGTGACTTTCTGCCAATAACCTAAAGCATATTGTGGGTTTTTCAATGATGGTATTGGTTGCAGCTGCTTGGGTTGCGACATAAAAGCAGCTTACGCGCTTGCGCTAGTTTGATATAGCGCCGTAATTTGCTCTTGGTCGATACTCTGCTGTTGGCTATCGAGTATCAAGCGACCTTTATCTAACGCGATAACACGGTCAAAAGCGCTCATGGCTAAGGCTCTGTCATGAATCACCATAATGACACTGTTGTGCCGCGCTAATACGGTGTTAAGTAGTCTTGATGTCATTAAGGGATCTAGCGCTGAGAAGGGTTCATCGCCAATAAAAATATCTTGTTGTTGATACAAAGCTCTGGCTAAGGCTACTCGTTGTCTTTGCCCACCAGAGAGTTGATCCACTTTCTTTGTTAAGGGTTGGTCTAATTCTAACTGCTGACAAAGCGCTGCAATATCGTGTAAATCTTGCTTGAAAGGTCTCATTAAATTAACTAAGTTGTATAACCAGTGGTGTCGAGCTAAAGCACCCATAAATATATTGTGATAGATGCTGAGATTATCCACTAAACCCTGGCGCTGTGAACACAGAGCCGCACGGGTTATTAACGCTTGATAAATATGGTGTAGCAGACTAGATTTACCCGCACCAGAGGGACCGATAATCGCAACTTTTTCACCTTCATTGATGGTCAGGCTCAGATCAAAAATTACCTGAGTAGACTGCTTGTTTTTACCGGTTTTTTTACGGGAATTTGCGCCAGCAGTTTTATCATAATGCAGGTTTAGGTTGGCAAGGGTGAGCATTAATCGATAAGCCCTATTTGTTTAGCCACGTCTTCCACCGGTTGAAAATCTTTGTTTTGAGCTTTAACAAAAGCAGAACGTGGAAAACTTTTTAACAGCTCAGGACTATTCATATTAAGCAGTGCTGCTTGCACTTTGTCAGCAAAGCCGGCGCCAAAATTGGCTTCAACATCAGCGCGTATTGTCCATTGGTAATCAGGGTAGGTGGGGCTCTGCCAAATAACCTTGACTTTATTAGTGTCTATTTTACCGGCGGCGAGGGCACTTTCCCACACTTTATAATTTACCGCACCCACTTGGTAAGTACCTGATTGAACTTGCACAATAGTACGGTTATGGTCGCCCGAAAATCCCACCCGTTTAAAGGCTTGTTGTGGTTTTTGCTTTAAGTGCTGCTCGATATAATATTGTGGCATCAAGCGACCTGAGGTTGAACCTTTTGAGCCAAAGGTAAAGGTTTTGTCGGTGATATCAGGAAAACTCTCACTCAGTGCTAAGCCTGTGCTGTAGTGGGCAATAAAGTAGCTTTTAAAAAACTGATCTTCATAACCTTGTGCAATCGCTTGTGAGCCTGGCACTAATCGTCTGGCTTGTACTCCAGATAAACCACCAAACCAAGCAAGCTGCACCTGATTATTTCTAAAGGCGGTTACCGCGGCTGAGTAAGACTTAACGGGCACATATTTTACCTCAACGCCAAGTTGCTTGGATAAATAGAGGGCAACCTGCTCAAAGCGGGTTCTCAGCTGAGACTCATCTGCATCGGGAATAGCGGTAAAAGTAAAGGTGGCCGCACTCGCGTTGGCACCTACAAAAAGGCTTAGGGTTAACGCACATAGTGCGAATAGTTTGGTCATTTTTTTCATAAAATCTCTTTTTATTAGCGCTTTATCATGATCATTAATGCCATAAAATTGCGAGTGTTCAGTGCTACATTATCTCTTAAAATAAGCATTAACACACTGTTTACGGATAATACTGTGTGTTAATGCTAGGGAATAGGGTTTAATTACCTTTTTTAGAAGCTGTTACTTGATTCACTGCTAGAAAAACTAACACAGCTACTGAACGTTAATTAACCAATCGCAGGTATTCACATAAACACTTAGCCTTAATGACCCCCTCACCCCCAATAAAACTAATAATAAGATAACTAGTGGGTAATGCTTACCAAAGATAAAATGTCTGACTTGATTCGAATTAAGCTGGCATCAATCAGAAGTGGTCAAGTTAACTAAAAACTTGAGGTGTATTAGGGATTTCAGTTTAAAAATTAAAATACACTATGTTGGCTTATATAATATGCATCTATTGACAATGAAAAGTGACAAGGGCAATGTATGGCTATAAGGGATTATAAAGGATTATGTTCTTACATTGGAAAACCTAAGTTCAACGGATTTGAAAACCATTCTTCATTCAAAACGCGCCAATATCTATTACTTAGAATATTGTTGTGTAATGCAAAAAGATGGCAGAGTTCTCTATCTCACCGAAGCTAAAACAGAAAACCTCTATCTTAATATTCCAATAGCCAATACTACCGTGCTTTTGCTTGGAAATGGCACCTCTTTTCAACAAAAAATAACAGGCAACACTGCATCTAAGTTAGAACCTTACCGAGATGAATGGGTGTCGTTAAGGTTATTTGAAGCATTTGTGAAAGGTTTAACTGATAAGCAATGGTTAACGCAATTAGCTAATATTAATCAAGCTAATCAAGGCCTAAATATAGAACAGAAAGTACAAGATAAACTAAATAAAGACATTGATTGGCTTGGCCGACGCTTTATTAGCCACTTATCGCGCTTATCACTTATGTTAGCAGACCATTTTTACTCTTCACTTGAAAGCAAAGAATCAAAAACACAATGGCGGGATAATACTTACCAAGCCAATGCTAATACCGACAGAAAAACCAATCAGTTAAAGCAAAAGTTAGACGAGCATAACATTGGCGTTGCTCATAATGCGCTTCTATTTGCCAAAAATTTACCAGCTTTAAAATATTCACTACCTGCGATAGCACAACATAGATTATTTTCACAAAGCGCTAAGCAGAAAAAATATCAATGGCAAGATAAAGCCTTTAAAGTTGCAAAAACCTTTGCTAAAGCCAGTGAGAAACAAGGTTTTTTTGGCATAAACATGGCGTCAACTGGCTGTGGAAAAACCATGGCAAATGCACGTGTTATGTATGCCTTTGCTGATGAGCGTGAAGGGTGTCGGTTCTCTGTTGCGCTTGGTTTACGCACTCTAACACTGCAAACAGGTGATGCTTATCGTGATTTACTGAAACTCGGTGATGACGAACTAGCCGTCTTAATTGGTTCAAACGCGGTTAAATTACTACACCAGCTAGATAAAGAAGAAACAGATTCAGCAAAGCCTGATCATGGTGGCGAGTCAGCCAACGATCTTTACCAACAATTTCATGTCAGTTACGAAGGCCAAATTTATGATGGTCGTTTAAAGCGTTGGTTGGCAGCTAGTTCAAAATTAGAGCCGTTAATTAGTGCGCCTGTATTAGTTAGTACCATTGATCATCTAATGCCAGCAACAGAGAGCAAACGAGGCGGTAAACAAATAGCCCCCATGTTACGTTTGTTAACCTCTGATTTGATTTTAGATGAGCCTGACAACTTTAGTTTAGAAGATTTATCTGCCTTATGTCGTTTAGTCAATTGGGCCGATATGTTAGGGTCACGGGCATTATTGTCTTCAGCAACTTTACCGCCTGCGTTAATTGAAGCGCTATACAATGCTTATAGCGCTGGGCGAAAGCATTACAACCAAGCGAATTTTCCACATAACAATAATAAAGATGTTATTTGCGCATGGTTTGATGAAAACAAAAGTGAAGCACTCGCCATTAACAACGACAAAGCATTTAAGCAACAAACGATAAATTTTGTTGCAACACGATTAAAAAAATCAACCAAAAACACAAGGGTTTCACGTAAAGGTAAAATCGTGAATGTGGACCATGAGTACTCAGAAAAAGTACAACAAGAAAAAAATCCACAGGCCATTTTTGATGCGGTAGCACAGGTTATTCATCAACAAATTCATCAGCTACACAACGCGCATTTTGTCACTCATAACAATGGAAAAAAAGTATCAATTGGTGTTATCCGCATGGCCAATATTAATCCGATGATTGCCATGGCTAAAGCGCTGTTAGCTATGTCGCCAAAGGCAGAGTACAGCTTTCATTTTTGTATTTATCATTCGAAATTTCCGATGGCGTTACGCTCTTACAAAGAATCACGTTTAGATAAAGCACTAACACGCTACGACGCTGAGTTGTTATGGCAACAACCTGAAATAGCCAAATCACTTGTAAATAGCACAACCGAAAACAACGTGTTTATAGTGTTAGGCACATCGGTCGTCGAAGTAGGGCGCGACCATGATTATGATTGGGTAATTGCTGAGCCCAGTTCGCTCAGGTCAATTATTCAATTGGCGGGGCGTATTCAACGCCACAGACAAAACCCACCGACTAGCGCTAATGTGGTTATGCTCAATAAAAATATACGCGCCTTAAAAGGTGAAAGTGTCGCTTATTGTAAACCAGGCTTTGAAACCCCTGACTTGCCGTTAAATTGCAAAGATTTAAATGAATTATTAACGACTGAACTTGACAGTATTTCGGCAATACCAAGAATAAAAGAGCCACCGCTAGACTCAAATAACTTCTTAAAGGTAACAGCGCTGAATACAAAGAAATCGGTAAAACCGGTCGATTCATTTGCCGTACAAGAGCACCGTGCTTTAAGAATAAACCTTAGTGTCATGGGTGAAAATATCAACCATGAAAAATTTTATAACGCGCCATATCCAGCATCAGTATGGTGGTGTGATTCTCCCGCAATAGACTGGAGTGGTGAATTTATTCAGCAAACCGAATTTAGAAAATCTCAACCACAAGAAGAGTTTGTTTTACGGCTACCTGAAGATGAAGAATTGGTGTGGAGTCAAATAGATGATACGCGCTACCCACCTAAATATATCGCACAAGATAATCATTTTGTTACTGAGAGCATTGCATTAGCGCAGGGTAATTATTGGTGGTTCAATTTAACCACAGCGCAAACCTATCAATTTTTTGCCGACAAATTAAATCAGAGCCTACAAAAACCAGCGAATAGTTTGGTGATAGGTTTAAGAATATTAGAAAAAGATGAAAATACAACTAACCTTAGTGTCATGGGTAAAATATCAATCATGAAAAATTTTATAACGCGCCATATCCAGCATCAGTATGGTGGTGTGGTTCATCCGCAATAGACTGGAGTGATGAATTTATTAAGCAAAACGAATTTAGAAAATACAACCACAGACTAGTTTGTTTTACGGCTACCTGAAGATGAAAAATTGGTGTGGAGTCAAATAGATGATACGGGCTACCCACCTAAATATATCGCACAAGATAACCATTTTTTTACTGAGAGCATTGCATTAGCCCAGGGTCATTATTGGTGGTTCAATTTAACCACAGTGCAAACGTATCAATTTTTTGCCGATAAATTAAGTCAGAGCCGACAAAAAACCAGTGAACAGTTTGGTGTCATAGGTTTAAGAGCATTAGAACAAGATGAAAATACAACTTGGCACGGGCATCAACAACCAGGTGTTTACCAAATCAAGTAAAAGGACTACGTATGGAAGCCACATTAACACAAGCAATTGCTGATTATATTGAACAGCGTAAACAGAATAAGCTTGAACCGTTACAAAAAGCACTGAATAAAGTGCTAGAAAAAGCGGATGAAACCGCTATTGCGAGAGCAAAAGCTGACTATGCTGAACAGGCAATGCCAATAGAAGAAAGTTTTAAGCCTGAAGTATGGTTAACCGATGCAGCAAGGCGAGCTAAACAAATTAGTTTAGCAACGCATGCTGCTAAATTTACCCATAGTGATGCAAAAGCCAGTAGTGTTTTAGTGAATAACATCAGCACTACTGATAACCAATATCTTGCTACCGCCAAACTAACGGATAAAGCCATTGATGTAGTGGGTAATGCCGCCGCATTAGATGTTGCTAAACTATTAAAACTACAAGTGAATGGCGATAGTTTAATCGCGCAATTACAACAGAATAAAGCCGATGCGTTAATAACATTTACTGATAAAACTGAATTAATACAAAGTTGGATTGTAGGTTTTAAACTCGCATTGGCCGATGAAAAGCTTTCATCTCACACACTTAGCAAGCAGCTTTATTTTCCATTAAAAAGTGATGATGGCGAAACTGAATACCATTTACTGTGCCCGTTATTTTCATCATCGCTAGCGCATAAACTGCATAAAAAAGTAACGGGCACACGTTTTGGTGACTCAAAAGAAATACGTGATGCGCGCAGAGCCAATAAATACCATGACGCTATTGATACAAGTTTTCTAAATACCGTGATACAAAGTTTTGGCGGTTCAAAACCGCAAAATATTTCACAGCTAAATAGTGAACGTTATGGTCAAAATTATTTACTTAATGCTGCTCCACCTGCGTTTAAAGCGCAAATTAAACCCCCTATAACTCAGCTGAGTATATTTAATCGACAATTTACCTCTACAGTATCAAGTTATTTACGCGACTTTAAAGCCTTTTTAACGAACCTAACCCCAGAACAACGTAATTTTAAAATACGTTATCAGCGTGACCATCATTTTATTTTACCTATTATTGATCAACTCATGATGCACGCCGCCAATATTCAACTACTAGAAGCTGGCTGGGCAACATTACCAGATACTGATAACAAGCTTAAACAAGCGCATACATTATGGCTTGATGTTTACAATCCAAACCATGCCTTTCAACAAGAGCGTGAAAAACAAGATTGGCTAACAATAGTTGCCGCAGATTTTGCGAGCTGGTTAATCAAACAATTAAAAAATAACGAGCATTATCAGCTAAGTGATATTGAACACGCCTATTTTGCCAAGTTGTGTTTACATCAATTAAAACGCTTTGAGCGTGCCACACTAAAACGAGGAGAACTCTAGTATGAGCCAATATTTATTACTGAAAAAAATATCAGTACAAAACGCCAATGCTATAGCGGGTTTAACCTATGGCTTTCCAGCTATTACCAATTTTTTAGGTTTTGCTCATGCGCTTTCTCGTCAATTGCCGGCAGAATTAAAGGTAGCTTTAGGTGGTGTCGCTGTTGTTAGCCATCAAAATACAGTGCACGCACGACAACCCAAAGGCTGGGGTGATTATGTCTTTGCGTTATCGCGTAATCCGTTAACTCAGCAGGGTAATACCGCACCGATAAATGAAGAAGGGCGCATGCATATGCAAATTTCCTTATTAATTGAAGTTAATGGCTTAATAAGTGGCGATACTGAAACTACAGAAGGCTTAATTGCCAATGTTAAGCAGAACATTCCTAGATTACGTTTAGCGGGCGGACAAATAAGCCATATTGAAAACATTGAAATGACGGTGTTAGGTGAAGAAGACAAAGCATTACGTAAGCTCATGCCCGGTTTTGTGTTAATTGATCGTAGTGATTATTTAGCAAGCTATTATAAACAAAAAAAGCAAAAACAACCTGAGTTTTGTTTATTTGATGCATGGTGTGACTTTGCGCAACTTAAATATAAAGCACAAAAAACAACCTCAAATGAACACGACGAGACAAGCATAAATAGCACAATAAAAGCTGAAGCCAATAATAAGGCTGAGTGGCATTATGTAAAAAAACCTAATACGGGTTATTTAGTACCTATTACCACAGGCTATTGTGCCATATCTCCTATTTATGACGCAGGTAAAGTCGCTAATGTGCGTGATGCTAAAGTGCCGACTGTATTTACGGAAGCGGCCTATAGCGTAGGTGAATGGCAAAGCGTATACAGGGTAAAAAATATCACTAGGATACTGTGGCACTACGAACATAAATACCCCTGGTATGTCGCTAAATCAAGCCCATTTGTTGAAGAAGTACTTGAGCCAGATCTTTTTGAAGAAACGCCTTTTTAACTAATAGCGTACATAACTAACACATAACTAAGACAAGACTAAATGTAAAAACGAAGACCAAAAAAAGATGAATTTTATTAAATGGAGTAATAAACATGGCTGAATTTAAATTAAAAACCCCTTCAGTATTGGCATTTGAAGCGAAATTAGTACCATCAGACGCCTTAATGTTTTCAGGGAATTGGAACGAACAAACGTGGCAGGCAATACAAGTAGGTGAAAAATCCGTACGAGGGACTATTTCAAATCGCTTAAAATCAGTAACGGCCAACGCTCCTGAAAAATTAGATGCTGAAGTATCAAAAGCTAATTTACAAACGGTTGATATTGCCGCATTACAGCACAGTACAGATACACTTAAAGTGGTATTTACCTTACGTGTATTAGGGGGTTTATCAACCCCGTCTACCTGTAATAGCCCTGACTATCAAACGGCGTTAGCTGAAAAAATTCAGCAATATCAAAGTGACACTGGCTTTGCTGAATTAGCACAACGCTACGCCTTTAATATTGCTAGTGGGCGTTTTTTATGGCGAAACCGTGTTGGTGCTGAAAACGTGAAAGTAGTGGTTACCGTGGCCGACGAGCAAATAACATTTGATTGCCAAGATTATAATTTGCGCAAATTTTCAACAGGCGAAAAAATCGCCAAGTTAGCAGGCTTTATTCAACAAGGGTTAACACAAAACCATACCTTTATAAAAGTTGAAGCTTATAGCCAACTAGGTGAAGGCCAAGCAGTTTATCCTTCCCAAGAATTAGTCATTGGCGGTGGTAAAGGTGATAAAAGTAAGTTTTTATATCAACTTCAAGGCCAAGCAGCCATGCACTCTCAAAAAATTGGTAACGCATTACGCACCATAGACACTTGGCATCCAGCGGTAGAAGACGTTGGGCCTATTGCTGTAGAACCTTATGGCTCTGTCACTAATCGTGGTGCGGCTTATCGTCAACCCAAGGAAAAAAACGACTTTTATAATTTATTAGATACTTGGATGATTAAAGGTAAAGAACCAACAACAGAGCAGCAGCACTATCTAATGGCTATGTTAATTCGTGGCGGCGTATTTGGCGAATAGGAGGCATTATGGATTTTTATTGCGATATAAAATTATTACCAGATCCAGAGGCGACCGAGCCTGTGTTGCTAAGTAATTTAATGTCTAAATTACACCGTGCATTAGCGAGACAGCAAACTAATAATATTGGCGTGAGTTTCCCTAATGTTGAAAAAACATTAGGGAATACCCTACGTTTGCATGGTAATGAACAAGGTATAAATAATTTACATCAAACCGATTGGTTAAAAGGATTAAGAGATTATTGTTCGGTTGAAAACATTTTACCAGTGCCAGATAGTGTCCAATACCGCGTTATAAAGCGTGTACAAAGTAAAAGTGCCAATAATAAACGTAAGCGTTCAATTGCAAAAGGTTGGTTAAGTGAGCAAGATGCGTGGGTAAAAATATCGGATACACAGCAAAAGTTATTAAAACTGCCGTTTGTGCAAATCAACAGTGCATCAACCAAGCAAAATAATATTAAACTATTTATTGAGCATGCTGTATTACAATCAACGGCAGTTAGTGGTGAATTTAATACTTATGGTCTAAGCAAAGTCGCCACAGTGCCTTGGTTTTAGTTTTAACTTGTATAAAAGTAGGTTAGTTATTTACGGCTAATCTACTTTAGATTTTAATCTAAAAATTGTTCTTTAAAAATTAACCTGGTAAACAATGAGTTATAGATATATAGAAAATAAAGGGTAAAATACGTTTTTATCGTTAACTAGCTGTTGTAACTTATTTTTGTACTGTTATTCTATTGTTCACTGCCGCACAGGCAGCTTAGAAAGTTGTATCTAAAAATAAATCGTTCACAAAAAAGTTCACTGCCGTACAGGCAGCTTAGAAAATTTATAAATTGACCTTTTTCAGTTAATTTATGTTCACTGCCGCACTGGCAGTTTAGAAATGCTCAAAAAGTCCCCCTAGCGCTGAGCTAATGTTCACTGCCGTACAGGCAGCTTATACCATTTTGATTAAGTTTTTGATCTAAGCGGTGATATTTTCATATGTAAATATCACCGCTTATGAATTCATTTTAATGTATAGACTTTAAGTCACTTATCGCAAAGGAAACCAATGCGTGTTCGTTTAATGGCTATTTCACAAGTAACATCCGGCATTAATAATACTCAAACAGCAAAAA
This sequence comes from Colwellia sp. MB02u-10, assembly GCF_014077185.1. Classification (NCBI taxonomy): domain Bacteria; kingdom Pseudomonadati; phylum Pseudomonadota; class Gammaproteobacteria; order Alteromonadales; family Colwelliaceae; genus Colwellia; species Colwellia sp. MB02u-10. The sequence goes on from NZ_JACGVK010000124.1 coordinate 115,815, forward strand.
CTTAAATGTTAATCGTCGTATCGTCAATGATTGGGTGAGAAAGCTCTACGCCCAAGGTTTCGATGGTTTAAAAGAAAAATCTCGCTCTAGGCGATCTTGTAACCTAAATGAACAACAATTCTCTCAGTTAAGCCCGTATATCCATGATAATAGTATTAAGTCCAAAGGCGGAAGACTCAAGGCACAAACACTTGTTGCTTATATACGCAAGAATTTAAAGTCGACTATTCAATTGATAATATTTATTGGCTGTTACATCAACTAGGTTTTTCGTGGATAACTAGTCGCTCGAGACATCCAAAAAAATCACAAGAAATTCGAGATGATTTAAAAAAAACTCCAAATGGAAGTGATCCTCACGATCCCGTGGAATGTTAGTCTTAAAAATGTCGATGTGTGGTGTCAAGATGAGGCACGCTTTGGACAGCAAAATACAACGACAAGACTCTGGGCGATAAAAGGAGCGAGATCAAGAGCTATTATATGCTTATCTTTTTGGTGCGGTTTGCCCAGCAACATGAGATACAGAGGCATTAGTCGCTCCATTTATGAATATGGATGTGATTGGAAGAGCACTTATCATTGATCTCCCAAAAAGCTCCAAAGGGACGACACGCCGTAATAGTTCTGAATGGTGCGGCTTGGCATCAAGGACACTTAACCGAGAAGTTTGATAACTTATCAATCATAAAGTTACCACCAGACTTGTTCAATAGGATTTAATTCTGGTGAATAAGGAGGATATGTATGATGCTCAGATTAGAAAAATATTGATCAAGGACCCTGTAACAAAATCTGTGTAACTGACTATTATTAATACCCATGTAGGGTTAAGGATAGGCAGACTATGAATAAGAAAGCACTCGAAGCGTTTGGTAAGCAAGCGGCTAAATCAATTAAGACGGAAGCAGACTTAACTGACTTTCGTAGAATGTTAACCAAGATAACGGTTGAAGCAGCACTTAATGCTGAACTAGATGAACATCTTGGTTACGCTCGCCATGAACAATCCCAGCAAAATAACTACCGTAATGGTTATTCATCGAAGACCATCAGAGCCGAAGATGGTCAAGTCGATTTAGATGCACCACGCGATAGAGATTCAAGCTTTGAACCTCAACTTGTGAAGAAAAACCAAACCCGCTTCACCTCGATGGACGACAAGATTTTATACCTGTACTCCAAGGGCATGACCACGCGTGATATCGTCGCTACCTTCAAGGAAATGTACGATGCTGATGTGTCACCCTCGCTTATTTCTCGCGTAACAAACGCCGTTATTGAGCAAGTGATTGAATGGCAAGCCAGGCCACTCGATGCGGTTTACCCCATTGTTTATTTAGACTGTTTGGTGGTTAAAATCAGGCAAGACAAACGCGTGATTAATAAAGCAGTTTATCTCGCCTTAGGCGTCAATATTGAAGGCCATAAAGAATTGCTCGGCATGTGGATATCCGAAAATGAAGGGGCTAAGTTCTGGCTCAACGTGTTAACTGAACTTCAAAATCGAGGGGTAAAAGATATTCTCATCGCCTGTGTCGATGGCCTTAAAGGTTTTCCTGATGCCATTAATACCGTTTATCCTCAAACGCAGGTACAGCTCTGTATTGTGCATATGGTGCGTAATTCATT